>NZ_CAKQVD010000017.1 GCF_934277605.1 uncultured Anaerotignum sp.
GCCCTCTGCGTCTCCTTCCACGCTGATTTCTTCATAATCAATCAGCTGATTGACAGAAACGCCCAAGGCCTGTGCAATCGTAAAGAGGGTTTCAATATCAATGGAAATATCGCCGTTTTCGTATTTGGAAACCGTTGCCTTGCTCTTCTGAATCATGCCTGCGAAGGTTTCAATGGTCAGATTTTTCGTTTTCCGATACAGGCGAATCCTCTGCCCAACGTGCATACTGATTTCTTTCATCGCTCTCACCTACTCATGTATACTGTAAAATAATAATCTCTTTCTTCTCATTCAAAGGGAATCCTCTGTTCCGCTGCGTTCCATTATAGTATAAAGTATCCAATAAAAAAAGTGTTCCTCGCAAATCTCTTTGGTTTTTTATGGAAACTTTATATGCAGGTCACGCCTGCGAAGCTTTGTTTCCCCTCAGCACAACTGTTCTGAAAAAAACACAATGGATTTTTCTCTATTTTACCGCCATTTTTTCAAAAAAGTTTCTCCTCACTATATTATTTCCATATTTATACATTTAAGAAAGTTTTTTATTGTTCATCATTATACCAGATAAAACCGCAAAAATCTACATTTTTATAACTAAATCGCATAAAGATTATCTTTAGTTCTTGTTTAAATTTATCGAATCCGTCGATAATCTTTCTTTCAATCAAAAATTCTCGCCCTTCCCTATTCGCATTATGTCAATTTCATCATAATAAGATATTTTATGAAATTTTGTGATTTTTCTCATTTTTTTATCAAAATACTTAATTTTTCTTCAATTTTTTCACTTTAACTACGATAAACGCCCCTTTTCGTTTCGCTAAACTATTTTTCAGCCATTTGCTCAAATGAGATTTTTCGTGCATAATATTTATCGGAAGACAGACAAGAGCGTTCTTGGTGTCAATTTATGTAAAAAGAGAGATTTTTAGGAGGCGTTTACAAATTATGAGAAAAAAAACAAGTTTTCAGGACATTGCCGTAATCGGTCTGGCACTGTTCGCAATGTTCTTCGGTGCCGGAAACCTGATTTTCCCCCCTCACCTCGGCACAAATGCAGGTAAGGAATGGTTCATCGGCTTCATGTGCTTCTTCATCGCAGACGTTGGTCTGGCATTGGTTGCCATTCTTTCCATGATTCGCAGCGGTGATGTTTCCATTCAGGGTGTAACCAAAAAGCTCGGCACAGTTCCTTCCGTTATCATCAATTCCTTGATTGTTTTGTGCATCGGGCCCTTCTTGGCAATCCCCCGTACCGCAGCAACCACCTTTGAAATGGGTGTTATGCCGATTTTCCCCAAAGTCAACAGCTGGATGTTCGGCGCAGTTTTCTTCGGTCTGGTTCTGCTGTTTACCATTCGCCCCTCCGGCGTAGTTGACGTAATCGGTAAGTATCTGACACCTGTGTTGGTTGCCTGCCTGTTGGCAATGATTATTCTGGGTATCATCCACCCCATCGGCGAAATCAGTGCCGTTACGGATTTTGACACAATCAAGGAAGGCATTATGGCAGGCTATCAGACCATGGACGTTCTGGCCTCCATCGTATTTGTTATCATTATTATCTCCGCAGCAAAGGATAAGGGCTACACAGAAACAAAGGATACAATGAATGTTGTAATCAAGTCCAGCATCTTTGCGGCAGTTGCTCTGTTCGTAATCTATGGCGGTCTGGCATTTTTGGGTGCAACCACATCCGCAGGCGGCTTTGAAGGCTATAATCAGACAGGTCTGGTGGTTGCAATCACACAGTCCCTGATCGGTAGCTATGGCGTATTGGTTCTGGCAATCATCGTATTCTTCGCTTGCTTAACCACAGCAATCGGTCTGGTTTCCTCCTGCGCCTCCTATTTTGAAGGCCTGACAAACGGCAAGCTTTCCTATACAAAGGTTGTTCTTCTGACCGTTGCCTTCAGCTATGTGGTATCCAACTTTGGTATCTCCACCATCATCAGCATTGCTGCTCCCATCCTGAGCCTGCTGTACCCCGTTGTTCTGGTTATGATTGTTCTGAACTTCTTCAGCGCACGCATCAAAAACAACAACATTTATCTTTTCGCAGCAGCATTTGCTCTGATTGCAAGTGCAGCAGATGTGCTTTGCGGCTTTGGTCTGCCTCTGGACTTTGTAAAAATGCTGCCTCTGGGCTCCTTCCAGTGCGGCTGGGTGGTTCCTGCCATCATCGGCGGCATCATCGGCAAGCTCATGCCCTCCTCCGCAAAGGGTCTTTCTCTGAGCAAGAAGGATAACGAATTAAACTAATCTTTTTTGAAAGCATTTTCACCGTATCGGTTCAATCCGATACGGTGTTTTTTTGTATTTTTTTAAAAAATTAAAAAAAATTTCAAACTTTCCAAACTTTTTCGTACTACAATACATCTATAAGACAGAAAACAAAAGAAAAGGTTTTCAAGCTGACCGGAAAGCTACAAGGAGGTACCACCCATGCAGGACATCTATGACTGCACCGTAACGTATATTACAGAAAATCAAAACAAATTTTATCGTCTGGCATACAGCTATGTGCAGGAGGAGCAGGCGGCATTGGATGTTGTCCAAAACGCCATCTGTCATGCCTTGGAGGGTTGCTTCGGGCTGAAAAATCCCCTCGCACTCAAAACTTGGTTCTATCGCATCCTCGTCAATGAAGCCCTGCAATATCTTCGTAAACAGAAACGGGAAATTCCTCTCGAGGAGGAGCATACCGAAGCCCTGACCTATCAGGAGCCGGCCTTTGATGAAGATAGGCAAACCCACGCCGCAGTAATGCAGCTTGCAGAGCCAATGAAAACCGTCATCATTCTTCATTATTATGAGGATTTGACGCTCAAGCAGATTGCGAAAATTACCGATACCCCCCTCAGCACTGTAAAGACACGCCTATACAGTGCCTTAAAAAAGCTAAAGCAGATTTTGAAGGAGGCAGAACAATGAATCTCGAAAATGGCAAAAAAACCTATGAATCCATTGAAATTCCCGAAAAGCTGAACGAAATGGTCAACCAGACGATTGCAGCCCAAAATAAGGAGGACTTAAAAATGAAATACGAAAACAACAAACAATCCGAAAGCAAAAAATCATATCGCCCTGTATGGAAGGGCTGTGTGGCAGCCGCCGCCGCTGTTCTGGTGGCAGGCACCATCGGCTTGAACGCAAGCCCCGCCTTTGCACAGAACATGAGTCAGGTGCCCGTTGTCGGTCAGCTTGCACAGGTTTTGACCTTCCGCTCCTTTGAAGGCACAGAGGGCGATGTGCAGCTTCATGTAAACGTGCCGGTTGTGAAGGGTGCAAACGGCAAAGAGCTGCCCGCAAAGGTAAATGCTCGCATCCAGCAGCTCACTGCTGATTATGAAGCACAGGCAAAGAAGGATATGGCAGAATATAAGGAAGCCTTCTTCCAAACAGGCGGCACAAAGGAGGAATGGGCAGATCGTACCATGGATTTGTATATTGATTACAATGTAAAATGCCTCAAGGGCGACATTCTTTCTCTGGAAGTAACCACCGCACGCAGCTGGGTATCCGCTGATGAGGAACACACCTACTATAACATCAATCTGAAGGATGATAAGGATCTGACACTGAAGGACCTTCTGGGCGATGATTATGTTTCCATCTGCAACAAGAGCATTGTGCAGCAGATTCAGGATAGAATGGCTGCGGATGCAAATGCAATGTTCTTCGGCTATGGTGTCAGCACAGATGAGGCAGATTCCATGGGCAAATTTGAAACCGTTGATGCAACAACCGCCTTCTATCTGAACGAGGACGGCAAGGTTGTCATCTCCTTCCCCGAATACTCCATCGCCCCCGGCTACATGGGTATCCAGGATTTCGTGATTAACTAACCCAAACCATAAATCCCTTCTAAGCATATAGAAAAAAGGTATCTCTGCAATGCAAAGATACCTTTTTTCATTCTCAATCCTTTTACTGAAGCTGCTCCGCAACAACTGCTTTTGCTTTCTCCAATGCTTCGCCAATCTTGGAGGCATCCTTACCGCCTGCCTGCGCCATATTGGGACGGCCACCGCCGCCGCCGCCGCAAACTGCCGCTGCCGCCTTGATGATATTGCCTGCATGTGCGCCCTTCTTCACAGCATCATCGGTTGCCATTGCCATCAGGCTAACCTTGCCGCCTGCCGCACCTGCCAAAACAATAATACCGCTGCCCAGCTTATTCTTGAGCTGGTCGCCCAAGGTACGCATTGCATTTGCATCCATATCCTTCACTTCTGCCGCCAGAACTGCCACGCCGTTGATGTCTGTCTTTTTGCTCAGCATTTCATCCGCAGCGCCGCCTGCCATTTTTGCTTTCAGCTTCTCCAATTCCTTGGAAAGCTCCTTCTGCTCTGCCAAAAGCTGCTCCACTCTTGCCACCAGCTTATCGGGAGAGGCTTTTACCATCTGTGCCAATGCACGCACCTCATCCTCCTGCGCCTGATAATGCAGCAGTGCGCCCTCGCCCGTCAGTGCCTCAATACGTCTCACGCCTGCGGCAACGCCGTTTTCGGAAACAATTTTAAAGGAGCCAACCTGTGCTGTGTTTTTCAGATGTGCGCCGCCGCAAAGCTCAACGCTGTAGCCGCCCATATCAACCACACGCACAATATCGCCGTATTTTTCGCCAAACAGTGCCATTGCACCCTTTTCTCTTGCCGCATCAATGCTCATTTCCTCCGCAACAATGGGATAGCTTGCGAAGATTGCTTCATTGACCAGTCTTTCCACCTCTTTGATTTCCTCCTGTGTCATGGCCGCAAAATGCGTAAAGTCGAAACGCAGTCTTTCTGCGCTGACATAGGAGCCGGACTGCTCAACGTGTGTCCCCAGAACCGTTCTCAGTGCCTTCTGCAGCAGGTGGGTTGCGGAGTGGTTTCTTGCGGATGCCATTCTGTGCTTGGTGTCGATTTCTGCGCAGGCTGTGTCCCCAACGGTAACAGAGCCTTCCTCCACCACGCCCTGATGTGCAATCTTGCCGCCGATTACCTTCACGCAGTTTGTAACCTTAACCACGCCGTTTGCAGTCTTGATGGTGCCATGGTCGCCCACCTGTCCGCCGCTTTCTGCGTAGAAGGGGGTTCTGTCGAGGAATACCACAACCGAATCCTCTG
The DNA here is from genome assembly GCF_934277605.1 of uncultured Anaerotignum sp. GTDB lineage: Bacteria > Bacillota > Clostridia > Lachnospirales > Anaerotignaceae > Anaerotignum_A. The sequence continues at coordinate 5,115 of NZ_CAKQVD010000017.1, forward strand.
CCTGTGCGCCGTCTGCCACTGCATCATTTGCCACCAGTGCAACAATTTTCGCATCTGCAACCGTATCCACATCATAGCCCGCAAAGGCTGTTTCCAAATCCGTAGGCAGCTCATCATATACGGTTACCGCAGCGCCCATGTAGCCTGCGTCCCCTCTTGCCTTACGGGCACGCTCCTTCTGTGCCTGCATTTCTGCCGCAAAGGCATCCTCATCCACACGCATCCCCGCTTCCTCCAGGATTTCCTTAGTCAAGTCCACAGGGAAGCCATAGGTATCGTACAAACGGAAGGATTTTTCGCCGCTCATCACGCTTTCGCCTGCGGCCTTCATTTCCTCCATGTCCTCCTTCAAAATTTCCATGCCCTTATCAATGGTTTTATAGAAGCTGTTTTCCTCCAAGGACAAAATCTTGAAGATATAATCCTGCTTATCCACCAATTCGGGATAGGCCTCACCGCTGCAATGAATCACAGCCTTGGAAAGCTCTGCCAAAAATTCGCCCTGAATCCCCAACAGCTTGCCATGGCGTGCCGCTCTTCTCAGCAGTCGTCTCAGCACATAGCCACGGCCCTCATTGGAGGGCAAAACACCGTCCGCCGTCATAATGGTTACGGAACGGATGTGGTCTGTGATGATACGCACAGAAACATCAATCTTATGCTCCTTGCCGTAAGCCACGCCTGCCCTTTCGCAAACCGCATCACGAATAAATTTTACGGTATCCACATCGAAAATGGAATCCACACCCTGCATGATGGTTGCCATACGCTCCAAGCCCATGCCGGTGTCCACGTTTTTATGCTCCAGCTCCGTATAGGTGCCGTCCTCATGCGCATCAAACTGTGTCAAAACCAGATTCCAAAATTCCATATATCTGTCGCAATCACAGCCAACGCCGCAGGTAGGGCTGTTGCAGCCGTATGCGGGGCCGCGGTCATAATAAATTTCGGTACAGGGGCCGCAGGGGCCTGTGCCATGCTGCCAGAAGTTGTCCTCCTTGCCCAGCTTTTTGATTCTCTCCCAAGGCAGACCAACCTTTTCATGCCAGATTTTGCCTGTTTCCTCATCCTCCTCATAGATGGTTACATACAGCTTATCCTCCGGAATTTCCAGCCACTTTGTAACAAATTCCCAAGACCAAGGGATGATTTCGTTCTTAAAATAATCCCCGAAGGAGAAGTTCCCCAGCATTTCAAAAAATGTGCCGTGGCGTGCCGTCTTGCCGACATTGTCAATATCACCGGTACGGATACATTTCTGACAGGTTGTCACACGCTCTCTGGGGGGTGTTTCCTGCCCTGTGAAGTATGCCTTCATGGGTGCCATGCCGGAGTTAATCAACAGCAGGCTCTTGTCGTTGCGAGGAACGACGGAAAAGGATTTCAGACGCAAATGGTCTTTCGATTCAAAAAACTGCAAAAACAGCTCTCTGATTTCGTTTACACCGAGATTTTTCATATTATTTCCTCCTTAAAATAGATTTTATCCGCTTTTCGTCGCAAAAGGGCTGCTGCCATAAAAAAATCCCTGTTCCGAAGAACAGGGACGAATTGACCGTGGTACCACCCTTGTTACGACCTTGTGGCCGTCACTCAAAACCGTTAACGCCGATTTACGCCGCAATATACTCTTTTTTTCCACTGCGGAGCCGGTTCCCTCTCGGAAAACCGAAAAGACTGCTTCCATCCTGCGCTGCTGAGGCTTTTCCACCATCTGCCTCTCTCTGAAAGTCCCGCCGGGGATGTACTCCTTCTTTTCTTGGCCTTTTTCGTTTTTACTAATAATGATTTGATTATAGGCATTGAAAAAGCGTTTGTCAAGGCAGTGCGGAAATTTTTTCGTCCAACATGGCACGAATCGTATCTCCAATGCGTTTCAGCCCCACCTCAATCTTGTCATCGCTCAAATTCATAAAGCACAAGCGGATGTGGCGGTTCTCCTCTCCGCTGATGTCATATTGGCTGCCGGGTGTCAGAATGACGTTCTTTTCCAGCATACGGCTGCAAAATGCCTCCGCACCCACGCCCTCGGGCAGCTCCACCCAAAGACTCACGCCGCCGTTTGGCTGTCCGTATTTCGCCACGCCGGAAAGATATTTCCTTGCGGCAGAAAGCATTTTGCGGTATTTCTCCCCGCCATAGCGTCTGGCCTGTGCCGCATGCTCGCCCCAGCCAAATTCTCTGAGGTAATATTCCAATGCCCTCTGGATAAAGCCAGATGTGGAAATATCCGTTGTATATTTTGCCTCCATCACAGCCTGCTGAATTTTTTTCGGCAAAACCAAAAGCCCCATACGCAGTCCCGGCATCAGAATCTTGGAAAAGCTTTTAATATAAATCACACGATTTTTATAATCCAACGCCTTCAAGGGAACAATCGGCTCCTTGCCGTAATGGAAATCGTAAAAATCGTCCTCCTCAATGATATAGGTGTCATATTTTTCCGCCAGCTCAAGCAAGCAGCGCTTTTTCTCCATGGAATAGGAAATCCCTGTCGGCGTTTGATAATACGCCATCATATAAATAAATCTGGGATGATACAGCTTCAGGAAATTTTCCAGAATCGTCAAATCCATGCCGTCCTTCTCCAAAGGGATTTCCACCAGCTTGCCCCCACGGGACAAAAATGCCCCCGCCGCACCGTAAAAGGTCGGCCTTTCCACAAACACCACATCCCCGTAGCGCAGCATGGCCTTTGAAATAATATCAACCCCCTGCTGTGCGCCCGAAATCACCTGCACCGTTTCCAAGGAGGTCTTAATGCCGAAATTCATCAAATAATGGCAAAGCTGACGGCGCAGCGGCTCATAGCCCATGCTGTCCATATAACGAAAGGCGCCGCCCTTCTCCCGATCCAAAACCTCATTAAACGCCTTCTTGAAGGCATCCACGGGAAACATCTCATGCGGCAGAGAGGTGCTTGTAAAATTGATGGCATTTTCCATGGAAAGCTCACTTTCAAAGGAGCGCAGGTTCCGCTTTGCCACAGGCTCGGGGATATGCTCCACAGGCAAGGGCGAAACAAATGTGCCGCTGCCCACACGGGAATAGACCAACTGTTTTTTCTCTAAATATTTATACGCATTGACAACGGTAACGGAATTGACACCGAAATGCTCCGCCGTTTTCCGAATGGGCGGCAGCTTACTGTTGGCAAGCAAAACGCCCTCTGTAATCAGCCCCTCAATGCCCTCCGCAAGCTGCTGATATAAGGGTGTCTCTCCCGTTTTGTCCAAATGCAGTGAAAAAATTTCTACCATATTATATACTCCAAAATCCTTGATACTCCGAATTTCTCTGAAAAACCTTATTCCCTCTCGCCGTATTGCTTTCGTCCGGAGGCGCCTGCAATCCCAATGGCCTCTCTGTACTTTGCAACGGTACGGCGGGAAATCTGTATCCCCTCTGCCATTAGCCGCTCTGTCAGCTCTCTGTCGCTCAAGGGCTTTGCTTTGTCCTCATCCTCAATGATAGCACACAGGCGGTTTTTAATGCTGTCCGCAGAAACATCCGTCCCCGCTTCCGCACTCGTCATCGCCTTAGAAAAGAAGGTGTGCAGGGGGAACACCCCTCTCTCGCACTGCAAATATTTTTCCTTCACCGCACGGCTGACCGTAGACTCATGGATATCCAGCTGCTCCGCAATATCCACCAAACGCAGCGGCACAAGTTGTCCCTGCGGCTCCAGGAAAAACCGACGCTGTCTTTGCACAATCGCCTCCACCACCTGCTGCAATGTGCTTTCTCTTTTCGTAATGCACTGCAAGGCCCATTCTGCCCGCTTAAGCTGCTCTGAGATGTATTCCTCCGTCTGCGCATCGGCTTTTTCTCTGAGCAGCTTCACATAGCTGTGGCTGATGTGCAGACGGGGCATCCCTGTGCGGTTTGTGGTCACAATCAGCTCCTCGCCTCTGCGCTCCACCAGCACATCCGGCACAACATATTCCACGTTCCCCTCCCCCACAAAGCCACTGCCGGGCTTGGGCTGACAGGAACGGATTTCCTCCAGCGCACGCATCAGTCGTTCCATGGAAACCTTTTCTGCCTTCGCAATATAGGAAAGACGGTTTTTCGCCAGCTCATCCAAATAATTTCTTGTGACCTTCACAGAAAGGGCAGAGGCGTTTTTCCGCTTCAGCTGAATGAGCAGACATTCCCGCAAATCCCTCGCACCCACACCGGAAGGCTCCAATGCTTGAAACTCCGTCAAAATTCTTGCGGCAGTGGATTTTTTCATCGGATATTTTTCCATCATCATTTCAATGGCATCCTTCTCCAAATAGCCGCTTTCGGCTGTGCTTTCCGCCAAAAAACGCAAAACAGCCTTATGCCCCGCCGGAATCTCCTGTGTATTGATTTGAAACAGCAAAAATTCCCGCAGGCTCTGCCCCTCCTTCTTGCCAAAGGCGCTGTTCTCCCGCTCGCTCTCCTCCTGCTCATGCTCCATGCGGTAAAGCCCACGGTTCTGCTCATCCGCCTCCTCAAGCCATTCCAGCCTTTGCAGCAGGGCATCCTTCTCCTCCCGCAAGGGTGTCTCCTCCTCGTTCCACTCCACAAGGGGATTCTCCTCCGCAAATTCTCTGATATATTCCGAAAGGGTAACCGTGTTCATCTGCAAAATCTCCACAGACTGCTGCATTCTTTGTGATAAAATTTGTTTTTGCTGCATCTGAAGCGACAGTTCCATAAAAATCCCACCTCTTTTGTCCTCCATTTGCAATTATTTTATCATAAAACTGTCCAAAATCCCACCTCTTTGTTTAAAAATCCCTAAAAAATCCACCAAAACCGGCGAAGATTATGGTAATAAATTAACATTTACTTTTATAGATAATAAGTGTAAACTATATGAGATGATTCATTCGCATACAAATTATTTTTGTTTTGCGGGTGTCTCCGCAATATTATAGCGCAAAGATCAGATTTCGACATTTATTTTGTGGAAGAAGGGTTCTTTTTTTAAAGCAGCAGGTGAAAAATTCTTTTTAAAAAAAGTTTTTTCGCTTTTTTTCTGTAAAATGATTGAGAAATTCTTATTTTTGTATTAAAATATTGCTGTTATATATAGTTATTTTTTTATAAAAGTATAACTTTAAACCAGCGCCATCCCTGGCGCACGACAAATTTGAACAGAGGGGGATAATATGCAAGCTTTAACGTTCAAACGTGGTGTACATCCTCCTGATGGGAAAGAACTGGCAAAAGACCAGCCCATCAAGGTGATTATGCCCAAAGAAAACTCTGAGTTGTTCTATCCTATGAGCCAGCACATCGGTGCTCCTTGTGATCCACTGGTAGCTGTTGGGGATCATGTAAAGGTAGGACAGAAAATCGCTGAGTCCGGTGCATTCATGTCTTCTCCTATCTTCGCTTCTGTTTCCGGCGAAGTTGTAGACATCAGACCTATGCTCGTACCCGGCGGTGCAATGGTAAAGTCTATCGTTGTGAAAAACGATGGCAAAATGGAAGAGATCGAAGGTCTCAACGAAGGTAAGGATTACACAACCATGACAAACGATGAAATTCTGGCAGCAATCAAAAATGCCGGCGTTGTTGGTCTGGGTGGTGCAGGTTTCCCTACACATGTAAAACTGAACCCTCCCAAGGATACACCCATCGATCACATCCTCATCAATGCGGCTGAATGTGAGCCCTACCTCACTTGTGACTACCGCCTGATGCTGGAGGAACCCGAAAGAATCGTAAGAGGTTTACAGATTATGCTGAAACTGCATCCCAATGCAAAGGGCGTAATCGGTATCGAAATGAACAAGCCCGAAGCAATCGCTTCCATGCAGAAGGCGTGCGAAGGCATTGATAACATCACAGTTCAGCCTCTGGTAACAAAGTTCCCTCAGGGCTCCGAAAAACACCTGATTTACGCTATCACAAAGAGAGAAGTTAAATCCGGTGCCCTGCCCGCATCCGCAGGCTGTATCGTAGACAACGTAGATACCGTTGTTGCAATCGAAAGAGCAATCTGCAAGGGCAGACCTTTGATGAGAAGAATTGTTACAGTTTCCGGTAAGGGCATCAAGAACCCCGGCAACTACAAAATCAGAATCGGTATGACACTGAGAGATTTGGTAGACGAAATCGGCGGCTTCAATGAAGAAAACCCTCCCGTAAAACTGATTGCCGGCGGTCCCATGATGGGCCCCACACTGTATACACTGGATGTTGCTTCCGTTAAGACAACCTCCGGTCTGCTGTGCTTCACAAAGGACGAGGCATACATTCCCGAAGAAAGAAACTGCATCCGCTGCGGTAAGTGCGTTGAGCATTGCCCTATGGGCCTGATGCCCTTCATGCTGAATGCCTTTGCAATCAAGGGCGACGGCGAAGGCTTCGTAAAGCATCACGGTCTGGATTGTATCGAATGTGGTTCCTGTTCCTACGAATGTCCTGCAAAGCGTCAGTTGGCGCAGTCCATCAGAGCAACAAAGAAAATCGAAGCAGGCAAGAAGGCAGCAGCCGCTGCAGCAGCAAGAGCAAAAGCAGAGGCTGAGAAAAAAGCCGCTGAGGAAAAGAAATAAGAAGGGGGAGAATAAACAATGGCTAATTTTGTAGTATCCGGTACCCCTCATGTGCGTTCCAAAGAATCCATCCAGAGCATCATGCGTGATGTTATCATCGCTCTGGTTCCTGCAACAGCAGCGGGTATCTATTATTTCGGCCTGAGAGCACTGATTCTGATTGTAGCTGCAATCATTTCTGCTGTTTTCTTTGAATGGCTGTATGAAAAAATCACAAAAAAACCTGTTACAATCAACGACCTGTCCGCAGTTGTAACCGGTCTGTTACTGGCAATGAACCTTCCTGCATCCGCTCCCGTTTGGGTTGCAATCGTAGGTAGTGCATTTGCCATCATCTTTGCAAAACAACTGTTTGGCGGTCTGGGCCAGAACTTCATCAACCCTGCTTTGGCAGGTCGTGCGTTCCTGTTGGCTTCCTACCCCACAGAAATGACCACATGGGTTGTTCCCAACGGTCTTGCAGCAGATGCTGCTACATACGCAACACCTCTGGCACAGCTGAAAAACGGTGCGCTGGATGCTTCCCTGAAGGAGCTGGTGCTTGGTCAGGTTGGCGGTACCATCGGTGAAACCTGTGCAATCGCTCTGATTATCGGCGGTATCTACCTGCTTTACAGACATGTAATCAGCTGGAAGATTCCCGTAATCTACATCGCAACCGTATTCATTCTGTTCGCAGTAATCGGCAGACACGGTATGCGTATGCCCGTACAGGAAATCTTCGCCGGCGGTGTTATGCTGGGCGGTATCTTCATGGCAACTGACTACGCTTCTTCTCCCGTAACCCCCAAGGGTCAGATTATCTTCGCTGTCGGCGCAGGTCTTTTGACATATCTGATTCGTACCTTCGGCGGTTACCCTGAAGGCGTATCCTACTCTATCTTGATTATGAACTGCTGTGTACCTCTGATTGAAAGATTCACAGAACCTACAATCTTCGGTGCACTGCCTAAAACAAAGGAGGCGAAATAAGCATGGACTCTAAAGCAGTAGTTAAACCCGCGATCGTTCTGTTGCTTATCTCCGCTATCGCAGCCGGTATTCTGGGTGTTGTATCCGAAGTAACCGCTGCTCCTATCGCTGCACAGAATGAAAAATCCCTGAATGAAGGTATGCAGGCAGTTATGCCCGATGCATCCTCCTTTGAACTGCTGGATGCCGATCTGACAGGCACAATCACAGCAGTATACAAAGGCGATAACGGTGGTTTCGTTATCACAACAGAGCCCGGCGGCTTCGGCGGCGCTGTAAAAACAATGGTTGGTGTCGATGCTGACGGCACAATCACAGGTCTGCGTGTAACAGGTCACTCCGAAACAGCAGGTCTGGGTGCAAAAGCAACCGATCCTTCCTTCTATGAACAGTTCACAGGCAAGTCCGGTTCTGTTCTCGTAACAAAGGATGGCGGCGAAATCGTTCCCATCACAAGTGCAACAATCACTTCCAGAGCAGTTTGTGTCGGTGCGCAGGATGCTCTGGATTGGGTCGCAGCGAATGGAGGTGCTTATTGATGGCTAACCCTATTAAAATTATCAAAAACGGCATTATCAATGAAAACCCTACATTCGTTCAGGTTATTGGTATGTGTCCTACTCTGGCGGTTACATCTTCCGCTATCAATGGTATCGGCATGGGCCTTTCCACAACAGCAGTACTGATTTTTGCGAACCTGTTTATCTCTCTGCTGAGAAAAGTAATCCCCGATACAGTACGTATCCCTTGCTTCATCGTTGTTATTGCTACATTCGTAACAATCATCGAGTTCTTGCTGAAGGCTTATCTGCCTGCACTGAACGCATCCTTGGGTCTGTACATTCCACTGATCGTAGTAAACTGTCTGATTCTGGCGCGTGCCGAAGCATTCGCTTCCAAAAATGGTCCCGTTGCTTCCGCATTCGATGGTATCGGTATGGGTCTTGGTTTCACCATCGCTCTGGGCTGTCTTGGTCTGGTGCGTGAATTCATCGGCAGCGGCACACTGTTCGACGTAACAGTTCTGCCCGAAGCATTCCCGAGAACACTGCTGTTCGTTATGGCTCCCGGTGGTTTCTTCACACTGGCTATTCTGATGGCTATTCTGAACCATTTCAGAAACAAAAAAGCATAAGAAGGAGGGGAAAATAAATGAATCTGATTTTGTTAGTATTGGCTGGCATTTTCGTAAACAACTACGTAATGTCCCAGTTCTTAGGTATCTGCCCCTTCCTCGGTGTTTCCAAGAAGGTAGATACAGCAGCCGGCATGGGCATGGCTGTAATCTTCGTAATGGCTCTGGCAGCAGCAGCAGCATGGTTGGTATACAACCTGATTCTGGAGCCTCTGCACATTACATTCCTGTATAACATTGCGTTCATTCTGCTGATCGCATCCTTGGTACAGTTCGTAGAAATGTTCCTGAAAAAATCTGCACCTGCACTGTATCAGGCTCTGGGTGTATTCCTGCCCCTGATCACAACAAACTGTGCAGTATTGGGTGTAGCCGTTACAAATATGCAGAAGGGCTACAACTTCATCGAATCCGTTCTGAACGCAGTTGGTGGTGCTGCCGGCTTCGCTCTGGCAATCATCCTGTTCGCCGGTATTCGTGAAAGAATCGCTGACAATGAAACACCGAAGGCCTTCGATGGTTTCCCTATGGCTCTGATCACAGCTGGTCTGATGTCTATCGCATTCCTGGGCTTCTCCGGTCTGATCAAACTGTAATAGAGGAGGGTAAAAGAATATGGATCCAATGAGTATTTTATTTCCCGTTCTGAGTGTCGGCGGTATGGGCGTTGTTTTCGGCGCTTGCTTGGGCGTTGCGAGTGAGGTTTTCAAGGTTGAAGAGGACCCTCGTATCGGTCAGGTTTTGGAATGTCTGCCCGGTGCAAACTGTGGTGGCTGCGGCTTCCCCGGCTGTGGTGGTTGCGCATCTGCTATCGTTGCCGGTACAGCTCCCGTAAATGCTTGCCCCGTTGGTGGTGCAGCAGTTGCTGAAAAGGTTGGCGCTATCATGGGTGTTGCAGCTTCCTCTGCAGAGCCCGTTGCCGCTTTCGTAAAGTGCGGTGGTACTTGCGATAAAGCAAAAAATAAATACGATTATTTCGGTATTGACGATTGTAACATGGCTGTTCAGCTTGCAGGTCAGGGTGCAAAATCCTGCTCCTATGGCTGTCTGGGCTTGGGTAGCTGTAAGAAGGCTTGTGCCTTCGGCGCAATCGAAATCGTTGACGGTGTTGCAGTGATTGATAAAGATAAATGTGTTGCCTGCGGCAAATGCGTTTCCACTTGCCCGAAGCACATCATCGAGCTGCTGCCCGCTAAGAAGAAGGTTAAAGTACAGTGCTCCTCCAAGGATATGGGTAAGAATGTAATCCCCAACTGCTCCGTTGGTTGTATCGCTTGTAAGATTTGCGAAAAGAACTGTCCCTTCGATGCAATTCATGTCATTGATAACCTTGCTGTTATCGATTACACAAAATGTAAGGCTTGCGGCATCTGTGCAAACAAATGCCCTAAGGGCGTGCTGACAGGTAAGAGACCTGCACAGCCTGCGGCTCCCGCTGCTGCTCCTGCGGCTGCTCCTGCTGCTCCCAAGGCAGAAGAAGCTCCCAAGGCTGAAGCACCTAAGGCTGAAGAAGCTCCCAAGGCTGAATAATTTTTGCATTCCAAAGACTCTCTGAGAAATCAGGGAGTCTTTTTTTATATGAAAACCCGTTTCGCTCTTTTTTTAAATCTGTTCGCTTTACCCTCCCAAAAAAGTGTGCTATACTAAATCAGTTAAAATGAATTTTCTGCAAAGGAGGATTTTCTATGAGAGGACGTTCCTCGCAAAACATCTGGATTTTGGTGCTGCTCATGCTTGCAGGTGTGGTTTTGGGCGGCTTTATCGCAAATCTCGTCAGCGGCGTTTCCGCACTCAGCTGGCTTGCCTATGGCAGCAGCTTTGGGCTTTCCTCTCCGCTTGTGCTGGATTTGGGCGTGCTGACACTGCACTTCGGGCTGACCATCCGCTTCACCATTGCAGGGATCATCGGCATTATTCTGGCATTTTTTATCTATAAAAAGCTGTAACGATTTTTAAGGGGCAAACTGATTTTGCCCTTTCCTTTTTTTCGTGGAGGAGTGTTCTTTTTTTTCTGAAAAATGCACCTCTTTCCTTGAAAAGAAGCAGAAAAAGCGGTATGATAAAATGTAAGACAAAATTTAAGAAAGCCAACGCCTGTCGGAACACACGGCGGCGTTTCCAATAATGAAAGGGGTAAAAAGAATATGATGTTCAATGCCAAAGATATGGGAATTGACTTGGGTACCGCCAATACCCTCGTTTATATGAGAGAAAAAGGAATCATTGTGAATGAGCCTTCCGTTGTTGCCATCAACACAGACACCAGAGAGGTGCTTGCCGTTGGGAACGAGGCAAAGGAAATGATTGGGCGTACCCCCGGCAATATCGTAGCCATCCGTCCCATGAAGGATGGTGTCATTGCAGATTTTGACGTAACACAGGCAATGCTGCGCTATTTCATCAATAAGGCCTATGTGCGCTCCTTGTTCGGGCCGAAGCCTCGCATCGTGATCTGTGTGCCCTCCGGCGTAACAGAGGTCGAAAAGCGTGCCGTTCTGGAGGCTGCCATTGCCGCAGGCTCCAAGGAAAAGGATACCTATTTGATTGAAGAGCCCATGGCGGCGGCGATTGGTGCAGGTCTGCCCGTTGCAGAGCCCACCGGCAGCATGGTTGTTGATATCGGCGGCGGCACCAGTGAGGTTGCCATCATCTCTCTGGGCGGCATTGTCACAAGCACCTCCTTGCGTGTGGCAGGGGATGCCTTGGATAGTGCCATTGTAAACTACATCCGTAAGGAATTTTCCTTGGCTGTCGGCGACCGTACCGCAGAGGAAATCAAAATCACCATCGGCTCCGCATATCCTCTGGAAAGAGAGGAAAAAATGGAAATCCGTGGGCGTGATTTGGTCAGCGGCCTGCCTATGACCATCGAAATCAACTCCATCCATATCCGTGAAGCCTTGGCAGAGCCTGTCGGCTCCATCATCAACAGCATTAAGCAGACCTTGGAGGCAACCCCTCCCGAATTGGCTGCCGATATCATGGAATATGGCATTACGCTGACAGGCGGCGGCGCACATCTGCGTGGTCTGGATCAGCTGATTACCGCAGAAACAGGTATGCCCGTCAATATCGCAAACGAACCCTTGAACTGCGTTGCTCTTGGCACAGGCATGGTTCTGGAACAGGTGGATAAGCTGAAATCTGTTCTCATCTCCCCCAGAAAAGCATTGTTCTGATTTTAAACACACCGAAAGGAGCATTTCACGTTGCAGGAGTTTTTCTTAAAACATAAAAAACGTATCATTGGCATGGGCATTGCAATCTTGGTTTTGGTTACTGTGATTGCCAGCGGCATTAAGCTGAATGCAACTCTGCTGGAAAGCGCCATCGGTGTTGTTGTCACACCCTTTCAGGATTTGACCACCGGCATTAGCAGCTGGGTAGACGATACCGTAACCTCCGCCCGCAATAAAACAAAGCTGAAGGATGAAAACGAGGAGCTGAAGCAGCAGATTGCCGCACTGACGAATGAAAACCGTAAGCTGACTCTTTATGAAACAGAAAACGAGCGTCTGACCTCTCTTTTGAAAATCGCCCAGAAATACCCCTCCTATGACAGCATGGGTGCAAGGGTGGTTGCAAAGGATCCGGGCGTTTGGTATGACGGCTTTACCATCAATAAGGGTACCAAAAGCAAGGTTAGTGCGAATATGGTGCTGATTGCCCCCGAGGGCTTGGTCGGCAAGGTTTTGGAAAGCGGTGCAACCTTTTCCAAGGCGCAGTCCATTTTGGATAACCGTTCCTCCGTTCCCGCTATGAGTGTGCGCACCGGCGATTTGGGCGTGGTAAAGGGCAACTATACCCTTTCCAACCGTGGCCTTTGTAAAATGGAATATATCGACGGAGATGCGGAAATCATGGTCGGGGATGAAATCGTAACCTCCCACCTTTCCGATATCTATCCCGAAGGGCTTGCCATCGGCAAGGTTTTGGAAATCGAAACCGATACCAATGGGCTGACAAAATATGCCGTCATTGAGCCTTATGTGGATTTAAAGCATTTGGATACGGTTTTGGTTCTGGATAAAACCGGTTCCCCTGTGACAAAAAAGAAAACCAAAACGGCTGACACTGTCACAGCAGAGCCGACCGAACCCACAGAGCCAACCGAAGCAACCCCGTCGGATACAAGGGGGGTGGCGGAATGAGAATCTTCATTACCGTTTTGATTGTTGTGCTGAATTTTATCCTGCAAACCACGCTGTTTCCGTACCTTGCAATCCAAGGGATTTTCCCGAATACCGCCCTTTTGATTGTAACCTCCTATTCCCTGCTTCGCGGCAGTAAGGAGGGTGCATTGGTGGGCGCAGGCACAGGGCTTTTGATGGATGTGTTCTTTCACACCTACATCGGCTTTTATACTGTGCTGTATCTTCTGATTGGATTGATTTTCGGGCGCAGTCAGCGCAGCTTTTTCCGCGAAAACTATATCCTGCCGATTATCTTTTGTGCCATTGCCACAATTTTCTATCAGGCAGTTTTGTATGCTTCGAGCTTCGTGTTCCATGGCGAAGGAAATCTTCTTTTCTTTCTTTTCCATGTGCTGCTGCCAGAGTTGGTCTATATGACGATTGTAACCGTTCCGCTGTATCGTGTGCTTTTCGGCATTAACGAATGGCTGGAGCTGAAGGAAAAATATAAATACCGCCTTTTTTAAGGCAAATCTCTGTTTCCCTTTAAGGAGGAACCGATGAGACGATATCTTGAGCATTTTTTAGATTTATGTAAAAACCGAATATTTGTGATGCTTTGCGGCGTGATTGTCCTTTTTGCCATTATCGTGCTGCGTCTGTTCTCCCTGCAAATCATCCATGGGGAATATTATGACGAATCCATCACCGCAAGCGTTTCCAAAACACTGCCTGTTGCGGCATCCCGCGGAAACATCTATGACCGCTACGGCAGGCCGCTTGCCATCAACACCGTTGCCTATTGCGTGCAGGTGGATGGCAGTGTCACACTGGAGCTGAATGCTGCGGAGCGCAAAACGCTTTCCATGGATCTGACCGAATGGCTTTTTGAAAACGGGCATGAAAGGGTGGATTCCCTGCCGATTACCACCTCCGCCCCCTATTCCTTTACCTATAAGGGAACAGAGGAGGAGAAGGAAAAGCAGGAAAAAGGCTGGAAGGCATCCATCGGTCTGCAAAAAAAGCAGTATAAAATGACAGCAGCGGAATGCTTGGACTATTTGTATGAAAAATATAATGTCCCCAAAAGCTATTCCCTTGCCGAAAAACGCACCTATCTTTCCTTAGCCATGAGCGATGACCGCAATCTGATGGCATTGACCTTGGCAAGAAAGCTTTCCGAATATGGCGAAACCATTGATGATGAGCTGCCCTTGGATACCGATGCACCCTATGCCTTCCAATTCAACGGCAATGCCAACCGTGAAAAAAGCTGGAAGCAGAGTATGCTGATGAAGGGCAAGGAATTGAGCTATGATTCCGTAAAAACCTTGGATTATCTGCGGGATTTCTTCGGCTTGCCCAAGGGCCTGCCCGAGCAGCTTGTGCGTGAAACGCTGGGGATTCGCTATTCCCTCTATCTGAAACGCTATCAGCAGTATCAAACCGTAACCATTGCAACAGATATCTCCGATAAAACCTTGGCGTATGTCGAGGAAAATCAGGATACCTTCCCCAATGTTGTCATTGATACCGTATCCCTGCGGGATTACCCCGAAGGCGTATATTTCTCTCACATTCTGGGCTATATCCGCCAAATGACAGAAAGCGATTATGCGCTCTATAAGGATGAGGTCGATGCCGAGGGCAACCCGCTTTATAGCCAGACAGATATTGTCGGGCAGGATGGCATGGAAAAGCTCTATGAAAAAGAGCTGAACGGCGTAGACGGCAAGGTTATGATTGAGGTCGATAACCAAGGCCGCCGCATGAGCGTGATTGATTCCACCGAGCCGGTTGCCGGCAAGGATGTTTTTCTGACACTGGACAGTAAGCTGCAAAAGGCGGCTTATGACACACTGGAAAGCGAGCTGCGCAATTCCGTTTTGCGTAGGCTGCGGGGCGGCGGCAAAACCTATGCCTCCACCACCGATTTGTTCTCCTCCATGATTAACGTCAACCATATTTCCGCCCAAAAAATGATACAGGCGGAGGATGGCGTGCAAAAGCAGGTCTATCTGCGTTTGAAGGAGGCAAACCCGTCCTTCAGTCCCAAGCAGGATGATGCCGTTGCCGTCGCAAAGGAATTTTTGATTGACGGCTTGGAAAAAGGCACCGTCAGCCTGCGGGAATTGACCTTAATGATGATAGAGCAGGGCAGCCTGCAGGCAACCGAGGAGGAAAAGGCATCCATCGAAAACGGCGCCTCCCCCACCGCTTTGATTATCAAAAAGCTGAGCAACGGGGAAATGTCCCCTGCGGATACAGGGCTTGATCCCTGCACCGGCTCTGTTTTCGTCACACAGGTCGGCACAGGCGAGGTGCTTGCCAGCGTCACCTATCCTTCCTATGATAATAACGAGCTGGTCAACACCTTTAATAATGCCTACTATAACGATTTGCTGCAGGATGGCAATACCCCCTTGGTAAACCGTCCCTTGAAGCAGAAAAAGGCCTCCGGCTCCACCTTCAAGATGATTACCGCCTTGGCAGGCTTGGAAACAGGCACCATCACCCCCAATACACTGATTGTGGATAAGGGGCTGTTTAAGGATGCCGGTGTTCCCTATGCACGCTGCTGGATTTATTCCAACACAGGCGGTACGCATGGCCCTGTAAATGTTTCTCATGCACTGGAGGTTTCCTGTAACTATTTCTTCTATGAGCTGGGCTATCGTCTGGGCAGCACAGGAAACGACAGCGACAGCATGCAGGCCATCACCACATTAAATGAATATATGTCGGCGTTCGGTCTGGATCATGCCTCCGGCGTGGAACTGGATGAATATGAGCCGACCATGGCATCTCCCGCCAATAAGGAAAAGGCGGTAAAAACCTTTAACCCCGATGCCACCACAAGCCAAACCCGTTGGACAGACGGCGACACCATTCGTACCGCCATCGGTCAGTCCATCAACAGCTTCACTCCGGCACAGATCACAAAATATGTTTCCACCTTGGCAAACGGCGGCACACTGTATAAGCTGCACATGGTGGATCATGTGCAAAATGCAGACGGTACTTTGCATTCCGAGGTGGAGGAAACCATCGAAAAAACAACAAACTTTAAAGAAGAAAATCTGCAAGCCGTTTATCAGGGGATGTATCTGGTAACCAACGGTTCCCACGGCACACTCCGCACGGCCTTCAATGACCTGCCCGTAAAGGTGGCAGCAAAAACAGGCACTGCCGAGGAGGATAAGAACCGCAGCTCTCACACTTGGTTCGTCTGCTTCGCACCCTATGAGGATCCGCAGATTGCCATTACTGTTATGGTTCCCTTCGGCGAAGGCAGCGGCAACCCCGCCCCCGAGGTCGCCAAGGCAATCATCCGTGAATATTTGGGGTTGGATTATACCCCCACAAACACCACCATGCAGACAGTTCTGGCACAATAACAACAGGAGGGGAAAGTATGTATAATGAAAACTATGTGATTTTTAAGGGTACAAAGGATGGCGTAACCGTTATCTTTGATCCCGAGGTATCCTTTGAAACCCTTTGCACACAGCTTGAAAAAAAGGTGGAGGAGGCAGGCAAATTCTTTGATAACGTAAAAACCTCCCTCGCATTCAAGGGGCGTGTCTTTACAGAAGAAGAAGAAGAAACCCTCTTAAAAATCATCGCAAAATATACCACCATGGAAATCACCTTTGTGAAAACAGAAAACAACGAGGTAAAGCGAATCAGTGACCTTTTGGAAAAGGAAATTTCTCCCTTTAATCTGGCGAAGTTCCACAAGGGCTCCCTGCGTAACGGGCAGAAAATCGAATTTGACGGCAGTGTCATTGTCGTTGGGGATGTCAACCCCGGTGCAGAAATCAAGGCAAGCGGCAACATCATCATCTTGGGGCAGCTTAAGGGCATGGCGCATGCCGGCTGCAAGGGCATGGCAGATGCCTTCGTTGCCGCCATCTATATGGCGCCCGTGCAGCTTAGAATTGCCGATATCATCACCCGCTTCCCAGAGGAAAACAAAAAAGGCCCCAAGCCCCCCGAATATGCCTTCGTGCAGGATGGGCAAATTTTTGTGATGGCGTTGGCATAAGCCCACGCAAACGCTGTCGAATCATAGGAAAAGTTCTCCTGTTTTGCTTAAAAAAAGGAGTGCAAAACCACTACATTTTTGTTAATATAGTAATAGGAATCAGATATTACCGAAAAAACTGTGCAAACACGTAAAATAAACTTCTGAGATTAGGAGGAACATCAATGAGTGAAGTAATCGTAATCACCAGCGGCAAGGGCGGTGTCGGCAAAACAACCACAAGCGCAAACCTGGGCTGCGGTCTTGCAGCACTGGGCAAAAAGGTTGCATTGGTAGACGCAGATATCGGCCTGAGAAATCTGGACGTTGTTATGGGTTTGGAAAACCGTATCGTATATGATTTGGTAGATGTTGTGGAGGGTAACTGCCGTCTGAAGCAGGCATTGATTAAGGATAAGCGCTATGATGGGCTGTTCCTGCTGCCTGCCGCACAGACCAGAGATAAGGATGCAGTCTCCCCCGAGCAAATGCAGAAGCTTTGCGATGATTTAAAAGAGGAAGGCTTCGATTTCATCGTGCTGGATTGCCCCGCTGGGATTGAGCAGGGCTTTAAAAATGCCATTGCCGGCGCAGACAGAGCCATTGTTGTCACAACTCCCGAGGTTTCCGCTGTGCGCGATGCTGACCGTATCATCGGGCTTTTGGAGGCCAATGAGCTGAGAAACCCCACCCTCATTCTGAACCGACTGCGTATTGATTTGGTGCAGCGCGGCGAAATGATGAATATCGAGGATGTAGAGGAAATTCTTGCCATTGATATTCTGGGCGTTGTCCCCGATGACGAAAGCGTTGTTATTGCAACCAATAAGGGCGAGCCTGCCGTTATGAACGAAAATTCCAAGGCAGGACAGGCTTATAGAAATATCGTTCAGCGCCTTCTGGGTAATGATGTTCCCTTGATGAGCTTTGAACCCGAACCCGAAACCTTTATGGACAAGCTGAAAAAGCTCTTCCATAAATAAGCCTGTGCGAAGAAAGGAAGTGTAACGATGGATTTCTTTAGCTTTTTCCGCAAAAAACAGGCACCGCCCTCCGGCAGTGTCGCAAAGGATAGATTAAAGCTGGTTCTGGTGCATGATAGAGTGAATTGCTCCTCTCAGGTGCTGGAAATGCTGAAAACGGATATCATTAAGGTTATCTCCAACTATATGGAAATCGACACCGATGAGCTGGATATCCAAATCACACAAACGCAGTCTGAGGATAACAACGGCACCGTTCCCGTGCTGTATGCGAATATCCCCATCAAGAGTATGCGTAAGATGAATCACGAGGATTGATTTTTCCTCTCCCCCTTGCAAAAGACCTTCAAATGCACCGAATCCATTGAAGGTCTTTTCGGGTTTTTTCTATCGAACCAAGGCCTTGGTGCAATAGAAAAGGCTCGAAAACAATACTACCTTAGGAGTTTTTTTATATGGACATCAAAAAATATCTTCAAAATCTGGATTGGTGGTTGGTCGGGGCAGTTTTCCTGCTGACACTCTTCGGTCTGGTCAGCATTGCCAGTGCCACCCGCATCAATCTGGGAGAAAGCCCCGAAAATGTCATCAAGCAGGCGGTGTTCTTCCTCATCGGCGTGGTGCTGATGGTGGCTGCCGCCAATATTGATTATGAGCATTTCGCACAATTCTCCATCCCACTCTATGTCATAAATATTCTGCTTTTGATTACGGTTCTTCTGGTCGGCTCGGAAAGTAAGGGCGCAACCCGTTGGATTGCCCTCGGCCCTCTGACAATTCAGCCCTCCGAATTTGCCAAGGTCATTATGATTTTCTGCTTGGCAAAGGTCATCACAGAGCGGCAAAAGCAAATCAGCGACCTAAAGACCCTCGGCTTTCTCTGCATCTATGCAGGGATTCCGCTGCTGCTCATTCAAAAGCAGCCCGCCCTGTCCGCCAGCTTGGTTTTGGTTGCCATCTTCTGCATTGAAATCTTCATCGCAGGTCTGGATTGGCGCATCATCCGCAATGCTTTGGTATTCACGGTGCCGATTGTCGCATTGATTCTCTTTGACGTAAGCAGGGAGCATCCTCTCTTTACGGATAAAATCCTTGCGGAGCATCAGTTCAACCGTATCCTCTCCTTTGTGGATCCCAGCCGTGATGCCAGCCTCTATTATCAAACGGAAAAATCCATCTCCGCCATCGGCTCTGGGCAGTTTTTCGGGAAGGGTCTTTTCCATGGCACACTGAACCAATTGAGCTACCTGCCGGAGCCGCACAATGATTTCATTTTCTCTGTCATCGGGGAGGAATTTGGATTTTTGGGCTGCATATTTGTTCTCGCCGTATTGCTTTTTATCGTTTTTCGGTGTATAGTAATTACAATATCGGCCAGGGATACCTTCAGCCAACTGCTTGCTGCGGGCATCGCCGGTATGTTTGCGTTTCAAACCTTCGTAAACGCCGGTGTTGCAACAGGCATCCTGCCGAATACAGGAATGGCATTACCCTTCGTCAGCTATGGCGGCAGTGCCATGTGGACAAACATGGTCGCCATCGGTCTGATGCTGAACATAAGAAAAAAAGAAACAAAATCGCTATTTGAGGGAGGTTTGTTATGAATATCGGCTTGATTGCACATGATAATAAGAAAAAATTGATGGAAAACCTTTGCATTGCATACAGACATATTTTATGTAAACATGACATCTATGCCACAGGCACAACCGGTCGTCTGGTGGAGGAGGCTGCCAATCTGGTGGTGCATAAATATCTTTCCGCACACCTGGGCGGCGAACAGCAGATGGGTGCGCAGATTATCAATAATGATATCGACCTGATGATTTTCCTGAGAGATCCCGTTTCTCCCCATGCCTATGAATCTGAGGTCAACTCCATTTTGCACCTGTGTGATATGCACAATATCCCCTTGGCAACCAATCTTGCTACGGCTGAGGTGCTGCTGCTTGCCTTGGATAGAGGCGATTTGGATTGGCGAAATGTCATGCGTTAACCACTGTTGAGAAAGGATATCATAAATGGAACTCTATTTTAACGGCAAAATTTTATTGATTATCGTCGGGTATTACCTTCTCATCAACCTTATTTTGTATTTCACAATGGCGCTTGATAAAAGAAGAGCCATTAAGGACGGTTGGCGGATTCCCGAAAAAAACCTGTATCTTCTGGCTGTTTTGGGCGGCGGTGTCGGCGGTCTGCTCGCAATGGTCTTTAAGCACCACAAAAATAAGCATCTCGATTTTATTCTCACCTATACCGTCACAGCAATTCTGCACATGGTTGTAGCCTTTCTGCTGATTGGAAAATTCGCATTCATCGCAAAATAAAAAAAGCAAGAAATTCTGATATCAAAGGAATTTCTTGCTTTTTCTGTTTTCCGGTTCGGATGCACGCCTCCTTTTGTGCCTATCTTTCGCACCAAAGCGTAACCAGTCTGCACTTGATTTTCGGCATCAGCCGCTCCTGCTCCAAGGCGGAAACCACAAGAAATTCCTCCTCTGTCAGCGTGTTTTGCAGGCGCAAATGGCTTTCCTCCGTTGTGTAGCCCCATGCCGCATCCACATAGCACATCTGCGGATAAAGCACGCACCACCAATTCTGCCCCTTCGCCTCGCCAATCTCAATGCGCAGGGCATCATAAACCCCTGCCGGAAAAATCAAATCATCATATTTCTTAAACGGAAATTCCTCCCGCACCAGACAAACCCGCACAGGATAGGTGTAGCCCTGCGCCAGCACCTCTCGTTCCGCAGCCTCGCAGATTTCCTGCTGTGCCTCCTGCAATGCCGCCAATGTTTCCTCCTTGTTGGTGCAAGCCTCCAGTAAGCCGCCGTATTCCCGCAGCACACGGTCACGCACTGCAAGCTTTAAGGCTTGGTCCTCCGCACTGTCGCTGTTTGCCAGCACATGAAAACGCACCACCTTCCCGCCAATCCCCTTTTGAATCATATCCGCATAGCCCTCTGTCCAGTGTGCTGCAAAAAGCAGGCTCAAAAGCACCCCCAGCACCGCCGCCGAAAGCCAATACCATTTTTCCTTTTTCCAAAGCTCCTTGATCGTTTGTTTCCAATCCTGCACCATGTCCTTCTCCCCTTTTCTGTTTCATTCAGAGATAGGATACCCAATTTTTTCCCGTTTTAATCAACGCTTTCGCCCCATATCCGTAATCTCCACCCTCGGAGAAACCCGAACCGCCAACCGCTCCCAAAGCTGTGCATCGCTCTCGGAGGCATTCGGCATGGCACGCCGCAGTCTTGGCAGAATCCCAAACCAGTCCGTTTTCTCCGTTTTGGCTATTTTTATCGTATGCTCCACTTCTTTTTTTATGATTTCGTTGTATTTCTTCTCCAATTCCTGCCTTCTTTGCGCAGAAATCCCCTGTCCGCCCTGCAAGCTCCCCTCCACAAGCAGTGTAATATCGCAGAGAATCGCATCTCCCGCCTGCCGAAACGCATAGTCTGCCTTCGTTTTCGTAATGCACAGGGGCAGGCTCTCCCCTCTGTCCTCAGCCTCCGGCACAGCCCCCTCTGCCGCACCGAGCAAAAAAAGATACCCCCGCTCCTCAGCCTCATCCCAGAGAGAAACACCGTTTGCGGATAACGCCATGCCGCCGCCCAGCTGCAATCTGTCCTCAGCCACACGAATCCTCGGCAGCACACTGCCCTGCTCCGTCCGCTCCGTCAAAAAGGTGTCCAAATCCATCCCCCTTGTCACTGCAACCTCCCCAGCCGTATTCTTATAAAAATCCCAGAGAAACAGCCCTGTCCCGCTGTCCTCCTTCATCACCCTTTCCACACATTCCGCCGCAGAATCCGCCGCCAAAAGCATCACCTTTTCGGAAACCGCCCGGCTGCGCTCCAATTCTCCCAAAAGGGAATCCAATTTTTTGCTGTCCTGCAATAATTCCTTTCCCAAAATCACAGTTTTCAACTGCCCCAAATCCGTCTTGCGTGAGCTGCGGGTGTCCACCTGCGCCACTGCCCCCGCAAGCGTTTTGCTCTCTGCAAGGTAAGGCTCCTCCGTCTCAATGTTCGCAGGTGCAAAGGTAAACCGACACCCCCCCTCTGCCGCATCTGCCCCAAGGGTAATGATGAACGCCCTGTCCTCCGGGTCCTTTTTATCCCAACAGCCTGTCAGAAAAAGGGGCAAAAGGAATGTCAATAAGGCCCATTTTTTATACATCCCTCTCCCTCCCTCCGAACAAAAGCAATAACACAGGCAGGCACAGCAAATATGCAAAATTCAGCCAAGGTGCCGCCGCCTGCCGCCATCGGTTCGCCTCCGCAAGGCTCTCGGGCAAAAGGGAGGCGGCAAACAGCAGCCCAAGCACCACCCAAAGCCAAAGCCGCCGCTTGCGCTCCGCCTGCCTGCAAAGCTGTGTGCCGAGCAGGGAGCCGAAAAACACCACACCCGAAAGAAACAGCACCGCCGATGCCATCCAAAACCACAGCAAAAGCACATCCTGCCTTGTCAGAAAAAGCCCCGTAAAGCTGACTCTCTCAAGCATTTGCAGGGTGGGCAGCAGCTTTTCGCAAAGGGCCTCCTCCCCATAATTTGCTAAGCAAAGCAGAACCATGCCCGCCAGAACCACCGCCGTCACAGTGCAGGTTTTCCATACGGCTCTGCGTGGCGTTTTTTTCAAATCGGGATAGATGAAATATAAAAAAATCAGCCCTTGAAACACCACGCTGACTCTCCCCATGCTTGCACCCAAGCCCGAAAGCGAGGGCAGCTCCAACGGCAAAATCCGCTGATAATGCGTAGAAATTGCCACCGCAAGCAGTACCAAGCCCAAGGGGATAGCCACCCAAAAAAACAAAATCTCCGCCGTCCGCCCTCGACATTCCGTCCCCTGTGCCGCAAGTGCCCCTGCCACCAAAAGCACCACCAAGGAAAGCACCCAAACAGGCGTTGTGGGGAGCATAAAGCGGCAGATAATCTCACTGAAAATCCGCAGCTCCAGCATACCGTCAAACAGCAGCTTTCCCGCCAAGCCGAGCAAAACCACCGTCCCGATTCCCTCTCCGAAGGCCGTTCGGCACCAATCCACCACCGTCCCGCAGGGCAGTCTCTCTCCCACAGCAGTCAACAGCAGTGAAATTGCCGCAAACGCCAAGCCGCAAAAAAGTGCCGCAAGCCAACAGCCTCTACCGTTTCGCTCTGTCAGCTCCGCCGGAAGAAAAAGGACAGCCGTACCAAAGCAATCCAGTAATAGCAACACCTGCAACTGTCTAACAGAAATTTTCCGATTCTCCGCAAACATCATTCCTCCTCCTTTCGCCGTCTTGCATCCGGGCGTGTAAAAATCGGTCTGCGCTTCATTTTGGAAAGCGGCAGACGAAAAATGCTGTCCTCCCAATCTATGTCATCATTCACAGAGGAGGAGCAGAAGGGATATAAATATGGAATCCCGTAGGAGCTTAGGCTTGCCAAATGCGCCAAAAGCAGCAGCAAGGCCGCCCAAACCCCAAAAAGCCCAAACAGCGAGGCAAGCAGCAGCACCAGATATTTGCTCAGCCGCAGGCCCGAAACAACAGAAACATTCGGAATCACGAAGGAGCAAATCCCCGTCAGTGCGGAAACAATCACAACCGTCGGGCTGACAATCCCCGCATCCACCGCCGCCGAGCCAATGATAATCCCCCCAACAATGCCAATCGTGGAGCTGACGGGCGAGGGCAGGCGAATCCCGCCCTCCCGCAAAAGCTCAAAGGCAAGCTCCATAATCAGCACCTCTCCGATAACCGAAAAGGGAATCGACTCCCTTGTAGCCGCCACCTTCAACGCCAGTGCCGTCGGCAAAAGCTGCGGATGATACACCGCAAAGGCAACATATAGTCCGGGCAAGGCAACCGTCAAAAATGCCGCCGCATAACGAATCAGCCGAATCAGGCTCATAATCTCAAAGCGGTCATAATAATCCTCCGCCGCCTGAAAAAAGGTGTTCAGCGTTGCCGGCAAAAGAATGGCATAGGGTGTGTTGTCGGGCAAAAGTGCCACACGCCCCTCCAATAGCGCAGAGGAGGTCTTGTCGGGCCGCTCCGTCATTTGCAGCTGCGGAAAGGGCGAATAGCTCCGCTTCTCCAATAGCTGCTCTGCATAGCCGCTGTCGGGCAGATGGTCCAAATCCAAGCCGTCCACCTGTGCCTCAATTTGCTCCAGCAATTCGGGGCGCACCAAATCCGCCATATACAGCAGTGCCACATCCGTCTTGCTCCGCCTGCCAACCCTCTTGCGCTTCACCTTCAGCCGTGTATCCCGAATCCGCCTTCTGGTCAGCACCACATTGACCGCCATCAGCTCCGTAAAGGCATCCTTCGGCCCCTGCACCACCACCTCCGTCTGTGCTTGGTTCACGCCACGGGTGGGGAAATGCTTTGTGGAGGCCTGCAATGCAAAATCGTCCCCATCCATCAAAAGCACCGTGTCTCCCAGAAGGATGGCATCATAAACCTCCTCCATGGTCGTGATTTTCGTCAGCTCGCCAATGGCAATCACATCATCCATCAGGCTTTGCAGCAGGCTCTCTGTTCCCTGCAATGTGCAGCGTGCCATCACGTTTGTCATAATGAAATTCTGGATTGCCTCCCCATCCACAATATTATCCGTATATGCCAAAAAAAGCGTTCCCTCGCCGCCGTGAATGTGAAACTCACGCATGATAATATCGCCGCAGTCCCGAAACGCCTCCTGCATAGCCGCCCTGTTTTTTTCCAAGCTTTTTTCAATCTGCATCCTTTCTTCACCGCCTATGTGTTTTCCCTATTTTGCGAAAAAAAAGGAAATCTATACAAAAAAAGCCCCGAATCAATCAGATTCGGGGGTTCCCATGCCTTTCTGCTGTTTTGTTGCTGTGTTGCCAAGCAAACTGGGGTGTTCAAATTGATACACCAGCATATCATAATTATACACCAAGCTCTGCAAATCATTCTGCGCCTTCATCACGCCCATTTCCGCCTGCTCCACAGTTGCTTTCGTCACATAGCCTGCCTGCAGGTTTATCTGTGCCACACGATAATCCGCCTCTGCCTTTGTCAAATCAGACTGTGCGGAGGCAATCTGTGTTTCCATCTGCTGCAGCTGTAAATAGGTGTTTCTGATTAACACCGCCTTGTCTGTCCTTGCGGTCTTGTAATCACGCTTTGCTGTATCATAATCCAGCTCCTGCTTATTGGAATCCGCTCGTGTGTTGGAATAGCCGACATAATTCTTCGCGAAATATGCGGAATCCATCGCCAGCTCCTTCAGCTGAATCGTCAAGTCCTTTTTCAGTGCCGCATTGATATATTGATCCATGCTCAAACCCATATGATAAGGTGTAAACGTAACCTCATACACATATTCAAAGCGGGCATCTGCATTCTCGCCCATCAGGTCATTCAGCTTCATGTAAATCTGCTCCATGCTTGCCTCAAGCAGTGCCACCCTGTCCTGTGCCTGCTTTGCCGCAATCTGCAGCTGGTCAAGCTTATATTTGCTCAAAAGCCCCAAATGGTTCTTTTCCATCCCCTGCTCATAGAGCCTTTTCTGTATCTCGGCATTTTTCTTTGTCAGTGCCAACGCCTGTTCATTGCTTTTGATGGAGGCAAAATAGGATTTCACGGAAACCTCCAAGCCCATATTCTGCATTTCCTCGCCGATTCTTGCCTGTTTCTGGCCCTGCTCCGTCTGATAAACGGCAGAAACCAGCTTCTGCCAGCCGTCGCTCACCCATTTTTTATATTGCACATCCGGCACCGTAACTGTTCCGCCTGCCGTTCTGTCGATATCATCCATGGTATCATCCAGATATTCCAGTGTATCCTGAATGGCTCTCAAATCAGGGCTGTTTCTTTTCGCCTTCTCCAGTGCCTCCTCAGCGGTCAGCTTCGTCTTCTCCTCCACCGGTGCCACAGGTGCCGCCTTCACGCCCTGCTCCTCTGCGGAAAGTGCCTGTGCCGCAAACGCCTGTGTGCCGCAAAGGCTCATGGCAAGCGTCAAGGCCAAAGCGCCCTTTGCTTTATATAACATTCCTTTCATCGTTCAACCTCCGTTTTCGTTTTAAACTAAAACTAATTATACCATATAATTTGAAAAAATCCAGTAAAATCCTCAGATTTCAAAAGAAAGTTTTAGCCTGCGGCAGTCTCACGCAACGCTTGGTTGAACACCGCCCCCAGCAAAAGTGCCGTCAGGGAAAGGTTCAGCCAAATCAAAAAGGCAATGATTGCCCCAATGGAGCCGTAAATCACAGAATAATTCCCCATGTGGTCTACATAATACGAGAAAAAAACGGAATAAAGCATCCAAAAGGACGTAGAAAGCAGCGCCCCGGGGAAGATATATCGCCACTTCGGCGGCTCCTTCGGAGAAAGATAATAAATGGCTGAGGTCAAAAGAATCAACGCAAGCCCCATGGAAAGAAAGCGTGCCTTCGTCCAAAAGGCGATAAATTCCATTGTAATCGGCAAAAACTGTGCCACATATTTCAAAACGGATTCCCCAATAATCATCAGCACCAGCATAATCGGAATCAAAAACAAAATGAAAATGGAGAGCAAAAGCACCCGCAAGGTATGGTGCGAGGGCTTTTCACTGCCGTAAATATCCGAAACCTCATCCGTCATGTTCTTCACCGCACGAAACGGAAACCACACCGCAAACACCACACCAAAGGTAAAAATTGCCCCGTTGGATGCCTCTGTCATGTGGGTAATCGTCAGGTTCAAAAGCGTAACCACATCCTCAGGCAAAAAGGCCGCCGCCTCGCCCTCCAAGGAAATCATCGGCAAATGCCACAGGCCCAAAATGGAAATCAATGCAACCATGAACGGAAAAATGGCAAACAAAAGATAATAGGTTAGCGATGCCGCACGCTTTCCCACATCCTTGCCGATATAACCACGGATGGTATTTGTCAAAACCCTTTTCGCTCTTTGCATATCCTTCAACCTTTCTTGGATTGCGCCCGATAGGCCGCCTTCAGCATCCACGTTTCCGGCAAAAATTTTTCGCCGATATAGGTCAGCTTCATCAATGCGCCGGGCAAAACCACCACTTTCCCGCAGAACATCCCGTCAATGCCTGCCTTTGCCACCCGCTTCGCAGAAAGCCCGCCAATCGATCTTCGCACATTCGCACGGGCATCAAAATTCGTCTCCACATGGCCGGGGCAAAGTGCCGTCACGCTCACCCGACTGCCCGCCTGCCGCAGCTCCTCATGGATGGCCTCACTCAGCCGCAGCACATAGCCCTTCGTCGCATAGTAGGCAGACATCAGCGGGCCTGCCAAAAAGCCTGCGGAGGAAGCCACATTCAAAATATAGCCGCTGTTTCGCCTGCGGAAATCCGCCAAAAACAGCTTTGTCAAAATCTGCACCGCTCGCACATTCAAATCCAGCATATTCAGCTCCGTCTCCAGAGATACCTCCCAAGCTGCACCATAGGCCCCAAAGCCTGCGTTGTTGATGAGAATATCAATCTCCTCCTCCCGCACCGCCTCATATAAGGCATAGCAGTCTGCCGCCTTGGATAAATCCACCGCAATCGTGCGCACAGGCACAGGCAGCCGCTTGGCAAGGCTTTTCATCTTTTTTTCGTCCCTGCTGGCAATGATTAAATCCACGCCCCGTGCAGCTAATATTTTTGCCATCTCCCGTCCAATGCCGCTTGTTGCGCCTGTAATCAAGGCCTTCATGGCAATTCCTCCCTTCCGCCTGTTTCTCCTTCTGTATCCATTATACAGATACCCCTTCTCTTTTTCAATTTTTTCAAAAGAAACAGGGCGAGAAAATTTCTTCCACAAAAAATCCCCTATGCCGCAACATAGGGGACTTAGGGTGTCGACAAAGTCGACACCCTAAGTCGAAATCAGGATTTCGACTTGCTAA
>NZ_CAKQVD010000018.1 GCF_934277605.1 uncultured Anaerotignum sp.
CTGGAAGAAAATACAAAGCAGCAAAAGCAAACAGCTAATCAAAACCGATTGGTTATTATGGACTCTCCGAAAGGAGAGTCCTTTTTTATCCGGAAACGGAAAAAAGAAGTGTTTTTGAAGGAAAGACAGATGGGCAATTGGAGGCGGATTTGTTTTGCCGAAGGGCAGGACGGTTGATTTTTGAGAAAAAGCGTTGTGCAATTTGTTTAAAAAATGATGGAAAGATGGCTTGTTTTTTTATCGGAAATCAAAGAAAAATTCTGAAAAAATGCAAAAAAACACTTGCAATCCCTGTCTTTATGCCTTATAATAATATCTGTTGTGACATAGAGTGTTGATACGGAAGGTTGCCGAAGCCGATGAATAAAGGGCTTGCGGGTTTTTCCGAGGAGCGATGTCCAGTTCAAAGAAACCGGGCGACAAGGTCACTGTACTGAATATTTTGGGTTGGACTTACCGACAGGCTAAGTTTGCGTATCTGACGTTGCTGGATACACCCGGATGAGTGTGCAGTCACCACTTGTCGTGCTGAAATCAAAAAGTACGAAAAGGAGGGGACTTTTTTTATGGCTAATCCCAAAATCAGAATCAGTCTCAAAGCTTACGATCACAAATTGATCGACCAGTCTGCAGCGCAGATTATTGAAACAGCAAAGAAAACAGGTGCACAGATCAGCGGCCCTATCCCTCTTCCCACAAAGAAGGAAGTTGTAACAATTATCAGAGCGGTGCATAAATACAAAGACTCTCGTGAACAGTTCGAAATGAGAACACACAAGAGACTGATTGACATTCTTAGCCCTACACCCAAGACAGCAGACGCACTGAGCCGTTTGGATCTGCCCGCAGGTGTAGACATTACTCTGAAAGTGATGAAATAATCAACGCTATCCCACACAGCAACGAGCGAAGGTTATTTTTAAGCTTTATAAAGAAAACATCCAAAAAAAGCTGGTTTATATAAGATAGATAGGTAACAGGAAGTTACAACTCTTATATGACTAGAATGATTACCCAAAGGGTGCTGAGGCAAACGGAGGGCAATCCGCTGTAGAAAATTAGGAGGTGCAACGAAATGAAAAAGGCGATCATCGCTAAGAAAATTGGTATGACACAGGTTTTCACAGAAAACGGTGCGTTGGTACCAGTTACAGTTCTTGAAGCAGGCCCCTGCGTTGTTATCCAGAAGAAAACAATGGAAAACGACGGTTACGAAGCAATCCAGGTTGGCTTTGCTGATGCAAAGGAGAAGAAAGTAACAAAGCCCATGAAGGGACATTTCACAAAGGCAGGCGTAGCTGCTAAGAAATATGTAAAAGAATTCAAATTGGAAGATGCGGCAAACTATGAAGTTGGCGCAGAAATCAAAGCTGATGTATTCGTAGCGGGCGACAAGGTTGACGCAAGCGGCGTTTCCAAAGGTAAAGGTTTCCAGAGTACAATCAAGAGATATAACGCATCCAGAGGGCCTATGGGTCACGGTTCCAAATCTCACAGAGTAGTAGGTTCCA
Organism: uncultured Anaerotignum sp.; assembly: GCF_934277605.1. Classification (GTDB taxonomy): domain Bacteria; phylum Bacillota; class Clostridia; order Lachnospirales; family Anaerotignaceae; genus Anaerotignum_A. The sequence goes on from NZ_CAKQVD010000018.1 coordinate 1,512, forward strand.
TGGGTTCTTCCGCATACCCCAGCCGTGTTAAAAAAGGCAAAAGAATGCCCGGCCACATGGGTAGTGCAAATGTAACTATTCAGAATCTTGAAATTGTACGTGCAGATGCAGAAAAGAACCTGCTGCTGATCAAGGGCGCAGTTCCCGGTCCTAAGGGTTCCATTCTGGTAATCAAAGACAGCGTAAAGGCTTGATAAACTTTACGAAAGGAGGAAACTAACATGGCAAATGTTGCAGTATTAAATATGGCAGGCGCTCAGGTAGGCACAATTGAGCTGAATGACGCTATTTTCGGTATTGAAGCAAATGAACATGTGATGCACCTGGCTGTTGTACAGTATCTGGCAAACCAGAGACAGGGCACACAGAGCACAAAAACACGAGCTGAAGTTCGTGGCGGTGGTAGAAAACCTTACAGACAGAAAGGCACCGGCAGAGCAAGACAGGGCTCCATCCGTTCTCCTCAGTGGGTTGGCGGTGGCGTTGTATTCGCTCCCAAGCCCAGAGATTATTCCTTCAAGCTGAACAAGAAGGTGAAAAGACTGGCACTGCAGTCCGCACTTTCCACAAAGGCTGCAGAAGGCAAAATCATCGTTCTGGATGAGCTGACACTGTCTGAAGTTAAGACAAAGGAAATGGTGAAGGTTCTGGGCAACATCAAATGCGACAACGCACTGATCGTTATGGACGGCTCCAACGAAAACGTAATGCTGTCTGCCAGAAACATTCCCGCAGTGAAAACAGCTTCCGTAAACACAATCAATGTTTATGATCTGCTGAAATACAACAATCTGGTTGTAACAAAAGAAGCGGTAGAAAAAATCCAGGAGGTGTACGCATAATGGCTGATCTGAAATTTTACGACGTAATCGAAAGACCCGTAATCACAGAAAACAGTATGTCTGTACTGGATGAAAAGAAATATACTTTCATCGTACACCCTGAAGCAACAAAGGCTCAGATTAAAGATGCTGTTGAAAAAATGTTTGAAGGCGCTAAGGTAGCTTCCGTAAACACAATGAACTACGATGGCAAGCCTAAAAGAAGAGGTATGTTCTTCGGCAAAACAAAGAAATTCAAAAAAGCAGTTGTAAAGCTGACAGCTGACAGCAAAGATATTGAAATTTTTATGGGCATGTAAGCGATAAAAGCACTGAGAAGTGATTGGTTGGAGTGCAAGCTTGCTTGCAGCGAGAACCAAGCATTTTTCAGCCACACGGTATGAGTAAAATGTGAAACATTTTACGAATAACGAGCTTTCGAGCAACCATATAAAATCTTTAAGTGGAAACTTGCAAAACACACGGAAACGTGTAGACGATATAATAATCCGAAAGGAGTGGAAACAAGAGATGGCAATTAAGAGATATAAACCCTATACACCATCCAGAAGACACATGACTGTGTCCGCATTCGATGAAATCACAAAATCCACGCCCGAAAAATCTCTGGTAGTACACCTGAGAAAAACTTCCGGCAGAAACAACCAGGGCAAGCTGACAGTTCGTCACCATGGCGGCGGCGCTAAAATCAAATACAGACTGGTTGACTTTAAACGTAACAAAGACGGCGTACCTGCAATTGTTAAGGCGATTGAATACGATCCCAACAGAACAGCAAACATCGCACTGATTGTTTATGCAGACGGCGTAAAATCCTATATTCTGGCTCCCGCAGGTCTGAAGGTTGGCGATCATCTGATGAACGGCCCCGAAGCAGAAGTTAAGCTGGGCAACACACTGCCCATGAGCAAAATCCCCGTTGGTGCTTCCATTCACAACATTGAAATGAAGCCCGGCAAAGGCGGTCAGCTGGTTCGTTCCGCTGGTAACGTAGGTCAGCTGATGGCGAAGGAAGGCAAATATGCAACAGTTAAGCTGCCTTCCGGCGAAATGAGACTGCTGCCCATCGAATGCAGAGCAACCATCGGTCAGATTGGTAATGCAGACCACGAGCTGATTCACATCGGTAAAGCAGGTAGAAAACGTCACATGGGCGTGAGACCTACAGTAAGAGGTTCCGTAATGAACCCTAACGATCACCCTCACGGCGGTGGTGAAGGTAGAGCACCTATCGGTCGTCCTGCTCCTATGACACCTTGGGGCAAGCCTGCAATGGGTTACAAGACAAGAAACAAACACAAAGCTTCCAACAAGTATATTGTTCGCCGCAGAAACGGCTAATAGATCCGAATGTGCCTAAGGCAGCTTAGGCACGGACAGAAAAAATAAGGAGGATTCATCAATGAGCAGATCTTTGAAAAAAGGACCTTTCGCTGACGATCATCTGCTGAAGAAGATCGATGCTATGAACGCAGCAGGCGAAAAGAACGTAATCAAAACATGGTCTCGTCGTTCTACAATCTACCCCGATATGATCGGTCACACAATCGCAGTTTATGACGGCAGAAAGCACGTGCCTGTATATATCACAGAAGACATGGTAGGCCACAAATTGGGCGAATTTGCACTGACAAGAACTTACAGAGGTCACGGCAAAGACGCAGAAAAGAAATCTAGAGTTCGCTAATTTATCCGATAACGAAAGGAGGTTTCGTTCATGGCAAAAGGTCATAGAAGCCAAATCAAAAAAGAAAGAAACATTGCAACACAGGAAAAAAGACCTCATGCTACTGCTAAATACGTTGGCATCCCCGCTCCCAAGGCGAAAATCGTTCTGGATCAGATTAAAGGCAAGGATGTTGCAACAGCAGCAGCAATGTTGAACTATAGCCCCAGACTGGCAGCAGAAATCATCGGTAAAGTACTGAAATCCGCTGTAGCTAACGCAGAAAACAACCTGGGTATGGACGTAAGCAAACTGTATGTGGAAGAAGTAAGTGCAGATCAGGGCCCTACAATGAAGAGAATTCGCCCCAGAGCACAGGGCAGAGCATATCGCATTCTGAAGAGATCTTGCCATATTTCCATCATTCTCAATGAGAGATAAGGAGGTACGAAATGGGACAGAAGGTTAACCCTCATGGTTTAAGAGTAGGTATCATCAAGGATTGGGATGCAAAATGGTATGCAGAAAAAGACTTTGCTGATAACCTGGTAGAAGACGTTAAAATCAGAAAATTCATCAAGAAGAGATTGTACGATGCAGGCATTTCCAAGATTACAATCGAAAGAACTGCAGGCAGAGTAAAAATCAGCGTATATACAGCAAAACCCGGTATTGTTATCGGTAAGAACGGTGCAGCAATTGAAGCACTGAAGGCTGAATTGCAGAAAATGACAGCACAGAAGGTTGCTGTGAACATTGAAGAGGTTAAGAGACCTGAGCTGGATGCACAGCTGGTTGCTGAAAACATCGCTCTGCAGCTGGAAAACCGTGTGACATTCCGTCGTGCGATGAAGCAGGCAATGGGCAGAACAATGAAGTTCGGCGCAAAGGGTATCAAGACAATGGTAAGCGGTCGTCTGGGCGGCGCTGATATCGCTCGTGGCGAAACATACCACGAAGGTACTATTCCCCTTCAGACACTGAGAGCTGACATCGACTATGGCTTTGCTGAAGCAGATACAACTTACGGCAAACTGGGCGTAAAGGTTTGGATCTACAAAGGCGAAGTACTTCCTGTAAAGAATAACAAAAAGTAAGGAGGCGCTAAAGAATCATGTTAATGCCTAAAAGAGTAAAACATCGTAAACAGCAGAGAGGCAAAATGAGAGGCCGTGCATATAGAGGCAACAAAGTAACATACGGCGATTTCGGTATTATGGCGATGGAACCCACATGGATCACATCCAACCAGATCGAAGCAGCACGAGTTGCTATGACAAGACATATCAAACGTGGCGGTGACGTTTGGATTAAAGTATTCCCCGACAAGCCCGTATCCGCAAAACCTATCGGTACACGTATGGGTTCCGGTAAAGGCGCACCTGAATATTGGGTAGCAGTTGTAAAACCCGGCAGAGTAATGTTTGAAATCGGCGGCGTAGAAGAAGAAAAGGCAAGAGAAGCGCTGAGACTGGCAATTCACAAACTGCCTATCAAGTGCAAAATCGTATCTAAAGCAGAAGCAGAAGAAATGGCAGGTGAACATCAGTGAAAACAAAAGGTTATGTAAATGAATTGATGGGTAAAACTGCAGATGAATTACAGAAGGACCTTGTTTCCGCGAAGAAAGAGCTGTTCAACCTGAGATTCCAGAACGCAACAAACCAGCTGGACAATACAGCGAGAATCAAGGAAGTTCGTAAGAACATCGCAAGAATCCAGACAATCATCACAAAGAAAGCAAGAGAAGCAAAATAATAGATATTCCGTTCGTTGAAAGGAGGAAATCATCGTGGAAAGAAATCTTCGTAAAACCAGAATTGGTAGAGTAGTTAGCGACAAGATGGACAAAACAATCGTTGTTGCTGTTGAAGATAAAGTAAAACACCCTCTGTATGGCAAAATCGTTAACAGAACATACAAACTGAAAGCTCATGACGAAAACAACGAATGCGGTATCGGCGATCGTGTTAAAGTTATGGAAACAAGACCTCTGTCCAAGGACAAAAGATGGAGACTTGTAAGCATCATCGAAAAAGCAAAATAATCCTTTTTGGAGAGGAGGACGAAATATGGTTCAGCAGGAAACCAGATTAAAAGTAGCAGATAACTCCGGGGCGAAAGAACTTCTGTGCATCAGAGTTCTGGGCGGCTCCACAAGAAGATATGCAGGCGTGGGCGACATCATTGTTGCTGCGGTTAAAGACGCAACACCCGGCGGCGTTGTAAAAAAAGGTGATGTAGTGAAGGCTGTTGTGGTTAGAACAGTTCATCCCGTAGGCAGAGCAGACGGCAGCTACATCAAATTCGACGAAAACGCAGCTGTAATTATCAAAGACGACAAAAACCCCAGAGGTACTCGTATCTTTGGGCCCGTTGCAAGAGAGCTGAGAGAAAAGCAGTTCATGAAGATTCTTTCTCTGGCTCCCGAAGTACTGTAATAGGAGGTGCGACAGGTGGCTAATATGAAACTGAAAACCGGTGACAAGGTAGTTGTTATTGCCGGTAAGGATAAAGGCAAGGAAGGCAAGATTGTTGCTGTAGATAAAAAGAACAACCGTGTAAAGGTTGAAGGCGTGAACATGGTTTCCAAACACACAAAACCCAACGCACAGAACCAGCAGGGCGGTATCATCAAGAAGGAAAACTTCATTCATGCTTCCAACGTAATGTACCTGCACAATGGCAAGGCTACAAGACTGGGTGCTATGATCAAGGATGGTAAAAAGGTAAGAGTAGCAAAGAAAACAGGCGAAGTAATCGACTAATAAATACGAGCTGAAAGGAGGCAAACAATGAGCAGATTAAAAGACTTCTATGAAGCACAGATCGTTCCTGAAATGACTAAGAAATTTTCTTATACAAATAAACTGGCTGTTCCCAAACTGGAAAAGATCATCATTAACATGGGCGTTGGCGAAGCAAAGGAAAACGCTAAGGTTCTGGATGGCGCTGTGAGAGATATGAGCATTATCTCCGGTCAGAAACCAGTTGTAACAAAGGCTAAAAAATCTATCGCAAACTTCAAACTGCGTGAAGGTATGAACATTGGCTGTAAGGTTACTCTGAGAGGCGACAGAATGTATGAATTTACAGACAGACTGGTTAACATCGCACTGCCTCGTGTACGTGACTTCCGTGGTGTGAAAGCAAACAGCTTTGACGGCAGAGGTAACTACACAATGGGTATCAAAGAACAGCTGATCTTCCCTGAAATCGAATATGATAAAGTAGACAAGATCAGAGGCATGGACATCGTTTTTGTTACAACAGCAAAAACAGATGAAGAAGCAAGAGAACTGCTGAGACTGTTCGGTATGCCATTCGCTAAATAAGGGAGGGACAAAGATGGCTAAAAAATCTATGAAAGTGAAGCAGCAGAGAGCACCCAAGTTCTCTACAAGAGCTTATACACGTTGCAGAGTTTGCGGCAGACCCCACTCTGTACTGAAAAAATATGGAATTTGCCGTATTTGCTTCCGTGAACTGGCATACAAAGGTCAGATTCCCGGCGTAAAGAAAGCAAGCTGGTAATTGAAAGGAGGAATTCACAATGTCTATGAGCGACCCTATCGCAGATATGCTGACAAGAATCAGAAACGCTAATACTGCAAAACACGATACAGTAGATGTTCCTTCTTCCAAAATGAAGAAAGCAATCGCTGACATCTTAGTAGCAGAAGGTTACGTAAAAGGTTACGAGGTAATCGAAGACGGTATTAAATCCACACTGCGCATCAGCCTGAAATATGGTGAAGATAAAAACGTAAAAGTAATCACAGGTCTGAAGAAGATTTCCAAACCCGGCCTGAGAGTATTCGCTGGCAAAGACGAGCTGCCTAAAGTTCTGGGTGGTCTGGGCACAGCAATTATTTCCACAGACAAAGGCCTGATGACAGACAAGGCTGCAAGAACAGCAGGTCTGGGCGGCGAAGTTATCGCTTTCATCTGGTAAGATAGAGACAGAATTATAGGAGGTGCAGACCATGTCCAGAATCGGTAAATTGCCCGTAGTGGTACCCGCTGGCGTAGAAGTTAAGATTGGCGAAGGCAATCTGCTGACAGTGAAGGGCCCCAAGGGTACACTGGAAAGAAAATTATCCGCAGACATGAACATCGCAATGGAAAATGGCCAGATCGTTGTTACAAGACCGAGCGATCTGAAGAAGCATAGAGCATTACACGGCCTGACAAGAACACTGATTCACAACATGATTGTTGGTGTTACAGAAGGCTATGAAAAAGTACTGGAAGTTAACGGTGTAGGTTACAGAGCTGCAAAGTCCGGCAAGAAGCTGACACTGACACTGGGTTATTCTCATCCCGTTGAGATGGAAGATCCCGAAGGCATTGAATCCATCGTTGAAGGTACAAACAAGATTATCGTTAGAGGTATTGATAAAGAAAAAGTAGGTCAGTTTGCAGCCGAAATCAGAACAAAAAGACCTCCCGAACCCTACAAGGGCAAGGGTATCAAATATGCTGACGAACACATCAGACGTAAAGTTGGTAAGACCGGTAAGAAATAATCTGCGCACGGCGGCGTAAGGTATATTTATATCGGAAAGTGACTAATTTTTGAAGAAACGGAGTGAAATTGCTATGATCAATAAGCCCAATCGTGCTGCGGCTCGTGTAAAAAGACATTACAGAATCCGCAACCATGTAAAAGGCACAGCTGCCAGACCCAGACTGGCAGTATTCAGATCCAACAAACATATGTATGCACAGATCATCGATGACGTTGCTCAGCATACACTGGTAGCAGCATCCACAATGGAAGCTGAAATCGCAAGCAAGGTAGAATACACAAACACAGTGGCTGCGGCTGCAGTGGTAGGCGAAGTGCTTGCAAAGAAAGCAATCGAAAAAGGCATTACAGAAGTAGTATTCGACAGAGGCGGTTTCGTATACCAGGGTAAGATTCAGGCACTGGCAGAAGCAGCCAGAGAAGCTGGTCTGAAATTCTAAGGCAAGGAGGAAAGTAAGTTGAATAGAGTCGATCCAAGCACTTTAGATCTGAAAGATAAAGTAGTTACCATCAACCGTGTATCTAAGACGGTTAAGGGTGGTCGTACAATGAGATTCTCTGCTCTGGTTGTTGTTGGCGACGGCAACGGCCATGTAGGCTGCGGTATGGGTAAGGCAGCTGAAATTCCCGATGCAATCCGCAAAGGGAAGGAAGCAGCGATGAAAAATATCATCAAAGTAGAAATGAACGATGTAGACAGCATTTACCACGGCGTTACAGGCGTACACGGCAGTGCAAGCGTACTGCTGATGCCCGCTCCCGAAGGTACTGGTATCATCGCCGGCGGCCCCGCGCGTGCGGTTTTGGAGCTGGCAGGTATCCGTAACATCAGAACAAAATCCTTGGGCTCCAACAACAAGCGTAACGTTGTAAGCGCAACAATCGAAGGCCTGTCCAGAGCGACAACACCCGAAGCTGTTGCAAAACTGCGTGGCATTTCTGTTGAAGAACTCTTAGGTTAAGGAGGAATAGACAGATGGCTGAAATTAAAATCACATTGGTGAAATCCACAATCGGTGCAATTCCCAAACATAAAAAAACAGTTCAGGCGCTGGGTCTGAACAAAACAAACAGTAGTGTTATTCAGCAGGACAATGCGGCAATCAGAGGGATGATCCATCAGGTTAGCCACCTTGTTAAAGTTGAAGAAGTTTGATTTTAGGAGGTGCCCAAATGAACTTATGCGAACTGAGACCCGCTGAGGGCTCCAGAGAAAAGAACTGGAGACGCGGCAGAGGTCATGCAACAGGCAATGGCAAGACAGCCGGCAGAGGCCATAAAGGTGCAGGCCAGCGTTCCGGGACAAGCGGCAAATGCGGCTTTGAAGGCGGCCAGATGCCTCTGTATAGAAGACTTCCTAAGAGAGGCTTCACTTGCAGAAACAGCAAAGAAATCGTTGCTATCAACGTTTCCATGCTGAATGTTTTTGAAAATGATACAGTAGTAGACATTGATGCTTTGAGAAACGTTGGTCTGATCAGCAATCCTCGAGATGGCGTGAAGATCCTTGGCGAAGGCGATCTGGAAAGAAAGCTGACAGTTAAGGTTAACTACTTCAGCAAAACAGCTCAGGAAAAAATTGAAGCTGCCGGCGGCAAAGCAGAGGTGATTTAATTGTTTAAGATTTTCGTTAACTCTTGGAAAACGAAAGAAATTAGAAACAAGATTCTGTACACACTGATGATTTTTGCGATTGTCAGACTGGGTACACAGATCGCCCTGCCCGGTATCGATACCGCAGGCGTGATAGCAGCAAGAGAGAACAATGCATCCATGGCGGGTACACTTTACAGTGTAATCGCCGGTGGTGCGAACTCGAGCTGGTCTATTTTTGCAATGGGTATCGGCCCTTACATCAACGCATCCATCATTATGCAGCTGTTGACGATTGCGATTCCTAAGTTTGAACAGCTTTCCAAGGAAGGCCCCGACGGACGTAAGAAGCTGCAGTCCTACAGCAGATATTTGACGGTTGTTTTGGCGTTGATCCAGGGCATCGGTCTGACTTACACATATCACAACATGTATCTGGTGCATAGCCCCTTGGTTTACATTGCATCTGTATTTTGCTTGGTATGTGGCTCCACATTTGTTATGTGGTTGGCAGAACAGATTACTGCAAGCGGAATTGGTAACGGTTCCTCTATGATCATCTTCATCAACATCGTTTCCAACCTGCCGACAGGTGCTGCAACAATGTATTACCTGATTTCCGGCAGTGGTGCAACAGGTGTTGCGAAGGTGGCTGCAATTCTGTTGATTTTGATTGTTGTTCTTGCTTTCATCGTTTGTGTCAACACCGGTGAAAGAAGACTGCCTGTGCAGTATTCCTCCAAAATGGTAGGCAGAAAGCAGGCGAGCGGCAGAAGTACAACCATGCCTATCAAGGTAAATACTTCCGGCGTTATTTCTATCATCTTTGCAATCTCCTTGCTGCAGTTCCCGCAGCAGATTGGGATGTTTATTCCCAATAAGGGGGCAACATTCACAAAGGTGACAGATGTTTTGAATATGACACACCCTGTTGGTGCGATTATTTATATTATCCTGATTTTCTTCTTCACATATTTCTACACATCCATCGTTATCAATCCGAACGAAATTGCGATGAACATGAAGAAGAACGGTGGTTTCATCCCCGGTATCAGACCCGGTCAGCCCACAAGCGCTTACATTACAAGAGTTGTGAACAGAGTGACACTGGTTGGTGCAATCTGTTATGCAATTTTGGCAATGGTGCCTGTTGCGCTGCAGTGGATCTTTAAGGTAAACGTAGGCTTCGGTGGTACAACACTGATCATCGTTGTTGGTGTTTGCTTGGATATCGTGAAGGCGCTGGAAAGCCAGCTGCTGATGCGCCACTATAAAGGTTTTTTGAATGACTGATAACAATCGCTTGGGGAATGCTTTCGGGCATTTCCCGAGGGGTTGTTTTGTGCTATGAAGGGCTTGCGAATGAGCCTTGCGGTGAAAGGCCGACGTTCATAGGCAAATATCTTGGGGAGATTAAATAACACAAAAAAAGAGAAGGCCATCTATTTAAGAAAAGAGGTAATCGTATGAAATTAGTACTTATCGGTGCACCTGCAGCAGGCAAAGGCACACAGGCTGCAAGACTGGTAGAGCATTACGGCATTGCTCACATTTCCACAGGCGATATGCTGAGAGAAGAAGTTGCAAAGGGCACAGAGCTGGGCAATCAGGCAAAGAGCATCATGGCAGCAGGCGGTTTGGTTTCCGATGAACTGATTATCGCTATTGTGCAGGAAAGAATCAAAAAGGACGATTGCGCAAAGGGCTTCATCCTGGATGGTTTCCCTCGTACTGTTGTGCAGGCTGAAAAGCTGGAGGAAATGGTTAAGCTGGACCATGTTGTTTACATCAGCGCACCCGATGCAGTGATGCTGGAAAGACTGACAGCAAGAGAAAGCTGCCCCAAATGCGGCGCTACATACAACAAGCTGTTCCTGCCCGCTAAGGTTGCAGGCGTTTGTGACAAGTGCGGCACAGCTTTGACACAGCGTAAGGATGACACAGTGGAAGCAGGACAGGCAAGAATCGCTACTTTCCACGAACAGAGTGAGCCTCTGGTTGACTTCTACACAAAGAAGGGCATCCTGTTTGAAGTAGATGGTACAAAGGCAATTGATGAAATCACAAAGGATATCATCGCGGGCCTGGATAAATAAGAAAGCAAGGAATCGGCAGAATCGCATCTGCCGATTTTTTCTTAGGAGATAATTTTTTTACTATATAATAGGAAGAAAAACAGGGAGAAAATGGGAAAATAGTATGAAGATAATACTATATAGATAGTAACTGTTAAAATGGGGTATCTATGAAAATGAAAATAGTGTATACTTGATAGGCTTATGAAAATAGTGTGTACCTATGCGGTAAGGTGAATACAGGCACCTTGGGGAAAGCGGTTTTCTGAGCGAAACCGTTCTGATTACGAGCGGAAAACCGGAAATTCTTACGTTATACGAAGGAAATGAGGTGATGCTGTTGGAATATCAGATCGGCCAAGTGGTTTATTCCAAAAGCGGTCACGATCAAGGTGACGTGCAGATGATTTGCGCGATTGAGGGGGAGTACCTACTTCTGACAGACGGCAGACGACGGAAGCTGGAAAAGCCCAAACGCAAAAAGAAAAAGCACGTTCAGCCGACTTTTTATGTGGAAAAGGATGTGGCTGCAAAATTGCAGACGGGAGAATATCTTCTGGATGCAGATATCAAGAAGGCATTGAAAAAGTACCAGCAGGTACGAGATGTTTAATGTTTAAGGAGGTTTACGGTCTTGTCTAAAGATGACGTAATCGAAGTAGAAGGAACCGTACTGGAAAAATTACCCAACGCCATGTTTCAGGTTGAACTGGAAAACGGTCACCAGATTTTGGCGCACATTTCCGGCAAACTGCGTATGAACTTCATCCGCATCCTGCCCGGTGACAAAGTGTTAGTTGAAATGTCTCCCTATGATTTGACAAAAGGTCGTATTATTTGGAGAGCAAAATAAGGAAGGAGCGATCACAATGAAAATCAGACCCTCTGTAAAACCCATGTGTGAAAAATGCAGAATCATCAAGAGAAAAGGTCGTGTAATGGTTATTTGTGAAAATCCCAAACATAAACAGAAACAGGGCTGATCATTTATTATGGGCTTGAGGGGGAGAACCCCAAAGAGCCGAACTGATAAATCCGTCAATTATACTGGGAGGAGCATACAGTTAATGGCAAAGGCGGCGCCGATTTGCAGGCGCATAAGGCACATGACTGACGGTCTATCTCCTTTGTTCGTAATGCCCAACGAGTATCGCACTGTGTTTATGTAAAAAACATCTATTTGAAAATTATCGTGAAAAATTACAGGAGGTGCAAGAATAATGGCACGTATTGCTGGTGTAGACTTACCTAGAGAGAAACGCGTAGAAATCGGCCTGACTTATGTTTATGGCATTGGCCACTCCAGCGCTGTTCGTATTCTGAATGAAGCAGGTGTTAGCCTGGATACAAGAGTGAGAGATCTGACAGATGAAGAAGTGTCCAGAATCCGTGACGTCATCGACAGAACTCAGACAGTAGAAGGTGACCTGAGAAGAGAAATTGCTCTGAACATCAAACGTCTGATCGAAATCGGCTGCTACAGAGGCATCCGTCACAGAAGAGGTCTGCCCGTTAGAGGTCAGAAAACAAAGACAAACGCAAGAACAAGAAAAGGTCCCAGAAAGACTGTTGCGAATAAGAAGAAATAATTTGATATTTCGATAAGGAGGTTTGAGGCAAATGGCAAAGAAAACTGTGAAAAAGGCAACGACTCGCAGACGCCGTGATAAAAGAAAAGTAGAACGTGGCCAGGCTCATATCCAGTCCACTTTCAATAATACAATCGTTACAATTACTGACGCAGTAGGTAATGCTCTTTCTTGGGCAAGTGCCGGTCAGCTGGGCTTTAGAGGCTCCAGAAAATCCACACCCTACGCAGCACAGATGGCTGCAGATACAGCTGCAAAGGCTGCTTCCGATTATGGCCTGAAAACAATCGAGGTTTTCGTTAAGGGCCCCGGCAGTGGTCGTGAAGCTGCAATCCGTGCCCTGCAGGCAGCAGGCTTGGATGTAACACTCATCAAAGACGTTACACCCGTTCCTCACAACGGTTGCAGACCCCCCAAACGCAGAAGAGTATAACCTAATATTAGGAGGTGTAGATCAATGGCAAGAGATAGAGTTCCCGTACTGAAAAGATGCAGATCCCTGAACCTGGATCCCATCTATCTGGGTATTGATAAAAAATCTAAAAGACAGAATCAGAGAGCAAACAAGAAAATGTCCGAATACGGCCTGCAGATGAGAGAAAAGCAGAAAGCAAAATTCATCTACGGCGTACTGGAAAAACAGTTCAGAGGTTACTACGCACAGGCTGAAAAGATTGCCAAAAAAGAAGGCATCCCCGGCGAAAACCTGCTGATGCTGCTGGAAATGAGACTGGACAACGTAATGTTCAGACTGGGCTACGGCAGAACAAGAAAAGAAGCAAGACAGATTGTTCGTCACAAACACGTTACAGTAAACGGCAAGGCAGTGGATATCCCTTCCTACCAGGTTAAGGTTGGCGATGTCATCGAAGTGAAGGAAAAATACAAAACAATTCAGAGATACAAAGACGTTCTGGACGCAACAGGCGCAAGAATGGTTCCTGAATGGCTGTCCGCTAACCACGATGCACTGAGCGGCACAGTTGTGGCTAAGCCCACAAGAGTACAGATTGATGTTCCTGTTGAAGAAACACTGATTGTCGAATTGTACTCCAAATAATCATCGATTGTGTAGAGAAGTCAAAGGTAACGCCGTGGGGTTTTTTGCCCTGCGGCACTCTATCATAAAAAAGGGAGGTTTGAACGAGTGTTTGAATTTGAAAAACCTCGCATTGAAATTGCTGAAATGGCACCCGATGGCACATACGGTAAGTTTGTTGTAGAACCCCTGGAAAGAGGCTATGGTACAACTCTGGGTAATTCCTTGAGAAGAATCCTGCTGTCCTCTCTGCCCGGCGCTGCAGTAAGCAATGTGAAAATTGATGGTGTACTTCATGAATTTAGCGTGATTCCCGGCGTAAAAGAAGACGTTACAGAAATCATTCTGAATTTGAAAGGTCTTGCGATCAAAAATACAAGCGAAGGCAACGAGCCTAAGATTGCCTACATTGACGTGGAGGGCGAAGGTGAAGTAAAGGGTTCCGATATCAAATGCGACAGCGATATTGAAATTTTGAACCCCGAGCATCATATCGCAACACTTTCCGGCGGTGCGGCAAGCAAGCTGTATATGGAGATCACAATCAACAAGGGCCGCGGCTATGTTGGTGCAGACAAAAACAAAAAAGACGATCAGCCAATCGGTATGCTTCCGGTGGACAGTATTTTCACACCTGTTACAAGAGTAAACTTCTTGGTGGAGAATACCCGTGTCGGTCAGATTACTGACTATGACAAGCTGTCTCTGGAGGTTTGGACAAACGGAACAATCGCACCCGATGACGCTGTAAGTTTCGGCGCGAAGATCCTGAATGAACACCTGAACCTGTTCATTGATTTGTCTGATAACGCTAAGGATGCTTCCATTATGGTGGAAAAAGAAGAAGGTAAGAAGGAAAAGGTTCTGGAAATGAGCATTGAGGAGCTGGATCTTTCCGTACGTTCTTACAACTGCCTGAAACGTGCCGGCATTAACACGGTGGAGGACTTGGCAAACAAGACAGAGGACGAAATGATGAAGGTTAGAAACCTTGGACGCAAGTCCTTGGAGGAAGTATTGAATAAAATGGCGGAACTGGGTCTTTCCCTGAAGCCCAGTGACGAATAAGCTTCGTCACAGTAACTATTATTTACCGTTTGATTACGGCCTCACATAAGACCGAAGAGTAGTGAGGGCGGGCTCAGTCAGACGGGTATCCATGAGGAGGATTTAACCATGCACGCATCCGGTTATAGAAAACTTGGCAAAACAACACCCCAGAGAAAAGCTCTGCTGAGAAACCAGGTAACAAATCTGCTGTATCACGGCAAGATTAAAACAACAGAAACAAGAGCGAAGGAAGTTAAGAGAATCGCTGAAAAGCTGATCACACTGGCTGTGAAGGAAAAGGATAACTTTGAAGAGGTTACAGTAGCAGCTAAGGTTGCAAAGAAAGATGCAAACGGCAAACGTGTGAAGGAAGTTGTAAACGGCAAGAAAGTAACTGTTTATGACGAAGTTCAGAAAACAATCAAGAAGGATAAGCCTTCCAGATTGGTTGCAAGAAGAACCATTCTCTCTTACCTGTACCCCGTAACAGAGGTTCCTGCTGACGGCAAGGCAGTAAGAAAGAACACAAAGAAGGTTGACATGGCTGCTAAGATGTTCGACGAAATTGCTCCCAAATATGCCGGCAGAAACGGCGGTTACACAAGAATTGTGAAGCTGGGCGCAAGAAAAGGCGACGGCGCTATGGAAGTTATTCTGGAACTGGTTTAATTTTAAACGATTCCGAAAAAAATCAGAGACTTGCTAATATGCGAGTCTCTTTTTTATTTTGAGGAAAAAATCAGAGAATTGCAGGGGTACAATTTTTGAGAATCGTGCCGAATTGGTGGGATTCTATTGACTTTTAGCTGAAAAAACCGTATCATAGCCATAGCTGTGAGCATTTGTGCCATAGACTTTATGAGGCGAGGATTCGCTATGGAAATAGGTGAAAATATGAAAATGGTGAAGGCGGAAGGTCTGACCTACGAATATACAAAAATCATGGAAACAGACCATGGCACAGAGGAGCATAGGGTTTCGGCGTTGAAAAACGTGAATATTGAGATTGAAAAAGGGGAATTTGTTGTGGTGCTGGGGCATAACGGCTCCGGTAAGTCCACGCTTGCAAAGCACATCAATGCACTGCTGCAGCCCACAGGTGGCACCTTATGGGTGAAGGGGATGAACACGCAGGAGGAAGGTCTTGTGTGGGAGATTCGCCAGACGGCAGGCATGGTGTTCCAGAACCCCGATAACCAGTTGGTTGCGACTGTGGTGGAGGAGGACATTGCCTTCGGCCCTGAGAATATGGGGGTGCCGGCTGCGGAAATCCGTATGCGTGTGGATGAGGCCCTGGATGCGGTGCGCATGAGGGAATTTGCAACGTATACACCTTCCAAGCTTTCCGGCGGGCAAAAGCAGAGAATTGCCATTGCAGGCGTTTTAGCCATGAAGCCTGATTGTATCGTTTTGGACGAGCCTACGGCAATGCTTGACCCGATTGGGCGCAGAGATGTGATGGAAACCATTGAGCGCTTGAACAAGGAGGAGGGCATTACGATTATACTGATTACGCACTACATGGATGAGGCGGTGCGTGGCGACAGAGTTTATGTGATTGATGACGGCGACCTTGTGATGCAGGGGACACCGAGAGAAATTTTCGTGCAGGTGGACAAGCTGAAGGAATACGGCTTGGATGTTCCGCAGGTGACAGAGGTTACTTATCTGCTGCGAAAAGAGGGAATCGACCTGCCCGCAGATATTTTAACGGTCGAAGAAATGGTAGGTGCATTATGTCAATACAATTAAATCATTTGACACACGTTTACAACGAGGGCACTACCTTTGAGAAAGTGGCACTGAACGATGTGACGATTGAGATTCGGACAGGCGAATTTATCGGCTTAATCGGGCATACCGGCTCGGGAAAATCCACCTTGATTCAGCATTTGAACGGCATTATTTCGCCTTCTGCGGGGGAGATTTTGCTGGACGGCGAAAATATCCACAAGGATAAGACAAAGCTGAAGGAGGTACGCAGACGGATTGGGTTGGCGTTTCAGTACCCGGAGTATCAGCTTTTTGAAATGACGGTATACAAGGATGTTGCGTTTGGACCGACCAATTTGGGCTGGTCTACGGAGCAGATTCACGAAAGCGTGGTTGCGGCATTGGATATTGTCGGCATCAGCGCAGAGCTTTACGAAAAATCCCCGTTTGAGCTTTCGGGTGGACAGAAGCGCCGTGTGGCGATTGCGGGCGTTTTGGCAATGAACCCTGAGGTGCTGATTTTGGACGAGCCGACGGCGGGATTGGACCCCAAGGGCAGAGATGAAATTTTGGCTGCCATCCATAAGCTGCATGAGGAAAGAGGCATTACGGTTATACTGGTTAGCCACAGCATGGAGGACGTTGCGAAGCTGGCAGACCGCATTATTGTGATGCACAAGGGACAGGTTGCCATGACCGGCACGCCGAGAGAAATTTTCTCTCATCCGATGGAGCTGGAGCAGATGGGACTGGCGGCGCCGCAGGTGAGCTATGTTTTTGCACAGCTGAAGGAAAAGGGCTATGATGTGCCGACGGATATTTATACGATAGAGGAGGCAAGGGATGCCTTGTTGAAATTGGTAAAGCAGGTGAAGAAATGATTAGAGATATTACAATCGGTCAATATTATCCTGCGGAATCCTCCGTTCACAGAATGGACGCAAGGCTGAAATTGATCATTACCTTTGTTTTTATTGTGACCTTGTTTTTGGTAAATACCTTTGTGGGCTATGTTTTTGTGATTGCCTGCATGGGACTGATGATAAAGGCCTCCAAGGTGCCGTTTAAGTTTATGACACGAGGGCTGAAGAGTATTATCATTATTATACTCTTTACGGTGATTATCAACCTATTTATGACACAGGGCGAGCATGTGCTGCTGCGTGTCGGCTTTTTGAAGGTAACGATGGAGGGCGTGCTTTTGGCAATCAAAATGTGCGTGCGTCTGGTGCTGTTGATTGTCGGCTCTTCCTTGCTGACATTGACAACAACGCCCATTCAGCTCACAGATGCGATTGAATATATTTTGAAGCCCTTTAAGAAAATCGGTGTGCCTGCACATGAAATTGCGATGATGATGACGATTGCACTGCGTTTTATCCCGACATTGCTGGATGAAACGGATAAAATTATGAAGGCACAGCAGGCGAGAGGTGCCGATTTTGATACGGGGAACTTGATTCAGAAGGCAAAGTCTCTGATTCCCATTTTGGTGCCGTTGTTTATTTCTGCTTTCCGCAGAGCCGAGGAGCTTGCGATGGCGATGGAGGCCAGATGCTACCATGGCGACGAGCATCGCACAAGAATGAACGTGATGACGATGAAAAGCAGCGATTATCGTGCGGCAGTGATGACTGCGGTTTATGCAGTGGTGATTATCGGGCTGCGGTTTGCGGCGAAGGCTGTACCATTTATTTTTTAAGGAAGAAACACTCTCCAATCGGAGGGTGTTTTTTCAAAAAAATACAAAAGAAAAGGGGGAAAGCATGATTGGTTTGGGAACACTTATCAATGTTGGCGCAATTATCATTGGTGGCCTGCTGGGGCTGTTTCTGGGACGAAGCGTGAAGGTGCGCTATCAGGATATCCTTATGATTGCTGTTGGGATTTGTGTGCTGATGCTTGGCATTGGCGGCACAATGGAGCAGATGCTTTCGATTACGGATGGAGGGCTTGCCAGCGGCGGCTCTATGATGCTGATTATTACCATGGCGGTTGGTGCTTTGGCAGGCGAATGGATGAATATTGAGAAAAAGATGGAGCAGCTCGGTGTCTGGCTGAAAAAGAAAACCGGCAGCAACGGGGATAATGCCTTTGTGGATGCCTTTGTAACGACATCGCTGACGGTCTGCATCGGCGCAATGGCAGTGGTCGGGGCGATTCAGGACGGGATTTACGGCGATTACAGTATTCTGGCGGCAAAGGCAATCCTAGATTTGATTTTTGTATTTATCATGACGGCTTCGATGGGAAAGGGGTGCATCCTTTCTGTGATTCCTGTCGGGATTTTTCAGGGACTGGTGACGCTTCTGGCAAGGCTGATTGAGCCCTTTATGACAGAGGCGGCATTGTCGAATCTTTCCTTTGTCGGCTCAGTGCTGCTGTTCTGTGTCGGAGTAAACATGGTCTGGGGCAAAAAGGTGAAGGTAGCGAATTTGCTGCCAGCGATTCTGTTTGCGGTGCTGTGGAGCTTTGCGCCTTGGGCATAAAAAGGAGAATAGGATTGATGAAACGGATTTTATTGACAATCGCATACGATGGTACGCAATATTCCGGCTGGCAAAAGCAGAAGGACGAGGCGGTGCTGACTGTGGAGGGCGAGCTGACGAAGGCCTTGCGGCAGCTTTTTCGCAGCCCGACGTTAGCGTGCATTGGGGCAAGCAGAACGGATGCCGGCGTGCATGCCTTGGGACAGCGTGCGGTGATTGATGTGGAGGCTACGATTCCGGCGGAGAAAATCCCTTTGGCGATTCGCTCCTTTTTGCCTGCGGACATTGTGGTGACGAGGGCGGAGGAGGTTGCCGCAGACTTTCATCCCCGCTTTGACTGCGTGAAAAAGACATACGAATACCGTT
Organism: uncultured Anaerotignum sp.; assembly: GCF_934277605.1. Classification (GTDB taxonomy): domain Bacteria; phylum Bacillota; class Clostridia; order Lachnospirales; family Anaerotignaceae; genus Anaerotignum_A. Next base: position 20,465 of record NZ_CAKQVD010000018.1, read on the forward strand.
TTTGGAACGCCCCTGTTAAGAATCCGAAGGAGAGGCTCTATTCCGCTTATGTGCAAAAGCCGCTGGATATTGAGAAAATGAACGAGGCGGCGAGCGCCTTTCTCGGCACGCATGATTTTGCTGCCTTTTGTGCGGCGGGCGCACAGGTTTCCACAACGGTGCGGACGATTTTTGACTGCCATGTGGAAAAGGAGGGGGAATGTGTGCGGGTGCTTGTGACGGGGGATGGCTTCCTTTACAACATGGTGCGGATTTTGGCAGGAACGCTGTTGGCAGTCGGCATGGGAAGACTGCCGGCAGAGGCGGTGGCAGGGATTATTGCCGGAAAAGACCGCAGAGCCGCAGGACAGACCGCAGAGCCGCAGGGCTTGACACTGCTGGAGATTTTTTATGAGCGGGCGGCGGGAAATTGATATTTTAGTGAAAAAATGCTTGACAGGAAGTGTATACAAGATTATAATATAAGGGCTGTTAATGTGATTTTAAGGCTGAAAACAGCTTTAAATATATGTTTCTCAAGGTGGGACCCAATAAGTTATGCGGACAGCTCCGCATAATGGAGATCGACTGCATCGTTCCTGCGGTGCGGCGAAGTCAACGGGTCAAACAAAATAATATGACAGGAGGTAAAAACCATGAGAACTACTTACATCGCTAAAGAAGCGGACATCGTTAAAAAGTGGTACGTGATTGACGCTGAAGGCGTAACACTGGGCCGTCTGGCTTCCGAAGTTGCATCTATTCTGAGAGGGAAAAACAAGCCTCAGTATGCACCCAATGTTGACATGGGCGACTATGTTATCATTGTGAATGCAGAAAAAGTTGCTGTTACAGGCAAAAAGCTGGAACAGAAAATGTACCGTCATCACTCCGGTTGGACAGGCGGTCTGAAAGAAACAAGACTGGACAAAATGCTGGAAACACACCCCGAAAGAGTTATCGAGCACGCTGTAAAAGGTATGCTTCCTAAAAACGCTCTGGGCAGAAGAATGTTCGGCAAGCTGCACGTTTATGCAGGCGCAGAACACCCTCACGCAGCACAGAAACCCGAAACACTGGAATTTAAATTCTAATCGAAGGAGGAAAGCATAATGGCAGCAGCTAGATATTACGGCACAGGCAGAAGAAAATCTTCCGTAGCTCGAGTATACCTGGTACCCGGCAACGGTAAAATTACAATCAACAAAAGAGACATCGACGAATATTTCGGTCTGGAAACACTGAAACTGATCGTTCGTCAGCCTCTGGAATTGACAGAAACAGGCGCAAAATTTGATGTTATGGTAAATGTTTGCGGCGGCGGCTTCACAGGCCAGGCAGGCGCAATCAGACACGGCATCTCCAGAGCATTGCTTCAGGCAGACGCTGATTACAGACCTTCTCTGAAAAAAGCAGGCTTCCTGACAAGAGACCCTCGTATGAAAGAAAGAAAGAAGCCAGGTCTCAAAGCAGCAAGACGTGCACCTCAGTTCTCCAAGAGATAATTGGGTGTATCCGAAGGAATTTACAGAAATCCTCAAAACCATGTGTTTTGGGGATTTTTTTTATGGAAATGGGTGGAAAAGGATGGCAGGGCTTGGGAGAAGGAATTTGTAAAAAAATAGAAGGAAAGCATACAAATACGGTCAAATATATTGACGGAGAAATAAAAATGCGTTAAATTACTTATGTAAAGTATCGGATTGCAGAAATGCAGGCACTTTCTCAAAGATTTCGATAAATTCGGAGGGATTTATGTGACGAAAGAGCATGGAAAAAAGAAGAATAAGCTGGAGAGTATCGCCCGTTTTATTGTAGAAAAACGAAAGGCGATTTATTTGATTTATATTTTGTTGGCGATTTTCTGCTGTTTTTCGGCGGGATGGGTTTCGGTAGACAACACGCTGACGGACTATCTGGCGGATGACACGGAAACGAGCCGTGGACTGAAGCGGATGGACGAGGAATTTATTACCTATGCAACGGCAGAGGTTATGGTGGATAATATTTCTTATACCGATGCGGAGCTTTTACGGGACAGCCTTGAGGAGATTGACGGGGTAAAGTCGATTACCTTTGATGATACGACGAAGCATTATGTGGACGGGGCGGCGTTGTTTTCCGTTACCTTTGACGGAGAGAACGATGATCCGCTTTGCGAAACCTCCCTGCATGAAATTGAAACGCAGATGCAGGATTATGATGCCTATATTTCCGCAGAGCTGGGCAACACAAAGGCGGAAACCATTGCGAAGGAAATCAATATTGTTATGGTGCTGACCTGCGTGATTATTCTGGCGGTGCTTTTGTTTACCTCCCGCACCTACATGGAGGTGCCTGTTTTGATTTTGACCTTTGGTGCGGCGGCTATCCTGAACAAAGGGAGCAACTTCATGTTTGGGGAGATTTCCTTTGTTTCGGATTCCATTGCGATTGTGCTGCAGCTTGCCTTGGCGATTGACTATGCCATTATTCTATGCCACAGGTATATGGAGGAGAGAGAGCATAGCGATGCGATGGATGCAGTGGTTGCGGCACTTTGCAAGGCGATTCCCGAAATTTCCGGAAGCTGCATGACAACGCTTTCCGGCTTGGCGGCGATGGCATTTATGCACTTCCAAATCGGGATGGACATGAGCGTGGTGCTGATTAAGGCAATTATTTTGAGTATTCTTTCTGTATTCACGCTGATGCCGGGACTGCTTTATTCCTTTAGCAGAAAAATCGACAGCACGCACCACAGGAATTTTGTGCCGAAGATTACAGGCTTTACGAATTTGGTTATCCGTCTGCGCTATGTGACACCGATTATTTTTGTGGTATGTCTGGTTGCTTCGTTCTTGGTTTCTCAGAATTGTCCGTATGTATACAGCTATGAGCATTTGACAACCTTCACGAAGAATGATTCGCAGATTGCGGAGGAGAAAATCAGCGACACCTTTACCGCCTCGAATGTGCTGGCACTGCTGATACCCGGTGGGGATTATGAAAAGGAGCAGCAGCTTGCGGAGGAGCTGGAGGATATGCCTGAGGTGGACACCGTGACGAGCCTTGCAACCACAGAGGCGGAGGAAAAGGACGGCGAAGCACTGCACCTGGGGGACAAAATGACACCAAGGGAATTGGCGGAATTTGCCGATATTGACATTGAGCTGGTGGATTTGCTTTACACGGCTTATGCGGTTGACCAAGAGGAATACGGACATATTGTGGGGGGGATTGACCATTATGGCGTTCCCTTGATTGATATGTTTGAATTTATTTATGATGAGGTGCAGGACGGTGCGGTTTCGCTGGATGCGGAGCAGCAGAAGGACTTAGACGATTTATATGACGAGCTGACGGACGGGAAGGACCAGCTAAACAGCGGGAAATACAGCCGTTTGGTTATGGATTTGAATGTTTCCGAGGAGAGCGAGGAGACCTTTGCCTTCTTGGACAAGGCAAGAGAGACGGCACAGAAATATTACGGCGAGGATGTGCTTTTGGTCGGCAATGCGACAAGCAACTTTGACCTTTCCGCAACCTTTGGTGAGGACAATACCTTAATCAGTATTCTTTCCATTGTGTTTGTTATGATTGTGCTGTTTTTGACATTCCAATCGGCAGGGATTCCCTTTATTTTGATTTTGGTTATCCAAGGCAGCGTTTGGATGAACTTTACCTATCCGACACTGAAGGGAACACCGATTTTCTTTATGAGCTATCTGGTGGTCAGCTCGATTCAGATGGGTGCGAACATTGACTATGCGATTGTGATTACAAACAGATATATGGAGCTGCGGCAGAAAATGCCGAAGATTGATGCCATGAAGGAATCCTTGGAGCTGGCATTCCCGACCATCTTTACCTCGGGCAGTATTCTGGCGGCGGCAGGGACGGCGATTGGCTTCCTTTCTTCCGACGGGGCGATTTCCGGCATTGGCATTTGCTTAGGCCGAGGGACATTGCTTTCTATTTTCTTGGTAATGGGTATTTTGCCGCAGCTATTGCTGTTGGGCGATTTTATCATTGATAAGACCTCCTTTAAAAAGCCGGAGAGAAAGGAAAAGAAGGAGGAAAAAGAAGGAAGGCTACCGAGCGGAAAGGAGGCGGCAGAGGGTGCGTAACGGATTCAAAAGAGGAATTGCCGTTTTGGCGGCGGCGGTGCTGCTTTGCGGCAGTGTTCCCGTGGATATTTATGCGGCGAATACGGTGACGATTTCCACAAAAAAGGACTTTCTCCGCTTTGCGAAAAATTGCACCTTGGACAGCTGGTCTGTCGGGAAAACGGTTGTTCTGGCAGAGGATATTGACTTGGGGCGAGCGACCTTTTCATCGATTCCGATTTTCAGCGGTACCTTTGAGGGCAACGGGCATACGATTTCCGGCTTGCGCTTGGAGCAGTACGGCTCTCAGATGGGGCTGTTCCGTTATATTGCGGCACAGGGCGTTGTGAAGAACCTGAAGGTGGAGGGCAGTGTGACACCCGGCGGCAGCAGAAGCAGCATTGGCGGCATTGCGGGCGAAAACAACGGCACGATTTTACAGTGCAGCTTTGACGGCACAGTGGAGGGCAAGGATACCGTTGGCGGCATTGTTGGCAAGAACACCGGTGAGGTGCGTGGATGCAGTGTTTCCGGCGAGATTCACGGTGAGATTTCCGTTGGCGGCATTGCGGGCGAAAACACCGGCTTTTTGGCGGAATGCAAGAATACGGCGGATGTGAATACGGAATATGAGGAAAAAAAGCAGGCGTTGACGGATTTGGATACGGATGCGGCGGCTATTTTGGAAGAATACAGGATTTCCAAGGAGGAAACGGAGAGAGGCACCCTGACCTACACGGACATTGGCGGCGTGGTCGGCTTTAGTGACGGTGTGGTGCAGGGCTGCAAAAACTATGGCGAGGTCGGCTATCCGCACGTTGGGTATAACATTGGCGGCGTGGCAGGCAGACAATCGGGCTATCTGCTGGGCTGTGAGAACAACGCAGAGGTGCATGGCAGAAAGGATATCGGCGGAATTGTCGGGCAGGCGGAGCCGTATCTTTGGCTAAACACCTCTGCGGACAGATTGGACGAGGTGCGTGACAATCTGGATATTCTGCATGACATGGCTGACCAACTGCTGAATGATGCGAACGGCTTGGGGGATGACGTTGAGGTTTATTTAAACGGGATGTCTGCCCATTCCGAGACGGCGAGAGACCGTGCAAAGGATGTGAAAAATCGGCTGAATGATTTTGCGGACGAGAATATTGACGAAATCAACACTTGGACGGCACTGCTTTCCGATACGATGAGGAAGCTGGAGAATCCGATGGAGGATATTGCGGACGGCATTGGGGACTTGGGCGAAAATCTGGAGGATATGACAGATGCCTTGGCACCATTGAAGAAGGATTTGCCTGAGGTGGAGGGCTTAGATGACATTGCGGTGCAGCTTGAAAAAATGCAGCGCACGCAAAAACAGCTTTTGCAGAAGGCGGAAACGCTTTTGCAGGAGGAGAAGGAGCTGCAGGACGCCATTGTGGCAGGCGACAAGGCGAAGGCCTTGGCTGTGTTGACACAGATGCGTGATACCCTGCAGGAGATGCTTCCCCTGCAGCAGCGCTTTGCCGAGGAGCAGAAGGAGCTGGCAAAGCTTTTGGTGCATTTGCTGGAGGAGCTGAAGGATGCGGCGGACATTGTGCAGAAACGGCTGCAAAAGGTCATCCGTCGTTTGGAGGATGCCACAGATGCACTTTCCGATACAACGGAAAGCATTGCGGATGCCATGCGTGAGATGAACAGCATTCTTTCGGATTTGGCGGAGGAGGACCCCATGACCTTTGTGAAGCTGGGGGATGACTTCCGCACTTCGAGTGATGCTCTATTTGATTCCATGGGGGATATTTCGGAGGATTTGAAGGGACTGCGCAATGCACTGCAAAGCGGCAGAAAAACCCTTACTTCCGATATCCGCAGCATGAATGACCAATTCCGGAAAATTATGAATCTGCTGTTTGATGAGATTGAGGATTTGCGGGACGGAACGGATGCGGATGATATTTTCATTGACGTTTCCGACGAGGACATCAGCCGCACCAAGCAGGGCAAGATTGCGGGCAGCCACAATTACGGCAGGGTGGAGGGCGACCGCAATGCAGGCGGCATTGCAGGTGCGATGTCGATTGATTTGGCGATGGATCCGGAGGATGAAATCGAGCGTCCGAAAAGCTTGCAGTTTACCTATCGTATGAAGGTGATTTTGCAGGATTGTATCAATGAGGGGAAAATTACAGGCAAAAAGGACTGCGTCGGCGGCGTGGTGGGCTATGCGGAAAGCGGAACGGTGTATCGTTGTGAAAATTATGCGGCGGCAGAAAGCACAACGGGCAATTATGTCGGCGGCATTGCGGGCTACAGCCAAGGCACGATTCGCAGCAGCTATGCCAAGGGCAGCATGAGCGGCGGACAATATATCGGCGGCATTGCGGGCAAGGGCGGAAACGTCTATGATTCCTGTGCGATTGCGTTGGTGGACGGCGATGAAAGGCTCGGCGTTGTGCTTGGGGCGGCTGAGAAAACCGACAAGCTGCGTGGCAATTATTATGCAGAGCAGGACTTGGGTGCGATAGACGGCATTAGCTATGCAGGCAAGGCAGAGCCGATTTCCTATGAGGAGATGACGGCACTGGACGGGATTCCCAAGCGGTTTATCAGCTTTACCGTAAGCTTTGTGGCAGACGGCAAGACGGTGGAAACCGAGGAGGTACCCTATGGGATGGAGACGGCACGAATCAAGCTGCCGGAGATTCCCGATAAGAAGGGCAGCTTTGGCACTTGGGCAGACTTTGAGACTGATACGGTGCAGGGCGACATTGAGGTGGAATGTGTTTACACGCCGTATGTGACGGTGGTTTCCAGTGTGGAGAAGAACGAGAGCGGCAAGATGTCGCTGGCACTGGCAGAGGGCAACTTTACCGATGAGGCGGAGCTGCACATTTTTGCCAATGCGGAGGAGACACCGCCGACAGAGGCAAGGGGCGATACGGTTGTGTATGATGTGATTCTGGATGACAGAGAGCCGGAGGACATGAAGGCAACCACCCTGCGCCTGCTGAACGAGGACAAGGAGAAGGTTTCCGTTTGGCAGAGGGACGGCGAGAGCTGGAAGGAGTTGGACACGAAGGCCCGTGGGAAATACGTTATCTGCACGATAGACGGCACAGAGGGGACGCTTTGCATCAGCTATGAGGGTGCAGCGAAAAAGACACTGCTGTTTGTCTGCATGGCAGGCATTGCGGCGGTTGTTGCGGTTTTCGGTGCTGTGAAGCTGAAAAAGGGCAGAAAGCAGAAAAAGCAGACAGAAACAGAAGCTTCTGCAAAAACAGAAGAATAAAAAATCGTTTGAGGACGGCGGCTTTTCCTTTTAGGCTTGCCGTCCTTATGTTATACTGGAGAAAAAGAGGTGAGTGTATGAAGGATGGAAAGCATTGTATTTTGATTGCAGATGACGAGAAGGAAATTCGGGAGATTTTACGGCTGTTGCTGGAGGGCGAGGGATATGCGGTTTTGACTGCCGCTGACGGAGCGGAGGCACTTGCGAAGGCGGCAGAGGAGGTCGATTTATATATTCTGGATGTGAACATGCCTGTGCTTTCGGGGTTTCCTGCGGCGGCGGAGATTCGCAAGCAGTTTGGGGCACCGATTATTTTTCTGACGGCATATTCGACGGAATCCGACAAGGTGATGGGCTTTTCTGTGGGGGCAGACGATTATATCGTGAAGCCGTTTTCCAACATGGAGCTTTTGATGCGGATAAAGGCAATTTTGCGGCGCAGCGGCGGAACAAGGGCAACTGCGGCAGAAAAGAGGATTTCCTTTGCGGATTTGATTTTGGACCCGGAGAGCCGCACGGTTTCCCGCCAAGGAGAGATGATTCCGCTGACCTATACGGAATTTCAGATTTTGGAGCTGCTGGTGACGCACAAAAAGAAGATTTATTCCTTGGAGAACATTTACCAAAGCATTTGGGGAGAGGAGGCTGTGAGCGACAGTGCCATTATGGTGCATATCAAGAATCTTCGCAAAAAGCTTGGGGATTCCTCCAGAAACCCGAAATATATCAAGACGGCTTGGGGACGGGGGTATTATGTTGAGGAATGACGGACAAAGAAAAACAAAACGCCTTTCCGGAGAGATTTTGGAGCTGCTGCTGATTACGGCCTTGATTTCGTTATTTTTCTGGGGCTTTTTATACCTGACTGCCAATGCCATTTCCGAGACATATTATGCGGAGAGAGGTGTGCGGCTTTCGGAGGGGCAATGGCTGAGCTTGCAGACATGGATTCGCAGCATTAGCCTGCTTTCTGCTGTGATTTTATTTTTGGTGCTTTTTTTGTTCCTTTTGGGGCAAAAGCTGGCATATCTGCGGGAGATTATACAGGGGGTGGATGCACTGCGCACCCACCGTTTAGAAAATACCATTGCGATTCGGGAGGCGAATGAGCTGACGGAGCTGGCAGAGCATATCAATTTTCTTTCGGAAACGGAGCGGCGGCTGCGGCAGCAGGAGAGTGCCTTACAGGAGGAGCGGGAGCGGATGATTCGTGACCTTTCCCATGACATTCGCACGCCATTGACGGCGATTTTATCCTATACCGATTATATGAGCCAAAAGGAAGGGGCGGAGGACGCAGAGATGAAGGAATATTTTTCCTTGGTGCGAAAAAAGGCACAGCAGATGAAGGGCATGACGGACAGGCTGTTGGAAAGCAGCAGAAGAATGCCTGCTTTGGTGGAAAACGGCAGGCTTTTGATGGAGCAGCTGGCCGGGGAATGGGAGGAGGTTTTGGAGGAGCGATTTTCCTGTGAGACCTCCTTGGAGGAGTGCGCAGATTTTCAGGCGGAGTGGGATATGCAGGAGATTTTGCGGATTTTTGACAACCTTTCCTCCAATGTGGAAAAATATGCGGACGCAGAGCAGGTGGTGTTCCTACGGATAGAGACGGAGGGGGACAGCCTGCGGATTTTGCAGAAAAATGCGGTGGGGCAGACGGAGCAGACAAGGGAAAGCAACAAAATCGGGCTGGAGAGCATCCGCAGGATTGCCGAGGGCTATGGCGGCAGTGTGGCGGTTTCGGCTACGGAGCAGGCGTTTGAAATTGAAATTCGCTTGCCGATTACAAGGGGTGTTTGATTCCTTTGGGTGACACAATTTCTTCAGAATTCTTCAGAAATCTTTAGAATTTCCTGCACGAATTCTTCAGAAGCTTATGCTATGATAGGTGCATAAAAGAAAAAGGAGAAGCAAAAAAGAAAGTGAGGAATGTGTTATGGCATTAGGATTATTATTGATTTTATTTATGGTGATGAGCATTGTCAGTGTGATTGGGCTGGTGCTTTTGTTCCTTTTGAAAGGGGAGAGGGCACAGAAGGCAGTGTTTTACTGCATGGCAGTTTGGGGCATGGTGATCGCATGGATGACAGCCACAGGATATGCCACCAATCAGATTAAGGAGCAAATGATTTCTTGGGGCTTTGGTGCCTTGGCGGTTGTAGCGATTTTGGTACAGCTTTGCGGCAAGGGGAAAAACACCGCTTTGACAGCAAGACTTTTGGTAACGGCCTCTGTGGTGCTGGGGATGCTGGCGTTGTATCTGGGATAAGCGGACACTATAAGTCGAAGGCGGTTTGAAAACGACCTATTACAAAAAGGATGTGAGGAAATTTTCCTTGCATCTTTTTTTGTGCGGAAAAAATTTGATTTGTGTTTGAAATGATTTTTTTGGGCAGAATAGGAGCAAAGAGGGACAAAGGGGAGAGGGAATTTTAGACAAAATTCGCGAAAATCCGTTAGAAGCAGGCGGGGTGTTTTTCTGAAACGGACGGATGTACTTTTATGAAAGCAATGTTACATATTTGACAAGCGGAATAGGCGGTTTATAGAGAAAGTGCATTTATCCGTCTATGAAAGACAGATTTATTTTATTCAATTTGAATAGAGGATTTCATTGAATATCTTGACACTTTGGCACTTTTGAGTATATACTAAACTCAGATAAGTGCATAAAAAGAAGGTTACATAAAAAGTGCAGGCAAATGAAACAGTAAACGGGCTTTTTTTATGGTCTGTAATTACGGAAGGGAGGAACCTATGGGGGATGACATCAAACTTCGGGTTTCAAAAATTGAAAAATCTTTTCCGGGTGTAAAGGCTTTGGATAAAATAGACTTTACAGTCAGAAAAGGGACTGTACACGCACTGTGCGGCGAAAACGGTGCAGGCAAGTCTACATTGATGAAAATTATTAACGGGATTTATAAACCCGACGCCGGCGAAATCTTTGTGGATGGAAATTCGGTGAAAATTAAGGACCCTATTATGGCAAGGTCCTTGGGGATTGCCATGATTGCGCAGGAGCTGAACTATATTCCCGAAATGTCCGTTGAGGAAAATATCTTCTTGGGACGCTTGCCCGTAGACAAGATGGGCAGAGTGAAGTGGCGTGAGGTGCGGGAAAAAACCGAAAAGCTGCTGAAGGAGGAGCATTTGCCCTACAAAGCGACGGACAAGCTGAAAACACTGACAACCTCCGATATTCAGATGTTGGAGATTATGAAGGCCATTTCCAATGATGCGTCTATCGTTGTGATGGATGAGCCGACCTCCTCGATTACGCAGAAGGAGGTTGAGCTGCTGTTCAAGAAAATTGAGCTGCTGAAGGCAAAGGGCTGTGCCATTGTTTATATCTCTCACAAGATGGACGAGGTGTTCCGCATTGCCGATGATATTACGGTATTCCGTGACGGCACGGTGGTTAAGAGTATGCGGGCTGCGGACACGAACATTGACGAGGTTATCGCACTGATGGTTGGCCGCCGCATGGAAAACGTATACCCCAAGGAGGAGATTGCGTTGGGCGAGCCTTTACTTGAGGTGGAAAACCTGCGGAGCGGACAACTGTTTGAGGATGTCAGCTTCCATGTGAAAAAGGGCGAGATTGTCGGCTTTGCGGGCTTGGTCGGCGCAGGGCGTACAGAGGTTATGCGCTGCCTGTTCGGCTTGGAGCCGATTGACAACGGTACAGTGAGGATACACGGCAAGGATGCGAAAATCAAGCGGGTTTCCGATGCAACCAAGGCGGGCATGGTTATGCTTTCCGAGGACCGCCGCCGTTACGGCATTATTCCCATGAGAAGTGTGCGTGAAAATGCGAGCCTTGCGGCCCTGGAAAAGTTCTTCTATGGCGGACGAGGCCACAGAAAAGAAGAAGAAGCAATGGTTGCGAAATATTTTGATAAAATGAGCGTGAAAACACCGACACAGGAAACGCCGATTCAGTCTCTTTCCGGCGGGAATCAGCAGAAGGTGCTTTTGGCAAAATGGATGATGCGTGACCCTGAGGTGCTGATTTTGGACGAGCCTACAAGAGGGATTGACGTAGGTGCAAAATTTGAGATTTATAAACTGATGACGGAAGTGGCACAGGCAGGCAAAGCAGTTGTAATGGTTTCCTCGGAGCTGCCCGAACTGATTGGTATGTGTGACAGGATTTATGTGATGAACCAAGGCCACATTGCAGGCGAGCTGAAGCGGGAGGAATTCTCTCAGGAGGCTATCATGGTTTATGCAACAGGGACACATAGCATTATTCAGGAATAAATGAAGGAGGAGCTCAAAAGTGAAAAATAATAAATCAAGAGAGTTAATGCAGAAATTTTCTATTTTCTTTGTTCTGCTGGTATTGATTATCGTATCTTCTGTGATGAACCCCAATTTCTTGAGCCACAGAAATATTACCAATATTGCAGTGCAGTTGGCGGTAGCAACCATTCTGGCTTACGGCGAAATGGTGCTGATTGTATCCGGCTTGCTGGACTTATCCTCGGGTGCGGTGCTTGCCCTTTCGGGTGTGCTTTCCGTCAGTGCGTACAAGGCGACCGGCTCTATGGCGGTGGCGTTTGCCGTTTCCATCGGTGTTGCGGTTCTCTTTAACATGATTAACGCATTGTTTGTTGCAAACTTTGCTCTGCCTGCGTTCATTGTGACACTGGCAACGCAGATGGCCGCAAGAGGCTTGGCACTGCTGTATACCTCCGGGCAGAATATTTTGCAGATTGGGAAATATGCAGTTGTCGGACAGGGGAAAATCGGCCCTGTTCCCATTCCGGTTATCTTTACTGTTTTGGCAACGATTATCATTTCGTATATTATGAACCAGACACGATTGGGACGTTCCTTCTATGCCATCGGCGGCAATGAGGAGGCTTCCATCGCATCGGGTATCAATGTTGTAAAATCCAA
>NZ_CAKQVD010000019.1 GCF_934277605.1 uncultured Anaerotignum sp.
CCGCCGATGTCAAATCCAGCTCGTCCAGATTCAACTCCACCTCGATATGCTGCTTGGTGTTGAGTTTGGACAAAAGTACTACCGTCTCCGCATGCATACTCTGCGGGAACTGGTCCACCGGCTGCACCTCCTGCACCCGATAGCCCCCTGCCGCAAGCACCGTCAAATCTCTTGCCAATGTTGCAGGATTACAGGAAACATAGACCACCTTCTGCGGCGCAATCTGCAATATTGTTTCCAAAAGGCGTGCATCACAGCCCTTTCTGGGCGGATCCACCACCACAACGTCTGCGGTAATCCCTTCTTCCTCATACAATTTCGGAATCACCTCTTCCGCAGCACCAACCGCAAAGGTTGCATTTGTAATGCCGTTTCGCTTTGCATTTTCCTTTGCATCTGCAATCGCCTCCGGCACAATTTCCACACCAAAAACCTGCTTTGCCTTTCTTGCGAAGAACAGCGAAATGGTTCCAATGCCGCAGTACAAATCCAGCACCGTTTCAGTTCCCTGCAAATCTGCCAGCTCTACTGCCTTTGCATACAGCACCTCCGTCTGTGCAGGGTTTACCTGATAAAAGGACAACGGAGAGATTTCAAAATCAATTCCGTCAAGGGAATCGGTAATTGTTGCCTTACCCCAAAGTGTAATAATTTTACTTCCCAAAATCACGTTTGTTTTTTCTCGATTCACATTCAAGACAACCGAAGCAAGTCCCTCTATTTTCTGCAAGCGTTCCACCAAAACCTCGCTATAAGGCAGCTTTTTCCCGTTAATAACGATACAAACCATAATTTCTCCGCTATTTCTGCCGATACGAGTCAACACATGACGCACCAAGCCACGATGGGTTTCCTCATCATAGGGCGGAATCTGATATTCGTCCAAAAACGCCCGCACAATCTTAATGATTTCATCATTACATTCATTCTGCAAAAAGCAGCAATCCGTATCCACAATGCGATGACTGCGTTTGGCATAAAAGCCTATACAGCAATGCTCCCTTCCTTTGCCGACAGGGAACTGCGCCTTATTGCGATATCGCCAAGGCTCCGCCATGCCAAGTGCATGCTTTACCGCAACATCACGCATGCCGCCGATTCTCTCCAAATCATCCTGCACAACCTTTGTTTTATATGCAAGCTGTGCCTCATAAGAAAGATGCTGCAGCTGACAGCCGCCGCACTGCTTGGCAACAGGACATTTTGGCTCTCTGCGGGAAGGGGAAGGCACCAAAATTTCCAACAGCTTACCATAGCCGAAGTTCTTTCTTGTTTTCACAATCAAAACTCGACAGCGCTCCTCGGGCAAGGCACCCTCCACAAAGACCGTATAGCCGTCAATGCGTCCAATGCCCTCGCCATTACTGCCCATTGCATCTATTTTTATTTCATACGTTTTATTCTTCTCAACAGGAATCATACTCTACTCCTTCTATTTCTATTTCTGTTTCAGAAAACTGACAGACCGTACCATTGCAAACACAGGGGCGACAATGTGCGAAGCTTGGCTTTGGCTCTGCAACACCACTTTGCAGCATAGCCCGCATTTCCTTCACAATTGTCAGCACCTCCCTGCGAATTTTTGCCGTATTCTTGATTTCAAACATATAGTCCTGATACACCAGACGCCCAAAGGCCGGCTTTTTGCCGTATACATCCTCCAAAATCAAGAAATATGCCACAAGCTGCAGCAAATCTCCGTGGTGCGGTTCTTCTGCCTCTCCGATGTGACTGCTTTTCAGTTCCACAGGCACAATTTTTTTGAAAAAGCGACTGCAAAACACATAATCCGGCTTGCCCTGCAAATCATATTTTGCAGAATACAGCAGCCTACCGAAGTCCTCCTTTGCACCCCTTCCCTGCTTTTGATCGGCATACAGCAGTGCATATCCACGCACCTCATCCCTCGCGGTCATTTTACGCAGTGCAGGTCTTGCGTGCTTGCAAAGCAAAAGAAGCACAAGCAAAGCCACTATGCCGAGAAAGAGCCAATCCAAAGGCTCCAGGGCTTGCCACAGCCGCTTATCCCATTCCGCCATATTTTATCCATACATATCCGCCGATTGCCGCTGCCGCAAAGAGCAAAACCGCCAGCTTCCATGCAGCACGCCGCAGTCTCAGAAAAAGATAGCTTTTTCTGTGATATGCCTCTCCTTTCCGAAAATTAGCAGTCAGGCTATCCTCCAAATGCAGCCGTTCATTTCTCTCCATATAACGCCGCCGCAGCTCCTTTCTGCCATAAAGCCGCTCATAGTACCATTGATACGGGCAATAATCATATTTGCTGATTTCATGCGCAGAAATTGTTTCTCTCTCTCTCATTTATAATCACTCTTACGGATATTTCTTGCAAGCATACGATGATACCCCGCCCAGCTTCCTTGGGTGTTATCTGCGGCAATCATTTCCTCAAACATTTTTGTTTTTGCATCCATGTTATCGGCACAATGCAGAAGAAACGCCTCAATGGTTTCAGGCACCTTTGGAGATCCATATTCCAGCTCGCCATGATGAGAAAGAATACAGTGCATCATCAATGTAACCAATTTCTGCGGAAAGCCATCAATTTTTGCAGCCGTATCCCGAATCAGCTCCGCTCCCATAAAGATATGCCCCAAAAGCTGTCCCTCGTCGGTATAATCATTTTCGGGAAAATCGGATAATTCCATAATTTTTCCCACATCGTGCAGCATAGCGCAGGCAACCAAAATATCTCTGTCTACAAATTCATAGCGGGGTGCCATGAAATCGCAAATCTGTGTAACGGAAAGCGTATGCTCCACCAGGCCGCCACGAAAGCTGTGGTGCATGGTTTTTGCGGCAGAATGATACTTAAAATCCTTGCTTATCACAGGATGCTTTAAGAAGATTTCCTCCAACAGCCTTTTGATATAAGGGCTTTGGATGGTCTTGATATAAGCAATCAGCTTTGTATACATTTCGTCAATGTTTTTATCTGTACTGGGAATGAAATCCGCAGGATCATATTCGCCCTCTCTGCTGCGGCGAATCCGCTTTACATTTAATTGCAGTTCATTATTAAACGTCGTAACAAACGCATCGATTTTGATAAAATCATTCTCCTGAAAGCTCTGGATATCCTTATTCATATCCCAAACCTTTGCATCCACAATGCCTGTTTTATCCTGCAATTTTAAAGAAAGATACGTCTTTCCGTTGCGGGATTTCATGCTTGTTCTGGATTTGCAAAGATAATGCTCAATGACAGTTTCGCCCTCTCTTAATTCTTTGATATATTTCATGCCAATCCTCCGTTTCTATCCTTGCGGCACGTTTTTACATAAATTACGCCATTTTAGTTTATTCTCCATTATACTATATTTTCGGAAAATACACCAGATGCCCTTTGCTTTTGCAAATACAATTTGGAACAAAAAGAATGGTTTGAACGTCAAACATTTAGAAAAATTTAAGGCTTGCCATATTGGTTTTTTTCGGCAGTCATGGTAAACTAAAGGCATAACAAAAAAGGAGGAATCTCTATGAACAAAAAATATCTCTGCGGCTTACTTTCCGCCGCTGTTTTGCTGGGCGCCTGCCCCACTGCCGTTTTTGCGGCGGACATCACAGACTCCCTCGACTTTCGCAACATGAAAACGGATAACTCTGATGCTACTGTTGGATGGGCTTGGTCTGCAAACAGCCAAACCTTAACACTGGAAAATTTTTCTGTTACTGTGCAGAAGGGAAAATTGGAGGAACAGGCTGCCATCTATCTGCCCGATGAAAGCACGATTTACATAAAAGGGGACAATAATGAAATCAATGCACTTTCCTATCATTGTGATGCAATTTATTGTGAAGGCGAGCTGGCATTTGAAGGCAAGGGTACACTGAAAATCAAAACCGACAGCTATTCCTCCAGCTCCGTTTACGCAAAGCAAGGCCCCATCAGCTTCTATGACCGTGTGGAAATTGCAGCAGATCCGGAAGGCCATGTGCTTTATGTGGAAAATGCCAAGGGCAGAAATCCCGTCATCAGTGTGCAGGATGATGCAAAGGTAACAGTTCCAATGAAAAAAGCCAATTCCCGTACCGTATTGATTACAAAAAAATCCTCTGTTAAGCAGGGAGAAAATTGGCTTGATTATGCAGAAACCTATGACGCCTTTGATGATCGGGTTCAGCTGGTCGCAAAAACCAAGACTGCAAAGGAAGAACCCAAAACCGATGAAACCAAGACCGATGAAACCAAAACGGACAAGCCCGCTCAGCCGGAATCCAACACATATCAGTTGACCATCGGACAGACCGAAATTCTGAAAAACGGAGAGGCTTCCTATACCGCCGATGTTGCACCCTATCTGAGCAACGGCTACACCATGCTGCCTCTGCGTGCTTTGCTTGCGGTTTCCAATCCCGAACAGAATGTGAAATGGAGCCCCGAGCAAAACGCAGCCTATACCTATGTAAACAATAAGCTGGTGCTGATTACCCCCAATGCCGTTTCTTATAAAAAAGGCACAGAAACCATCTCGCTTTCTACGCCTGCACAAATGAAAAACGGCAGAGTATTCGTCTCCCTGAGAGATTGGATGAGCATAATGGAAATCAATAACACACAGCTTGACTGGAACAGCACAACAAAAACCGTGACATTAAAGTATTAAGCGGCATCCCCCTCTTTCGAGGGGGTTTTCTATGATACAAACCGAAAAACACCTTAAACCGAAAGGATGATACCGAAATGAAAGAGGCAACCTTTACAAAATACCCTGCCGATTGGGCAAGAAGCAGCCATTTTGCATATTACACCAAGGGCTTTGTCAAATCCGTCAACAGCATGACAGTGCGGATGGATGTTACCCATTTTTTAGCGGAAACCAAAAAACGAGGGCTGAAATTCTTTCCCGCCTTTGCCGCTTTGTGCGGACAGCTGATTGCCTCCATCCCCGAAATGTGTACCAATGTGGACAAGGATGGACAGGCAGGCTATTATTCCTATCTCAATGCGAATTTTACCATTTTCCACGAGGATGACAAAACCTTTTCGGATGTATGGAGTGAATATGATGCGGATTTTGACGTTTTCTATCAAAACCTATTGGCAGATACCAAAAAATATCAAGACAAAAAAGGAATTAAGGTCAAGGATGGACAGCCTGCCAATTTCTTCTGCATCTCCTGCGTGCCTTGGCTGAGCTTTGATGCCTATTGCCCCGTCAATTACAGCGGCTCGCCCAATCTTTTCCCGATTCTCACCTTCGGGAAATATACCGAGGCGGATGGCGCATTTACCCTTCCCCTCACGCTCACTATCAGCCACGCCTGCATGGACGGCTATCATCTCTCCCTGTTTTTCAACACATTACAGAAACATCTGGATTGCTTTTAAGAAAGGAACAGCATTATGAAAATCGCAGTCAGCGCATGCCTTTTGGGGCAGAATTGCAAATATAACGGCGGAAACAACCGCAGCCAAGCCGTATTGGATTTTATTGAGGGGCATACAGTGATTCCCGTTTGTCCCGAGGTTGCAGGCGGATTACCCATCCCCCGTATTCCTGTGGAGCTGAAAGACGGAAAGGCAATCAATAAAAATGGGGAGGATGTCACTGCATTTTTCCGCCGTGGTGTAAAAAAAACAATGGAACGGCTTGCACCGGAGCAGATTGACCTTGCGGTTCTGCAGCCCCGCAGTCCCTCCTGTGCCTGCAAGGAAATTTATGACGGCTCCTTTTCCAAACGGCTCATCAGCGGAATGGGAATGTTTGCACAAGCCCTTGCCGCTGCGGAAATTCCCATGCTCGATGCCGATGATATCGAAAAAAACAAATAAGCACAAAAAAAGTGGAACGTCCTATGTTTTGTAGGATTTTCCACTTTTGCTTTTCTTACAGCACCTTTGCCAAGAACTGCTGCAAACGCTCACTTTTAGGATTTTCAAAAATATTCTCAGGTCTGCCCTCTTCCACCTGCTTGCCATCTGCCATAAACATCACACGGGTTGCAACTTCTTTTGCAAAGCCCATTTCATGTGTTACCACAACCATTGTCATGTTTTCATTTGCAAGCTGCTTCATAACATCCAATACCTCGCCGACCATTTCGGGATCGAGCGCGGAGGTTGGCTCATCAAACAGCATAACCTCCGGCTCCATGCAGAGTGCACGCACAATGGCAATACGCTGCTTTTGCCCACCGGAAAGCTGAGAGGGATACGCATTTGCTCTATCCTCCAAGCCGACACGCTTCAAAAGCTCCATTGCTCTTGCGGTTGCCTCTGCCTCACTTTTTTTCAGCAGCTTTATAGGGGCAATCGTCATGTTTTTCAAAATTGTCATGTGAGGGAAAAGGTTGAAATGCTGAAACACCATCCCCATTTTCTGACGGTGGATATTGATGTTTGTTTTTTCATCGGTAATATCCGTTCCTTCAAAAAGGATGTGACCGCCGGTTGGCACCTCCAGCAGATTTAAGCAACGCAGAAAGGTGGACTTACCGGAGCCGGAAGGCCCGATCACAACAACAACCTCGCCCTTTTTGATTTCCGTATTGATACCATCCAGTGCCTTAATCGCACCGCCCTTATAGTATTTCTGTAAATTTTCTACTTTAATCAAGGTTTCATTAGCGCTCACTGTTTCTCAACCTCCTTTCCAGAATCCCTACCAGCCATGTGAAGAACATTACCATCACCAGATAAATCATCGCAACGCCAATCAGCGGCATGAATGCCTGATAGGTACGGCTGCGGATGATATCACCGCCCTTTGTCAGGTCTACCAGACCAACGTAGCCGGCAACAGAGGTTTCCTTCAGCAGCACAATAAATTCATTTGCCAAGGCAGGCAATACATTTTTAAACGCCTGCGGAATGATAATGTAGCGCATGGTCTGCACATAGTTAAAGCCAAGGCTGCGCCCTGCCTCAAACTGCCCTTCATCAATAGACATAATGCCGCTTCGGAAGATTTCCGCAACATAGGCTGCGGAGTTAAACCCGAACGCCAGCACCGCAACAAACACCTGATTCGTGGAGGAAACCAAAATAATAAAGTACATAATCATCAGCTGTACTACAACAGGTGTCCCACGGATAATCGTCAAATAAACCTTACAAATCAGATTCAAAAGGCAAAGCACAAATTTGCCAAAACCACGCATAGAGCTTTTATTTTTATCGTATGTAGAACGGATAATAGCAATCACAACACCCAAGGCAATCCCCAGAAGCACTGCAAAAAATGTGACCTTCAGCGTCACAGCTAGACCATCGGTCAGATATCTCCAACGGTCATCGTCAATGAAATTGTGTTGAAATTTCTCCATAAAACTCATTCCAAGCATACCTCCCTTGTTTATTTTTCAAGCAAAACCATAAAACAGGGGTGACTCCCGCCACCCCTGAAAAATCACATCAAGACTGCTTCATAAATTATTTAGCACTGATATATTTATCAATGATTTTCTGCACAGTACCATCTGCTGTCAATTCAGCCAATGCTGTATTGATTTTTTCTGTCAGAGGGCTATCCTTTGCCAAGCAGATTGCGTAATCCTCCACAGCATATTCGGTATCCAAAATCTGCAGACCTTCATTTGCCGCAACAAATTCTTTTGCGGGGTTGTTATCAATAACAACACAATCAACCTTGCCCTGCTGCAAAGCCAGAACTGCGTCAGCGCCCTTAGGGAAACGTTCTACCTTGCCCAGACCTGCGCCTTCGATGTCATCTGTTGTATACAGGTCACCGGTTGTGCCTGTCTGTACGCCGATTTTATGATTTGCGCCTTCTGCAAACAAATCGTCTACGGTTTTGATGTCAGAGCCTTCCTTTACGATGATTGCCTGCACGCCTGTTGCGTAGGAATCAGAGAAATCAACGCTCTTCTGACGATCCGGTGTTACTGTCATGCCTGCCATACCAATGCTTGCCTTGCCGCTTGTTACCGCAGGGATGATAGACTCAAAATCCATATCCTGAATTTCAAAATTCATGCCCAGCTTTTCTGCCAAAGCTGCGCCGATTTCCGCATCAATACCAACAACATCCTTACCTTCATAATATTCATAGGGAGGGAATGTTGCATTTGTTGCCATAACCAGTGTTTCCTTTTTTGCATCTGCACCGTCATCTGTTGCCGCATCATTGGAGCCGCAGCCTGCCAGAGATGTCACCATTGCAAATACCATTGTTGTTGCCAAAAGACCCTTCATAAATTTCTTCATAGTACTCTTCCTCCTAATCCTTATTTTCTTCTGTGTTATTTGATATTGGAATTATACTATTTTGGTGCATAAAATACAATAATAATTTTTCACGATAAATTAAAAATTTCTCTTTTCTTTTTGTAAAAAATAGACATATTCCTTGCATTTTCAACGGAATCCAATCCATTCGCACACCGTTTGCAAAAAATATCGTATAGGAATAAATACACCAAAATGTATAAAAAACCGCATAAATTCATTTTATACATTTTTTGTATTTAATGCACATTCTTATTGATAAATTCCGGTTCTACCTTGGAATACATGATTTTCTGCTCCGAATACAGGCCATAATAGCCGGAAAGCATATAGCTGACCGCACAGCAAAGTGCATAATATGCCGTCCCATGAAAGCCAAACACCTCAATGCAGAGCATGATGGATGCCAAGGGGCAGTTCGTAACCCCACAGAACACAGCCGCCATCCCCAAGGCTGCCGCAAAGGGTGCGGAAATCCCCAACAGCTGCCCTGCCACACAGCCGAAGGTTGCCCCGATAAAGAAGGACGGAACAATCTCGCCGCCCTTAAAGCCTGCGCCCAAGGTCAACGCCGTGAAAAGAATCTTGAGCAGAAATGCCTCCGTTTTTGCATCGCCCTGCAACGCCTGTGCAATGATATTCATGCCTGCACCGTTGTAATCCCGACAGCCCACCAAATAGGTTGCCGCAATCACAATGCAGCCGCCGCAAAACACACGCACCATAGGATTTTTAAATACCTTCCGATAAACATCCCCAATCTGCTCCATGATAATGCAAAAGAGAACGCTCAATATGGCACAAAGCACCCCTAAGACTGCCACACGCCAGCAATTTTCAAAGCCGATTGTGGCAGGAACCCTTGCAATCGAAAAGGTTGTCGGCGCAATCCCCACCGCCTGCGAAAGCCCTGCCGCCACCAAAGCGGAAATGATACACGGCACAATGGCGGAATAGTGCATTACACCGACAGTGATTACCTCCATGGCAAAAATCACAGAGGTCAGCGGTGTGCCAAAAAGTGCCGAAAACCCTGCCGCCATGCCGCACATGGTCATAATGCGTTCTTCCCTTTCATTGAGCTGAAAGATTCGTCCGAAGCTGGAGGCAATGCTGCCGCCCAACTGCAACGCCGCACCCTCTCTTCCGGCAGAACCGCCAAGCAAATGCGTCACAACCGTACTGAAAAAAATCAACGGTGCTGTTCTCAAGGTAACCGGTTCATTGGAGCGCACTGCCACAAGAATGAAATTCGTCCCTCTGTCCTTTTCCATTCCCGCCCAACGATATGCAAGCACAATGGCAAGACCGCCAAGCGGCAGAAGCCACAAAAGCCAAGGATGCGTGGTGCGAAAGGCGGTTGCCCATTCCAAAGCAAGATGGAATGCAATGCCCACCAAGCCAATGACAAAGCCAATGCAAATGGCACCACAGCTCCACATCACAAAATGGATAAAGTTATTTTCGCTTACGTCAAGATGATTTTGATATTTTTTGTAAAGCTCCTTAATCAAAGAGAATCCTCCTCGTTTTCCTCATTTTCTTCCTCATCCTCCCACAAGGGTATGCTTACGATTGCCTTAAACAAATCGCCATCCACCTGTATTCCGAAGGTGCCGCCTTGAAGCTCTGCCAAGCTTTGCGTAATGGAAAGTCCCAGACCACTGCCCTCCGTTGTGCGAGAGGCATCCCCACGCACAAAGCGCTCCGTCAGTCTGGTTTCATCAAAATCAATCGCTGCTGCGGAAATATTCTTCATAATCAGCACGCCATAGCCGTCCATCTTGAAAATATCCACATAAACCCTTGAATTCGGCATGGAATACTTAATGACATTGGAAAGCAAATTTTCCAAAATACGCCACATGTGGCCCCCGTCTGCATCAATAAAGACAGGCTCATCACAGCTGATTTTAAACGTCAGCCCCGTCACGTTGATTTTATCCTCCAGCTCGCCCATAGCCTGCATGATAAGCTGCTTATAGTCCACACGCATTTTGGCTACCGTCAGACTGCCGCTGGAGGCCTTGCTCGCCTCAATCAAATCCTCAATCAACTGCTTTAAGCGATAGGATTTTTCATAAAGCACCTCCACAAAGCTGTTTGCTCTTTCGTTTTGCAGATTTTCATGCTTCAAAAGCTCTACATAGGAAATGATGGAGGTCAGCGGTGTTTTCAGGTCATGCGAAACATTTGTAATCAGCTCCGCCTTCATACGCTCGCCCTTAACCGCATCATCCACTGCGTTTTTAAAGCCCTCCTGGATGTTTGCCACATCCTCTGCAAAATTCAAAAAGGAGGGAGAGATTTTATTCAAATCCAACTGATAAGAGAAATTCCCCTTCGCACTTTCCTTTACGGAAATCATAATCTCCTTCAAAGAACGCAACGCCCGCACAAACCAATACATACAAAGCCCATTGAAAAAAATAAGCCCCGTGCCTGCCAAAACCGTCATTTTCTCATAGCCATAAAAGGGTGCCATAACCATCATACCCATAATGACACAGTTGCCCAAGGCATAGCAAAGCATAACAATAACCATCCAGCCGCGGAAGGTGCTGCCCGTAAACAGCTCGCTCATTCTGCGGATGGTAACGGAAATCCATGTGTTGCGGAAAAAGCTTCTGTCCTTTAACTGCCTTGCCACAGAAAGCACATAATTCAAAAGAATGGCCGCCGTTATCAGATACAGCACACCCAAAATAATCGCAAAGACATAATTCCAGAAGGTTACCGTTCCCTGCAAAATGATTTCCAAAAGCGTGTTTGCAGTAAACACAGAAATACAGCCAAACAAAAACACCAGCAGAAAATGTATTTCGTTATAAATACGGTCTACCATGCCGAATTTTATCTTTCCCCGCTTTTCCTTCTGCCCCGTCACACGAATCAGATAGCCCAAGGAAAGCAAAATGCCCAAAAGAGAAACCGCAGTTGCCCCAAACAAAATCGGGATGCTCTGCTTGGTAAAGCGAAAGCCTTGCCACAGGTCATAAAATTCATCCCCCGGCAGCAAGGGATCCCGAATGGCACCGTAAAATTTGAAATCACTGTTTTCCAGAATGGGATTATCGTACATATCGAAATAATATGGATTATCGCCCAAATTATCACTGCCGAAGCCGGCTGAAAGCACCAAGGTACGCTCTGCCTCTCTGATTTCTCCCTTCGTGGCATTGCCGCCAATCACGTTTCCGTTTTCATCCTCTATATAGTAGAGGAAATTCTTAACGCCTGCCAAATAGCGCACACAGCTTTTGTATTCATCAAGCTGTCTTTGGATATACATTTTATAATAGGAGGGCAAACGGCTCTCAACCAAATCCTGATATTCCTTCAAATTTTCCTGCAAGCTTTCAGGAATGTTGCCCTGCAAAATCAAGCCGTCATAGGTTTTGTTAACCTCCGTATTCCCTGTAATAATGCCATCCACAATGCCATAATAGCGTTTAAAGCCACTGAGCAGCTCCTCTCGGTCAACGGCAAGCCCTGCCTCAATGCGTTCTTCACTGCGGTAATAGATATCTGCCAAAACCGCCTGATCAAGCGTGTGGCTGAAAAATTCATGGAATTCCTCCGTATCATACACCGTATCCTCATTGATGACATCCCTGCCCCAGTTACGAGAAATATTAACCGTAACAATGCCGCTGAAGAAAATGGTACAGGCAAAGACAAAAAATAAAACTACCGCAATCGCCTTGAATTTTAACTGATAAGCCTTAGATTTTTTCGATTTTGTAGCCAATCCCCCACACCACCTTCAAATATCTCGGTTCCTTCGGGTTGATTTCGATTTTTTCCCGAATCCGTCGAATATGCACAGAAACTGTATTTTCGGGAGAAAAAGAGGACTCATTCCAAACCCTCTCATAGATTTCATCAATCGAAAATACCTTGCCCGCGTTTTCCATCAAAAGCTGCAAAATGCCATATTCCGTCGCTGTCATCTTTACCTTTTTTCCTTCCACACGCACCTCTTTGGCATCCTTATCCAATTCAACACCGCCAATGCGGATAATATTATTCTTCTCCGCAATGCTGCCCAAGGCGGTGTAGCGTCTCATGTGGCTTTTTACCCGTGCCAACAGCTCCAAGGGATTAAAGGGCTTTGTAATATAATCATCCGCACCGAAATTCAGCCCCAGCACCTTATCCGTATCCTCTGATTTTGCGGAAAGAATGATAATCGGAATATTCAAGGATTCTCTGATTTTTACGGTTGCGTGCAGCCCGTCCATCTCCGGCATCATCACATCCAATATAATCAAGTGAATTTCATTTTCCTCCAACGCCTTCAGTGCCTCCAGCCCGTTATACGCCTTAATCACATCATAGCCTTCCTGTTCCAAATATATTGCAATCGCATCCACAATACTGCGGTCATCATCACAAACCAAAATATGAAATTTTTCCATCCTTGCTTCCTCCTTTACGGCTTTTTTATAGCATATCACGTTTTTTCGACAAAAAAAACCGCTTTCTCTTACGATTTCTTTAAGGCTTTAAAAAAATGCGTCAGATTTTATCAAAAAGCGCACAAATTAAAAAACATTGTCTTTTCATAAAAAAATTGTTGACAAACAATTCATTCTGCTATATACTGAATTTCGTTGCGGGTCATTAGCTCAGTTGGTAGAGCACTGGACTTTTAATCCAGGTGTCCCGGGTTCGAGTCCCGGATGACTCATTTCAGACCAAGGTTTTCGCCTTGGTCTTTTTTTATTTTTCATCACTTTTTTTGTATAAAAAATCCCCGAACCATAGGATTGAAACCTATCATTCGGGGCTATGCTTATTCTACCTCACCCTTTGCAATCGCTTCTTTTTTCGCTTTTGCGGTCGCCTGCTTCTTGGCTTTTTTCTCGCCTGCGGTAACCTCCTTCATTTTTTCCAGCTCAGGAAATTCGCGTTCCATATTCACGCCTGCCATATCATAGCCGCGAATCCCTTCCATTGGGTTATCCGTCAGCGCAAGGCGGCTGAAATCATTCACTCGCTGAATCCCTCTCTGGTCATGAAAGATGGACGCTGCGCCGTTTGTGCAGCCACCCTTGCACGCCATGCCTTCAATGAGGTTTTCCTCCAATCTGCCGAAGGATGCCAGCTTCATTGCTTTGATACATTCCTCAATGCCGCTGCATCGGATGGGATTGATTTCCGTTTCAATGCCCTCCAGCTTTGCCACACGGCGCACGCTTTCCGCCACGCCGCCTGTTCTTGCAAAAATACGTCCATAGGAGGAAGGCTCCCCTGCGAAAATTTCAGGCAGCTCTGCCAAGTCCATGCCTCTTGCATCAAAGATGGCACGCAGCTCCTCAAATGTCAGCACATAATCCACTGCACCCTTAACATCCTCCTGCTTGATTTCGACCTTTTTCGCCGTGCAGGGTCCGATAAAGACGATACGCGCCTTTCTGTCCTTCGCGCGGATGGCTCTTGCCATGGCAATCATAGGAGAAACCACGGTGGACACATGATCCATATATTCGGGGTGATTTTTTCTTACATATTCCACAAAGGCAGGACAGCAGGAGGTTGTTTTCCATTTCTTTTCCTCAATGGTTTCCACAAATTCCTTTGCTTCCTCAACGGAAACCATATCACCGGCAATCGCCGCCTCAACCACATCATAGAAACCAAGCTCCTTAATGCCGGCAAATACCTGCCCAACCTTGATGCCGGTATACTGGCTGGCAACCGCAGGCGCAACCACCGCATACACATGATAGCTGGTGTTGTTCCAAGAATCCCGCAGTAAATTCAGCACGTTCATCACAAAGGATTTATCTACAATCGCACCGAAGGGACACTGCTGCACGCAGGCACCGCAGGAAATACATTTATCATGGTCAATCATCGCTTTTCTGTTTTCATCCATCTTGACCGCATTGACGGAGCAGGCACGCATGCACGGACGCATAACCTCACTGATGGCACCGAAGGGACAAACCTGCTTACAGCGGCCACATTCAATGCAAAGCTCCTGATTGATATATGCTCTGTGATTCACGATAGAAATAGCATTTTTCGGACAGTTTTCCTGACATTTATGCCCCAGACAGCCACGACAAGAATCGCTGACAACGAAACGGTCAATGGGACATTCGTCACACGCAGAATCCAACACATTGATGACACGGTCGCCCTCTGTCGGCTCCAGAACCAGACGCACACGGTCCTCAATAATATGGCGCTCCTTATAAATACAGCAGCGGAAGGATGCCTTTGGCCCCGGAATAATCGCTTCCGCAATCTCCTTTTCCATATTGATTTCCTTATCCAGCTCCCCATTGAAGAAGCGGCTCGCACATTCCCTGTTTACCAGATATTTGATGTACTGTACATTACTTTCAAACTTGCTCATAACCTTCACCTTTTTCCAAAAAAACAGTAAACAACCAAAGCGCTTACCCGAAGCACCTCCCAAATGCTGCGTAGCCCGCGCTTTTTCCCCTAAAAATAAAACTCGTATCTCACTCTCGTGTTCATTTTAGCACAGCTTTATTTTGCACGCAAGCGAATGTCCTTAGAAAACTCCCCAAAAATCCCAATCCATTTTTATCCTTTTTTTATGATTTTCCGCGGGTTTCCGACACATTCCGCTTTGTCTATATCTCCTATTTTTTTCCTGCGCAGACTTTCCTCTGCCATACGATTTCACACCATGAAAAAAACCACTCCCTGCAAGAAAACAGAAAGCGGTTTTTTCAGTATGTTTCTCCATTTTTCAAGCCTCTGCACAGGGCAGATAAATTTGAATGCTTGTCCCCTTGCCGATTTCACTTTCCATAGAGATTTCTCCGTTATGCAAAGCCACGCCATGCTTTACAATGGAAAGGCCCAAGCCGGTTCCGCCGTTTTCCGCCGAGCGACTGCTGTCTACACGGTAGAAACGCTCGAAAATCCGCTTTTGCTCCTCCTTCGCAACGCCAATGCCCGTATCCCGTATCTCTAAAAAAATACGCTCGGCTTCCTGCTTCAACGTGACGGAAACAGTCCCCCCCTGCCTGTTATAACGAATAGCATTGTCACAAAGGTTATATATCATTTCGGTCAACACCTGTTTCACACCAAGAAACACGATTGGCTCTGTTTTTGCAGAAAGACGGATTTCCTTCTTCTCCGCCACAGGCTGCAAGCGTTCGCAAACCTCCTGCACCAATATATCCAGCTGCACCGGCTCTTTGCTCAGGCTATGGTCCTTCTCGTCCAGCTTGGAAAGCTGAATGATATCCTGCACCATGGCAATCAGCCGTTGTGCCTCATTATAGATTTTTTCCGCAAATTTTCCCATGTCGCCGGAAGGAACCATGCCGTTTTTCATAATTTCCGCAAAGCCGGAGATAGAGGTCAGCGGTGTTTTCAGCTCATGGGAGACATTGGCGGTAAACTCCCGTCTGAGCTTCTCTCTCTCCTCCTTTTCCGTTGCATCCAGAAGCACCAGAATCATACCGGTAACCTCCTCCTCACGAAAAACAGGATTAGAAAAAATCTGGCAAATTCTGCCGTTTGTCTCCAAGCGCTCCTCTCTATGCTCGCCTGCCAATGCTCCTTCTACGCAATAGCGCATTGCGGCACTGCGGTTCAAGGAGAAAATATTTTCTCTCTCCTGCACCGTATCCACACCCAAAAGCGTTTTTACGGCAGCATTATAAGAAAAAATATCTCCTTCTCCATCCAGCACAAGCAGCCCCTCCTGCATATTAGAGGTAATGGTATCAAATTCCTCTTTTCTGCGCTTCAGCTCTCCCATCTGATGATGAATCTCCCGATTCTGCACCGCAATCTTCCTGAGAAGCGGCGTCAGTTCCTCATAGACCTCCGCCTGCTCGGGATGCTCCAAATCAATTTCGTTGATGGGGCTTGTAATATTTTTTGCCGTCCGAAAGGCAAGGAACAGAGAAACCGCCATCAAGACTGCCAAAATCAGCACCAACGGAAATGCCATTGTCAGAAAAAGAGCAACCACGCTCATCGTTTCCACAGAAAGACGCAGCACGCTCCCATCCGTAAGCTGAAGGGCATGATAAAGCGTGCGTTCGGAAATGGTGGAGGAAATACGCTTGCTGTCGCCCCGGCCGACCTCCATGGCCTCCTTTACCTCTGTTCGATTGCTGTGGTTATCCATTTCATCGACATTTGCCACAGAATCATAAAGCACCTTGCCGTTTTTATCAATCCAAGTGATTCGTGTTTCTGCACTTTCTATTTTTTTCAGATAGGTAATGCCGTCTGTCTCCACGCCGCAGGCAACATATTCTGCCTCCTTTTGCAGCTTTTCCGACATTTCCGCAGAGGAAAATTGATACATCATCCCCAAGGTCAGCAGAGAAACGGCAAGCATAACCGCCGCTGCCACCAGAAAAATTGCACGAAAAATACGATTGGTCATACACTTCCACCTACTTTATAGCCTACCCCTCGCACCGTTTCGATATATTCGCCACATTCCCCCAGCTTTTGCCGCAGGGTTCGGATGTGAACATCAACGGTACGGTTTTCTCCATCAAAGCCGTAGCCCCAAATGCGATTGAGCAGCTGGTCTCTCGTCAAAACACGGCCCTTGTTTTCCAAAAGCAAGCAAAGCAGCTCAAACTCCTTCAAGGTTAAGGTAACCTCCTTGCCTGCCACACGCACCTCATGTCTGGTTTTGTTTACCGAAAGCAAGCCCAACTGATACATTTCCTCCGCCTCCGCTTTATCTGTGCGGCGCAAAAGTGCCTTCACTCTTGCCAAAAGCTCCATCATACCAAAAGGCTTAGCCACATAATCATCCGCACCGCTGTCCAGCCCCAGCACCTTATCATATTCACTGCTTTTTGCAGTCAGCAGGATAATGGGCAGCTTTGCGGTCTGCGGTGCCTGTCTCAATTTTTTCAGAATACTGATGCCATCCTCCTCGGGCAGCATCAAATCCAACAGCACCATATCCGGCAGCCGTTCCTCGCAGGCGTGCCAAAAAGCAGAAGGCCTTTCAAATCCTTCCGCCTCAAAACCCGCACTGTGCAGGGTGTATGCTACCAATTCACGAATACTGTTGTCATCCTCTACCAAATAAATCAGCATGAAACCACTCACCTCAAATCAAAGATTGTTCGTTAATCATCAGCTTAAATTGCAGTCCCAGCTTTTCCGCTGCCTTGCGGCACAGCACCATGCGCTCCAAAAAAATCTCAAAATAATCCATCACAGAGCCATAATGTGTATCAACCGATAATTTCAGCTTAATCAAGCTATGCTCACGGTTGATTTTCAAAAGGGACTTTTCTACAGAGTAATTGACTCTGTCATGGATGTCAAAGGTTTTTTTCTCAGGATTACGCACACGGCTGCGGCGCACGTCGCTTTTATCCGCCAAAATCAGTGCCGCCGCAATGGCATTGACGGGTACGCCTGTCCCTTCATCATGGTTGCCGATTGCCGAGACAATGGTTGCAATATCCTCTGCAGGCAAATCCATTTTATCCAGAATACGAAATGCCATTACCGCACCGCTCTGCGAATGCTCCGCACGGTTTACCAGATTACCGATATCATGCAGATATGCCGCAATCATGCCCAACTCCACCTCATGCTGCGAAAAGCCCAAGGTTTCCAGAATATATTTCACAGATTCCGCTACCCTTGCCACATGAGCGAAGGAATGCTCCGTAAAGCCCAGTGCTGCCAATGCCTCATCCGCCTTTTGAATATAGGTGCGGATATCCTCATTTTTCCTAATTTCTTCATAGGTGATCATGGCCTCATCTCCTCTGATACAACGTGCTGACCGGTAATGGAAAATTCCACCCATTCGGCAATATTCGTTGCATGGTCACCAATACGCTCCAAATACTTTGCTATCATCAATAGGTCAATGCAAAATTCGCCATTTCTGCGATCCTCGCCAATCAACCGAATCAATTCTTCCTTAACCTCATCAAATAAGGAATCCACCACATCATCATACTGCATAACGGAACGGGCCAATGCCAAATCCTTCTTTACAAAGGATTCCACCGCATCTGTTACCATCTTTACCGTTGCCTTTGCCATATCCTGAATGTGCAGCTTGCTTTCTGTATCCTGCTTGCCTAATGTGACCATGATTTCCGCAATATCTCCTGCCTGATCGCCGATACGCTCCATATCGGAAATCATCTTTAAGGCAGAGGAAATGGTGCGTAAATCCCTCGCAACCGGCTGCTGCTGCAAAAGCAGACGCATACAAAAGGTTTCAATGTCCCGTTCCATGTGGTCAATTTCGTTATCCTTTTCAAAAACCATCTGCAACACAGATGTGTCATATTTCATCAAGGCAGAAACAGAAGCCGTAATTGCCTCCTCGCACAATGCCCCCATTTTAATCAGCTCTACATTTAATTGCTCCAGTTGAGCATCAAAACGACTGCGTACCATAGCTTACCCAAACCTCCCTGTGATATAGTCCTCTGTTCTCTTATCCTGCGGTATCGAAAACAATCGTTCCGTATTATCATATTCTACCACCTCTCCCAACAGGAAGAACGCAGTGTTATCTGAAATACGGGTTGCCTGCTGCATATTATGCGTTACCATAATGATGGTATAATCCTTTTTCAATTCCAACGCAAGCTCCTCAATGCGAGAGGTGGAAATGGGATCCAGCGCAGAGGTCGGCTCATCCATCAAAAGCACCTCCGGCTGCACTGCCAAGGCTCTGGCAATGCAAAGCCGCTGCTGCTGTCCGCCGCTCATGCCAAGGGCGTTTTTCTTCAGCCTATCCTTTACCTCATCCCAAATGGCCGCATCTCTGAGTGCCTTTTCCACAATCTCATCCAGCTTAACCTTGGAATGTACCCCATGCGTTCTCGGCCCATAGGCGATGTTATCATAAATGCTCATGGGAAACGGGTTCGGCTTTTGGAACACCATGCCGACTCTGCGGCGCAGCAGGTTCACATCCATGCCGTTATAAATATCCTCGCCATCCAAAAGCACCTGTCCTGTAATACGGCAGCCCTCCACCAAGTCATTCATGCGGTTCAAGCTTTTGAGCAGTGTGGATTTGCCACAGCCCGAAGGCCCAATAAATGCGGTGATTTCCTTTTCCGGCAGCTCAAGGTTAATCTTCTTCAAGGCATGAAATTCGCCATAATATAAATCTAAATCCGATACAGATAATTTGCTTTGCTTCATCATTTCTTCCTTTTCCTTCTTTTCCTTCATTTTGCTTTCACACCGGCTTTCTTTGCAACAAACGAGGACAGTGCATTGATGAGTACCACCAATACCAACAGCACAACTGCTGTGGCATACGCCTGCTCCGTATAAAGTCCTTCATTCAGCAGTGCATACATGTGTACCGCCAAGGTGCGCCCGGAGGAAAACAATCCATCCGCAACCTTGGGTGCTGTCCCTGCAGGGTAGAGCAAAGCCGCCGTTTCCCCGACGATACGCCCAATGGCAAGAATGACGCCTGCCAAAATCCCCGGCACTGCCGAAGGCAGCACAATACGAAATACGGTTCTCAGCTTTCCGGCACCCAGCCCAAAGCTGCCCTCTCTATATGTATCCGAAACAGACTGCAATGCTTCCTCCGTTGTTCTGAGAATCAAGGGCAGCACCATGATTGATAATGTCAGCGCACCACCCAAAAGCGTGTAGCCCCATTTCAGATAAATGTTGAAAAACAGATACCCAAACAAACCAAACACAATGGAGGGAATCCCTGCCAATGTTTCTGTTGTCATTCGCACAACCGAAACAAATTTATTCCCACGCTTTGCATATTCCACCAGATAGATGGCGGCAAAAATACCGGCCGGCACAGCAAAGAGCAGCGTCATTGCCGTAATGCTCAGGGTGTTGATGATTGCCGGCAGCATGGAAACATTTTCTGTGGTATAGGTCCATGCAAACAGGGAAGGGTTCAAATTGGGAATCCCTTTATAAAGTATATAAACAATCAACGCAATCAGCACCACAAGCGTAATGACTGCGGAAAGATTGACCAGCACCGCCAAAAAGAGCGAAAACGGAGTTCTGCGGTATGCCGTCAGTCTTTCCCGCAGGCTTTGCTGATTGATTGCTTTTTCTTCCTTCATCAGTCAGCCCTCCTTTTCAGCATCGAAAAGCACAAATTGATAATCAGGATAAACAAAAACAGTACAACTGCCGTACCCAACAGTGCCTCTCTGTGCAAATCCGTTGCATAGCCCATTTCCATGACGATGTTGGCTGTCAAGGTGCGGACACCGCTGAAAATGCTGTTCGGCAAAACAGTCTGATTCCCCGCAATCATAACAACTGCCATTGTCTCCCCGATTGCACGCCCAATGCCAAGCACAACCCCTGCCAAAATGCCCTGCTTTGCAGCCGGCAAAACAGCAAAAAACACGCTTCTTTCATGGGTTGCGCCTAATCCCAGAGAGCCTTCATAATAGCTCATGGGAACCGCACGAATGTTGCTTTCCGAAACACCGATGATGGTTGGCAGAATCATGATGCCCAAAAGAATAGAGGCAGTTAAAATCCCCTTCCCGCTGACACCAAACAAATTCTGCACAATGGGAACCAAAACCATCAGGCCGAAAAAGCCGTATACGATAGAAGGAATCCCTGCCAAAAGCTCTACTGCGGGCTTCACGATTTTATACAGCCGCTTCGGGCAAAACCAAACCAGAAAAACGGCACACAGGATACCAAGCGGCACCCCAACCAGAATTGCCCCTGCCGTTACATAGATGCTGCCGATAATCATCGGGAAAATGCCATAAATATTATTACCGGGTTTCCATGTTTCTCCCAGAAGGAAGTTCGCTACACCAATTTTGCCAATGGCAGGCAGACCATTGGCAAACAGGAAAATACAAATCAATCCAACTGCGAGAATGGAGGCTGCTGCCGCAGCCATGAATACCCATTTCATTGCAGTTTCTTTCATTTTATTCGTTCCCCCTTTTCTTTCGGGACCTTCCGCTTTACTGTGCAGCGGACCATTCGGTAAGGGCACCTGTGAAGATATCCTTAACCTGCTCGCTTGTCAAATCATTGACAGGGTTGTTTTTGTTGACTACCACTGCAATGCCGTCCATAGCGATAACCGTAGGGTTCAGTCCTGCCGCCAGCTCACTGTCCTTCAAGTCTCTGGATGCCATACCGATGTCACACATACCCTCCATAACCGAGGTTATGCCTGTTGTGGAATCAGACTGCTGAACCTCAATGGTAGCGTTGGGATTGATGGCAAGATAGGCCTCCTTCAGCTTTTCCATAACGGGTGTTACAGAAGAGGAGCCTGCTACAATAATTTTACCCTTAGCCTGTGTGCTTTCAAAGGCGCCCTTGTTGCCTTGGCTGATATAGCCATTTTCCTCCACAACAGCCTGCCCATCTTCACTCAGGATAAAGTTGATGAAATCCTGTGTTACCTCGCTAACCTCTTTGCCGGTTGCGATGTTAAACGGTCTTGCAACGGAATAAGTACTGTTTTTGATATTTTCTGCGGTTGCCTCTGCGCCGTCAATGGTTACTGCCTTTACCGTATCATTCAGAGAGCCAAGAGAAACATAGCCAATGGCATTCTCGTTGCCTGCTACGGTTGTCATCATAACGGCGGTGCTATTTGTAATTTCCGCTGTATCGGTGGTGTGGTCTACCTTTTCGCCTGCATCGTTTTTTTCTTCGATACCGAACAGCTCGATAAACGCCCCTCTGGTACCGGAGCCATCCTCACGGGATACCACCGTAATGGGATTATTTTCTGTATCCTGCGCAGTCTGACCGCCGCAGCCTGCAAGCAGACCGACTGCCATTGTCATTGCCAATCCAAGTGCAAATACTCTTTTCATTTTCATTTCTCTCCTTCTTGTTTGTTCTTTCCTTTCTGTTTACAAGTAAGAGTATATGTTAGAAAGGTTAAATGAAAAATCGTAGTTTTGTTAAATCTATGAAAAATCCGGCATTATTTTTTTCGATTTATATAATTCTCTTTTTGCAATTCCGTAAACATTGACTTTTGAAATCGAACATGATAGTATGATGAGTGTTCACAAAAAAAATCATTTTCTCTGTAAACTTTTAGTAATTTTGATAGGGGATATGTATGAGAATTAAAAATAAAGTGTTAATGGGCTCTATTTTCTGCATTTTAAGTGCTTGTTTTTGGGGCGTTTCCGGTGCCGCCGGGCAGTATCTATTCAAAAACGCAGGCATTACTCCGGAATGGTTGGTTTCCGCACGCACACTTTTGACCGGTCTTTTTCTGTTGACCTTTTTCCAGCTTAAGCATGGCGGTGTTTTTGCCATCTGGCTGAATCGGCGGGACAGAATTGATATCATCGTTTTTACGCTCGGTGGTATGCTTTTTATGCAATACGGCTATTTTGCCGCCATCGCCCATTCCAATGCGGCAACCGCAACGGTTCTGCAATATACCGCACCGATTCTGATTGTGATATATCTTGCTTTTCGGCAAAGAAAGCTTCCCTCCAGAATGGAATGTATTGCCGTTCTCGGCTGCCTGATTGGCACCTTCCTTTTGGCAACACATGGCAATGTGAAAAGCCTGAGCCTTTCGCCGCAGGCGTTGTTCTGGGGCATACTTTCCTCTGTGGCCTTGGCGTTTTACACGGTGTATCCGGCTCATCTGCTGGCAAAATATGATGCAATGCTGCTCATTGGGTGGTCTATGCTGATTGGCAGCTTTGTTATGCACTTTGTGCATCCCTCATGGGACTACGCAGGCAACTGGGATATCTCCTGCATTATAACAATGTTTTTTGTTGTCATTTTCGGCACGATGGTTCCCTATTTACTTTTTCTCAATGGCGTGAAATATATCGGCCCAACAAAAGGCAGCCTCTATGCCTCCGCAGAGCCTTTGGCATCCACAATCGTTTCTGTTGTGTGGCTGAAGGTGCATTTGGAATTGATTGATTATATCGGCTTCCTTTTCATCATAGCAACGGTGCTAATGCTTTCCTTTATAAAGCCGGCACAGGAGGCGCATCCGAAGGACAGCGCATAAAAAAGCCCCCTTTTTCCGAGCATTTCGGAAAAGGGAGCTTGTCATTTTCCCTGCTTTTTTGAAAACCCTATCAATAAAAAAGGCCGTTAGAAAAAACTCTCTAACGGTCACTCCTTCAAACCAATCCGATTTTATCCGGCAATGATATGCCCCTTCATCAAAAGGAAAATCAAGCAAAGACAGCAAGCAAAGACGGCACACCACAAAAGAACAATGCGTCCTTTTTTCTTCATCTGGATGCCATAAACAAAGGCAATGCCGGAAAACAGTGCCGCAATCCATGCAATCAGCAGCAGGATAATATAAAGTACTTTTGGTAGGATAATCTCCATGATATCTCCCCTCATCTTTTCCCTTGATGGTTACTATCACATATTTTACCATAAAATGCGAAAGAAAGAAATATCCGCCGCTGTGAAATCTATTATTTTTTTGTAAACCCTGCCAAGCCAAACGCCGCAGGACCGCCATGCGTAGTAATCACGCCGCCTGCCTGTATCCACTTCGTCTGCCGAAAGCCTGCCTCTTTTGCCGCAGCCTCCACCGCCTCACGCACCTCATCGGAAAGCCCAATCACCCATACAAGCCACAGGCAATCCCGCTCCAGATTATACTTTTCCGCATATTCCGTTACCATCTGCGCCGCAACCCGCCGCATTTTTCCACGGTATTTCTTGGTTGCAACCAGCTTTCCTTCCAAAATTTCAATGACAGGGTGCAGATTCAAAAGCTTTGCGCCCAAAAAAGCCACATTGCTGACACGCCCGCCTGCACGCAAAAACTCCAGATTATCAGGCATAAAGCACATCCTTGCCCTTGCAATCAAATCCTTTGCCGCCGCAACCGCCTCCTCTATCGTCAGGTTCGGGTTCTGCCGCAAAAGCTCCGCCATGGCAATCACAACATTACACTGCCCTGCGGAAACCTGCTTGGTATCCAGAATCGTCACGTAGTCCCTCTCCTCCGCCGCCAAAACAGCGCTCTGCATGGAGCAGGTTGTCACAGAGGAATAGGCTAAATAAAGCAGCTGTGCATCGGGGTGTGCCGCATGGATACGGTCAAAGGCAACCGCAAAATCCTCCGGTGTACTGCCGCTTGTCTTTGGCAGCTTGCCCGTTGCTTGATAATCATTTACGATTTTTTCCACCGGAAATGTTCCATCTGCCAAGGTTTCCTCCTCAAAGGAAACGTGCATGGGAACGATATTGATATGATATTCCGCCGCCAAGGCAGAATTGACATCAGATCCGCTTTCTGCAACAAGAAGTATTTGTTTCATATCCTTTCCTTTCCATTACCACTCATTCTGTTTTCTCAAATAATATTACATGGTTTTCTATACCATGTCAATCCTTTGTATCCTTTTCCACATCCTCCCAAAAAGAAAAAGCAAGAAGCCCTTTTCTTATCAGGATTTCTTGCTTTTTTTGCATGAAAGCGGTTTGTTTCCTTTTCGGAATGTCACGCGCCTTTTTCGTTTATTCTGTTGTCACAGGTGTCCCTGCTGATTTTTCGCTTCTGCGTTCCGCACGCCGCTGCGCCCTTTGCTCCTGTCTCAGCTCTGCCAGCTTTTCAGGATCATCTGCGGCATCCAAGAGCAGCTTTTTCTCCTTCAATTCCTCGGTATAAGGAATCACACGCCCCTCCAGATATACATATTCGGGAGAGGTGCGGAAGATGGTGTTGCTTGAGCCAACCTGCCCAATGGTAATCACATCCCAATCCTCCAGCGTACTCTTCTTCAGCTTCAGGATGTTTTCGTTGATAAACTTCCTCGATTGCTTTTCGCCATTGACATAAACCTGGCTCCACTTCGTAAAGTTTTCGCCCACCAAGGTATAGTGTCCGTCAACCGTTTCGCTCGAATAGAGAATTTCTGCATCCCGTATGCCCATTGTCATGTGGCCCTGCGTAATCACGGGATTGCCGCCATAGACATACTGTTCGCCGTAAAGCAAATCATACTGCAACAGCTCCAAGTCCATCAAATATGCCGCTTGGTCTGCGGAATCCTTGCGCTCCTGATGATAATTAAACACTGTACCTGTATGCAGACCGATACGATCCATCACAATAGACATCATCTGATAGCTGGGAATGGTGCCATCCTGCTTTGTCAAGCCAATGTTATCCCAAATCACATAATTGGTGTTAAAGAGGCTGCCGCTCTTCATATCCGCCTCTGTCAGCCCCATGGTCGGCAAATGGTCGCCATAGAACACAACCACCGCAGGCTCGCCACGCTTATCCATCATGTCTACCAAATCAGCCGCAAACTGATCCATTTCATATACCTGATTTGCATAGTATTCCCACTGGCAGTTCTTTTCCTCCTGCTCCAAGCCGCCTGCCATCAAATGAGGATGCTCAATGATTCTCTCCTCGGGATAGCTGCCATGCCCTTGGTCACTGATGGCGAATACAAAGTCCTGCTGTTCTGTGGAATCCAAGCAGTCCTCGATATGCTCCACAAGCACCTCATCCTTCGCCCAACCCGTTTCCGTTGTGTCGAAGTTCATAAATTCCTTACTTGTGAAGGTATCAAAGCCGATATTATTGAATACCTTTGCTCTGCTGTAAAAGTTACCGCTGTGGTTATGCACCGCATGTGTGCCGTAATCAAATGCTTCCAATGCTGTTGCCGCACTTTCCGCAGGCTTTTCCTTTAGATAGGTTTTATAAGGATATTCCCCGGGGCCGAAATAACGCAGGCTCATGCCTGTCAGCATTTCAAATTCCGTATTTGCCGTACCGGCACCGATGGATGGCACCTGACAATAGCCGGAGGAATATTCCGCCGCCATTTTTCTCAAATTCGGCAAGGGGTCCTTAGAGGTTTGCAACGCTTCAAATTCAGAAACATCAAAGAAGGATTCCAACTGCACAAAAACAATGTTCGGCAAAACCTTTGCATCCGATGTGCTTTTGGTAATCTCCCCGTTATTGCTGATTTCCATCATTTTTTCCTTTGTATATCCGTTTGGCTCGGAAATACCGGTGTTAAAGATACTTGCCGCAAAGCAATAGGGCAAGCCATAGTCTTGATATGCAAACGCAATATTTGCGAAATACGTCGAAACAATACGATTTTCAATAACATAATCCGTCAATGCGCCATAGCCCGCAAAGGATGCGCCCACCAGCACAATCGACACCAGATAATTGATTTTGCCCGTATATTTTCCTGCCGTGCGGAACAAATGCACCAAGCCAAGCACCAACAAAAATGCGGCAATGGCCAGCCCTGCCAGCTCCAACACATTGAAATAATTTGTGAAAAGGGAAACCCCTTCTGCCACCGTTTTTAAATCCTGTGCATTAAACGGTGTAACCCTTCTGGAAAGCATTAACCCGTTGACAATACCCAAAACCAACCAAAGAAGGCTGATGATGATACGGGTGAATACACGCCGCTTAAACAGATAGGTAATGGAAAACGTGACAAAAATCATAAACGCATTATAAAGAAATGCCTTTGTGGAAACTCTGGAATATTCCACCGCCGCCATCACGGAATGGCGTGACATCGCTTCAATCAGAAAGTTGATGACAATTGCCCAAGCGCCATGCAGAATCAAAGAAAAACGGTTCATATAGGGATACAGCTTTTGCAATTTCTTCGCAAAGGCACTGTTATGATATGCCTCTTCCTTTTCCTTTTGCCGTTTACGCAGTTTGCCGATGCCTGCCTTCACATCTGCCCATCTCAAAGATTTCAGCTTACAAACACCGCCCTTGATATCAGGCTTTTTAAACTTTATTTTTCCCATTTGTATCAAACTCCTTGTTATATTGCTTTTCTTATTTCTAAAGCCTCAAACTTAGAACAAAAAACGCCCTTTGCAGCAATCTGCAAAGGACATAAATTGACACAAGACTACTCTTTGATAATAGCGTTGAAATTTATTTTTGTCAAGTTTTTAAACAAATTTTAAGAAATACAGCCTTGCAGGTATCGAAAAAAATACCAAGGAAATTTCTGCCGCCGATTTTTCATTCCTCTCCGTTTTCACTTAGAAATGGATGCTTTTAAAAAAACGATGGCTCACATAAAAAGTCCCGTACCGAGACGGTACGGGACAATGATTTCTGTTTAAATTACAGATTTTTTGCAAATTCGTAGCCCAATTCAAAAGCCTTTTTGTTATCGGGGATGAATTTTGCTTTGCCGCCTTCAAATACATGAGCGAATGTATCATCCAGACCTGCTACATCAATTGCGCCTGTTGCATAAACTACGGCACCCAGCATAACCAGGTTAGCCAGCTTAGAGCCACCGAAGTTATCAGTTGCAATTTTGTTTGCAGGGATAGCGTATACTTTAACGCCGTCCTTTACTGCACCGACTGTGCAAAGGTCTGCATTCACAACCAGAGCGCCGCCTTCTCTTACAACGCCAACGAATTTATCCAAGGAAGGCTGGTTCAGTGCTACGATGCAGTCTGCATCCTTTGTAACAACGGGAGAACCAACATTTTCGTCGGAAATGATTACGTTTACGTTTGCAGTACCGCCACGCATTTCAGGACCATAGGAAGGACACCAAGAAACCTCTTTGCCTTCCAGCATGCCGGCATAAGCCATAATTTTACCCATCAGCAGAGAGCCCTGTCCGCCGAAACCTGCGATGATAGAAGAAAATGTACTCATATTATTTGCCCTCCTCTACTGTGATATCTTTGTATACGCCCAGAGGATAGTAAGGAATCATTTTTTCTCTTACAAATTCCATAGCTTTCACGGGTGTCAGACCCCAGTTTGTAGGGCAGGAAGCTACTACTTCGATGAAAGTGAAGCCCAGGCCCTGTTTCTGGATTTCAAATGCTTTTCTGATTGCTTTCTTAGCTGCTGCAACCTGTGCAGGTGTAGAGATACTTACTCTTTCGATGTAAGCAGGACCTGTCAGGGATGCCAGCATTTCGGAAACACGCAGGGGGTTACCGTTAACCTTGGGATCACGGCCCTTCTGTGCTGTTGTTGCCTTCATGCCGGGCAGTGTTGTGGGAGCCATCTGGCCGCCTGTCATGCCGTAGATACCGTTGTTGATGAAGATTGTTGTAATCTTTTCGCCACGAGCTGCTGCATGAACGATTTCACAAGTACCGATGGAAGCCAAGTCGCCATCGCCCTGATATGTAAATACTGTCTGTTCGGGATGTACTCTCTTGATACCTGTTGCTGTTGCGGGAGCACGACCATGTGCACACTGGATTGCGTCAATGTTGAAGTAGTTGTTTGCAAATACTGCACAACCTACGGGAACTGCAACGATGGAGTTGCCCAGCTCGCCCATTTCTTCCAGAACTTCTGCTACCAGTCTGTGTACGATACCGTGTGCACAACCGGGACAATAATGCAATTTCGCGTCTGTTAAACCTTTTGTTTTTTCAAATACAACTGCCATTATTTGTCACCTCCCATAATTTCTTTACCAAATTCCACGATTTCATCTACAGTAGGTACGTTACCGCCTGTTCTGCCGTGGAATGCAACCTTGTTTCTATCGTTACAAGCGTATGCAACGTCGGGAACCATCTGGCCCATGGACATTTCTACATCCAGGAATTTTTTGATTTTGTCATTCCATTTATCAAATGCTTTCTGAGGGAAAGGCCACAGTGTTTTAGGTCTAATCATACCTACTTTGAAGCCTGCTGCTCTCAGGTAGCCGATTGCTGTTCTAACAACTCTGGAGGCTGTACCATAGGAAACGAATGCGTATTCCGCATCATCCATCATGTATTCTTCCCAAGCCTGTTCGTTTGCCAGAATCTGATCATATACTTTGAAGTGGTCATGGTTCCATGCTTCACATTCATCGGGTTCGATAACCAGGTTCTTGATGTTGCTTCTTTCTGCGCCGTAGTGACCTACCAAAGCCCATTTCTTTTCGGGCAGGTTCGGTCTGGGAACGTAGTTGAATTCTACGGGTTCCATCATCTGACCAATCAGACCGTCAGCCAGAACGATTACGGGAATACAGTACTGGTCAGCGATATCGAATGCTTCCATAACCATGTTAACAGCTTCCTGTACGGATGCGGGAGCCAGAACTACGTTGTGGTAGTCGCCGTTTGCGCCGCCCTTAACTGTCATGTTATAGTCAGCCTGACCGGGCTGAATGGTACCAAGGCCCGGACCACCACGCATCATGTTGATGATAACTGCGGGCAGACCTGCGTTACTGATGTAACCGATACCTTCCTGCTTCAGTGCAATACCGGGGGAAGAAGAGCTTGTCAAAACTCTTGCGCCTGCTGCTGCTGCACCGTAAACCATGTTAATTGCTGCCACTTCGGATTCAGCCTGCACGAATGTGCCGCCCACCTTGGGTAATTCTACGGATAAATATTCAGGTACTTCGGACTGAGGAGTGATAGGGTAGCCAAAGAAATATCTGCAACCCGCCTCAATAGCCGCTTTACCAACTGCTTCGTTGCCTTTCATTAAAACTTTTGCCATTGAAAATTCCTCCTCTCTTAATCCAATCTTTCTACTACAATCGCACAATCAGGGCACATTTTTGCGCAGCTTGTGCAAGCGATACAATCTTCGCTGATCATTTCTGCGGGATTGTAACCTGCGGGATTGATTTTTGTTGTAGAAAGAGCCAATACGCTCTTAGGACAAACAGATACACAAAGGCCGCAACCCTTACAAATCACTTCATTGATCGTTACTTTACCTTTTGCCATTCAAAATACACCTCCATAAATATTTGAATTTACATCCAGGTCTTTCTCATATTAAACTCCATAGGGAACAGCTCCCCAGAAAGTCCTTCGGGTATTTCCTCTGTCATAACCTCCTTGACATAGGAAACATATTTCACAGGAACTCCTGTGCGTTTTGTAACCTCCTTCAACACCTCGTCCCCGTGAAGCAAGCATTCCGCTGTTGTTTCTCTTACCAGGTTCGTGTTATTGATGAAGCCAGTCACCTTCAGTCCCGCCGCATATTCCAGATTTTCCATCTGTTCTATGATGCCCTCAGGTGTAGAGGTATTCGGACGGTACGCATTGACTACCATAAAGAAGTCTGTTTCCGCATGATCCAGAACAGGCTTGATTCTGCCCAGCACCAATGTGCCGACATCGTTGCCGCCAAGGTCAACCACATACTGGTATTCCTTGTTGATAACGGGCATTGTCATTGCGCCGGAAACCGCAGGAACATCCGCAACGGCTGTATCCAAGTTGGATGCAATCACCTGAATGCCCCTCTCCTCCAGCTCTTCCTTTTTCTCTCTGGAACGGAAATAAACATTTACAATATCCAAATCGGCAATGGCTACCTTCCCCTCTACGCTTTCACGCAGCTTGTGGACATAATTGACTGCAAATTCAGTCTTGCCGCTGCCGTAGTGACCTGTGATAATTCTGATTCTTTTGTCGTCAGCTACCATAACTCTCGCCTCCAAAACCCTTCGGTTTTCTCCTACATCACTTTTATGCAAAATATCCAAAAAATTATCATAAAAGCGTCATTATATCAATTTTAAATAAAATATTTCTTTCAAAAGATAATATTTTAGATAGTTTTTTATTCAAATTCTTCTCACTTGCTC
>NZ_CAKQVD010000020.1 GCF_934277605.1 uncultured Anaerotignum sp.
GATCTCTGCCAATGCAGAGACCATCTCCAACAAAACATTTTTATTTTTTCACTGTCTACTTGACAGGGGGCACTTCAGAATCGGGGGTGTGTCTTTGTCTTACAAAACCGCATCCAATTTCTGCTTCAAATGTGCCGCAGGCACTGCGCCCACCACTGCATCCACAGGTGCGCCGTTCTTGAAGATAATCATGTTCGGCACGCTCATAATCTGATATTTCTGTGCCAAATCCATGGATTCATCAATATCCACCTTTACGATTTTTGCCTTGCCCTCATATTCTGCGGAAAGCTGCTCCAGCACAGGCCCCATCATCTGACAAGGGCCGCACCATGTTGCCGCAAAATCCACCAATACAGGAACCTTGCTTTCCAATACCTCTGCCTGAAATTCTTTGGAATTTAATTGCTTCATGCTCTGTTCCTCCTTCAAATTCTATCTTTATCTTAACCGAATCCTGTTTTCTTATGTTTTCTTTAGTATAGCAGAAAAAGGGAAATAGTTCAATAGTTTTTATCAAATAATAATTATTCTTAATAATATTTTTTATTTTTCCGTATATTTTTTTCATGCAGGGCAATACTGATATCGAGGATGTTACTCCCCCTTCGGAGGCAGAAACGCTTCCGAATCATAACATTCTTTCTACTTCTTCCCCTTAAGAAAAGGACGGCAGAACCCTTGCGCTCTGTCGTCCTTTTTGATTGCACATCGCTTTAATATTTCTCAATATCAATGATTTCCGGCTGATAGGATTCCTTCAGTGCCTTCTGGCACACAAAGCGGAAGGTATCCGTGCTGTCGGAAAGATAAAATTGCTTTTCGCCGACACCCTCGCCCTCATTCAGCAAATCCTTTTCCTTCAGGAATGCCATCACACGCTTCGCCGTTGCCTTGGCAGGATCCACCAGCTTAATCGCCTCGCCGACCGTCTGCCCAATGCAGCGCTTCAAAAGGGGATAATGTGTGCAGCCCAGCACCAGAGAATCAATCCCCGTTTCCACCAAGTCCTCCAGATACCGCTTGGCCGCCTGTCTGGAAACCTCGTTATCCGTCCAGCCCTCCTCCGCCAAGGGAACAAACAGGGGACACGCCTTTGTGAACACCTGCATTTCGCTGTCCTCTTCGCAAATCATACGCTCATACGCACCGGAGCGCACCGTCCCCGGTGTCCCGATGACGCCGATTTTCTTGTTCCTTGTGGAGCGCAATGCCTCCTCCACGCCCGGCACAACCACGCCGAAAATAGGCACATCAAAGGTTTCCCGCAGGGCATCCAGGCTGTTTGAGCTTGCCGTGTTGCAGGCAACAATGATTGCCTTCACACCCTTGCTCAACAGAAAGCGCACATTCTGCTTGGAATATTTTGTGACTGCCTCCTTCGATTTTGTACCATAGGGTACTCGGGCGGTATCCCCGAAATAAACAATATTTTCACGGGGCATAACCTTCATAATCTGCTTCACCACAGTCAGACCGCCAACCCCCGAATCAAACACACCGATTGGTCTTGTATCCATTCTTCCTTCTCCTCATCCTCTGATACCCGAATCTCGCTGCAACGCCAGCGTAACGAAACGGTCCATCAGCTCTGCTTCCGTCATACCTGCCTGCACCCAAAGCATCGGGTACATACTGATGGGCGTGAAGCCGGGCATGGTATTCAGCTCATTAAAGAGCACCCTTCCTGTTTTTTTATCCACAAAGAAATCCACCCTTGCCAAGCCGCTGCCGTCTACCGCACGGAAA
Source organism: uncultured Anaerotignum sp. (assembly GCF_934277605.1). Lineage (GTDB taxonomy): Bacteria > Bacillota > Clostridia > Lachnospirales > Anaerotignaceae > Anaerotignum_A. The sequence continues at coordinate 1,750 of NZ_CAKQVD010000020.1, forward strand.
ATCCTTTTGGCAATACGGCGCATCTCCTCCACCTTTTCTTCCTCCAGCTGTGCAGGAATAATCGTGCGGGATTCACTGCTGTTATATTTTGCATCATAATCATAAAATTCCGCCGCCGCAAGAACCTCGCCCACGCCGCTTACGGCTGGCTCCTCATTGCCAAGCACCGCACACTCAAATTCTCTGGCATCAATGGCCTCCTCTATGATGATTTTTCTATCGTAGCCTGCCGCAAAATCCAATGCCTCGGAAAGCTGCTCTCTGTTCTTCGCCTTGGAAATACCCACAGAGGAGCCTGCATTGGAGGGCTTGACAAAGCAGGGATAGCCCAGCTTTTTCTCTGCATGGTCAAGGATTTTATCCCTTTTTGCCGCAATATCGTTTTTATGCACCCAAAGATATTTCGCCTGCGGAATTCTTGCCGCCTTCGCAATCATCTTGGTATAAACCTTATCCATGGAAACCGCAGACGCCAAAACCCCACAGCCCACATAGGGAATCTGCGCCATTTCCAGAAGCCCCTGAATGGTGCCATCCTCGCCCCATGCGCCATGGAGAACAGGAATCACCACATCCACAGGGATTTCCTTCACATTGCCGCCCACAATTTTCAAAAAGCATTTTTTGGTTGCATCGGGAGAAAGGCTCACAGGCACACCGAATTTTTCCCATTCGCCTGTTTTCACATGCTCCACCGGGCCGTTATAAATCAACCATTGCCCCTTTTTGGTAATGCCGACAGGAAGCACCTGATATTTTTCCTTATCTAATGCGTGCAGCATCATGACTGCCGAGATTCTGGAAACCTCATGCTCCGAGGATTGCCCCCCGAAAATAACCGCAACTGTTTTTTTGCTGACCACAGACCTCGCCTCCCTGCGACTTTTTCGACCAATACTTTTTCTATTATATGCACTTCCCCCGCCCATGACAATAAGAATTTGCAGGAAAGGCATAAAATTCAATATCTTACACAATTTTTGCAAGAAAACAAGAAAAAAGATAAACTCTTTGTCGATAGCCCTTGAGTTTATCTTTTCTGTCTTATTTAATTCCCCTTCATCAAATGGGAAATGGATTTATACAAAAAGAAGGTAATCACGCAGTTAATGCCCGCCTTCAGCAGATTGAAGGGAATGATTGCGGGAATCATCAGCGCCAGCACCGCCTCCAAGGGCGCCCCCATGAAAAGCGGCGTAAAAATCATATTCATAACCACCATGACCGCCGTCTGCACCAGCGCACCCAGGATGAGCGCAAGCACCGCTGTTTTCTTGGTTTTGTTGCGTTTATAGATATTCCCTGTAACCAGAACGCAAAAGCCTGTGGCAAAAATGTGCATCAGCACGCCGATGATACCGCTTTGTGCGCTTACCGTAAGCCCTTGGATACAGCAAACCACCACCGTCAGCAAAACGCCTGCCAAGGGGCCGTATGCAAAGGCACAAATCAAAATAGGGATATCCGCCGGATCATATTCCAAAAATGCCGCCGCAGGAATCAGCGGAAAATGCACCACTGCCACCAAGGCAATCGAAATTGCCCCCAGCATTGCCATGGAAACAAGCTGTCTGGTTGAAATTCTTCTGTTTTTTTGTTCCATTTTTCTTTTTTCCTCCTAATTTTTTATTTCAGCCGCCGAACACAATCGGCATCATTTTCCTTTTTTCATAAAATGATGTGCAAGAAAGCCCGCAACGCCAATGCCGACAATCGTGCCAATGCCAATGGGAATCAGGGATAACGCCGCCCCGCCCTGCAAAGCCTCGTTCAAATCCTGTGCCGCATCCAATAAAACCGCTGTTGTCCCAATATCGAACATTCGTCTTCCTCCTCATAATTTTTGTTCTATTATGGCATAAAAAAGGCTTTTTTGCAAGGAAAACAACACTCTTGCAGGCACATCTGTGAAAAGATTAGCGGCGCAAGCGCCGAATGGGCGCAGTTGCGCTACAATTTTTCTTGAACATCATCAGCGCTGCGCACTGGTTGAGCGCAGTTGCGCAAAATGGAGCGGTTGGACAACATTAGTGCTGCGCCAGTTTAGAACTTTTTTGGCAAAACAAGGGCGTTCTTCCTTACTTTTTATGCTAAAAAGTAACAAAAACTTGGAACCCGTTGAATAAAAGCGCAGTTGCGCAAAATGGGGCGGTTGGACAACATCAGTGCTACGCCCGTTTAGAACTTTCTCGGCGAAACAAGGGCGTTCTTCCTTACTTTTTATGCTAAAAAGTAACAAAAACTTGGAACCCGTTTCGCTATGGGTTCCAAACCTCCGCAGACGAGGAAAGGGCAACAAGGTTTCCCTTTCCAAACCCTTCCCCACAGACCCGAAAGGGTATAGAGCAAGGCGGCGCAGGTGCGCCTGCAATATTCAAAAATATTGCTTAATGTGTATTTTGCTCAATCAGTGCTTGGATTAAATCAAGAATTATTTTTTTGTGCTTTGCTTCTAATTGATTAAAACGAAAAATAAAAGAAATGTCTTTATCCATAAAAGAAAATCCGATTAAATCATTTGGTGTTACAGATAATTTATGCGAAAGATTGATTAAATCGTCAAAGGAAGGCTCATTTCGACCACTTTCATAATTGGAAATTGTGGTATCCCCATAATTTAACGCTTTTGCCAATTCTGCCTGAGATAATCTTTTTTGTTTTCTATAATATCTTAAATTCTTTGCAAAATCGGACATCGTATCACCTATTTTAAAAAATTATGCCACAATATTGTAGCATATCTCAATGTCTTGTGCAACAAAATAGTAGCATTTAGACAGGGTGATGCTTATGCATTTTCAAAGATTGGAAGATTTAAGAATAGATGCAGATAAAACACAGGAAGAAATTGCAAATATCTTAGATTGTAAAAGAGAAGTTTACAGAAGATATGAAAAAGGAGTTTATGAAATTCCTGTCTGGGCATTGATTAAATTATCTGAATATTATCAGGTCAGCACAGATTATATTCTTGGATTGACAGATGAAAAAAAGTAAAATCGAGAACAGCTTAGTGCTGTTCTTTTTTTGCCGGAAAGGCACTTTATACTGCCCGAAGGGGCTTGTGGGGAGGGGATATCCAAGGGGAACATTGTTCCTCTTGGACCTCCTGTGGGGGTCCGGGACCCATTGAGGAGGGGTCCCGGGTTTTTGTTACTTTTTAGCATAAAAAGTAAGGAAGGAATCCTCTGTTTTGCCGAAAAAGTTCCAAACGGGCAAACCGCTAATGTTGTCCAAGCAAATTTTGGCTCGCATGAGCCCATCCGGTGCGAAGCACTGCTAACCCTTGGTTCTCAAATCCCCTTCATCGTCAGCGCAATCCGCTTTCTTCGCCAATCGTGGCCTCCTTCTTTCCCTCAAGCACCTCGATTCTCTTTTCCAACCGCTTCATTCTTTCCTCCTGCTCACAAAAAACGGATACAACCACGGTAATGATAAGCGCACACACCGCTAATACACCATAAAAGTTAAAGGCTATCCACCCACCAAAAAACACAAGGATGTAGCACAATATTAAAACCATGATATAGGTTGTTATAAATTTCATTTTCTCATGCCTCCGATCGATTTTCTAATCCAGTCATCCGGAAACTCCATCTGCTTCTCTGTATGAAACCAGTGTTCGCCTTCCGATTTATCATTCCCCTCCATCACACCCGTCCTCAAGCCTTGCAGGCGAGCCCTCATCTTCACGAAGCCTTCTCCTTATTTTTTCCACAATCTTAAATCCCCTTCATCGTCAGCGCTATCCGCTTTTTCTGCAAATCCACCGACAGCACCTTTACCTGCACCACATCCCCCAGCTTGACCGCCTCCAAGGGATGCTTGATGAATCTATCGCAAATCTGAGAAATATGCACCAAGCCATCCTGATGCACCCCAATATCCACAAATACGCCGAAATCAATGACATTCCGCACCGTTCCCGTCAGCACCATGCCCTCCTGCAAATCCTCCATGGAAAGCACATCACTGCGCAGAACAGGGGCGGGGGCATCCTCACGGGGATCTCGCCCCGGCTTTTCCAGCTCACGCATAATATCCTCCAAGGTCGGCACACCGATTCCAAGCTCTGCCGCTGTTTTTTCGGGGGATTTGATTTTCTTTGCCAAGCCGCTGACCTTCCTTGCCGCAACATCCGCCAAGCCATAGCCGCACAGCGCAAGCAAGCCCTCCGCCGCCGCATAGCTTTCGGGGTGTACCCCCGTTCTGTCCAGCGGCATTTCGCTTTCGGGCAGACGCAAAAAGCCCGCACACTGCTCGTATGCCTTCGGGCCAAGCTTCGCCACCTTTAAAAGCTCCTTGCGTGCCGTAAATTTCCCATGCTCCTCCCGATATTTGAGGATATTCTTCGCCACAGCCGTGTTTATGCCTGCCACATAGGAAAGCAGAGCCGGACTTGCCGTATTCAAATCCACACCGACGCTGTTTACGCAATCCTCCACCACGCCGCCGAGTGCCTCGCCGAGACGCTTTTGGTTCATGTCATGCTGATATTGTCCCACACCGATGGATTTCGGATCGATTTTTACCAGCTCTGCCAAGGGATCTTGGATTCTTCTGCCGATGGAAACAGCACTCCGCAAGGAAACATCATATTCGGGAAATTCCTCCGCACCCAGCTTGGAGGCGGAATACACCGATGCACCTGCCTCATTTGCAATGATATACTGCACCCTGCGGCTTGTCTTTTTCAGCATTTCCGCCACAAAAAGCTCCGATTCCCTTGAGGCCGTGCCGTTGCCGATGGAAATTAAATCCACGCCGTATTTTTCAATCAAGCCAAGCAGCTTTTTCTCCGCCTCGGCGGTTTTGTTCTGCGGCGGTGTGGGATAGACCACAGTGGTTTCCAAGGGCTTGCCCGTTGCATCAATCACCGCAATCTTACAGCCTGTGCGGTATGCAGGGTCAAGCGCAAGCACAACCTTTCCGCTGATGGGCGGCTGCAGCAAAAGCTGTTTGAGATTCTCCCGAAAGACACCAATGGCAGCTTCCTCCGCTTTTTCCGTCAGGTCATTGCGAATCTCCCGCTCCAAAGAGGGTGCAATCAGCCGCTTATAGCTATCCGCAATCACTGCACGCAGCAGCTCTGCGGTATCGCTGTTTTTGCGGATACAGTGCCGCTCCATTCGCTGCAGCAGCCTTTCCTCTCCGCCTTCTATTTTAATAGAAAGAAAGCCCTCCTTCTCTCCACGGTTCATGGCAAGAATCCGATGGCCTGCCACCCGTTTCAGCGGCTCCTCATAGTCCGCATACATTTCATAAACCGAGGACTCCTCCTTTATCCCCTTGGATATGATTCTGCCCTCTTTCATGGTATCCGCACGCAGTATTTTTCGCAAATCGGCATCCTCGGCAATCTGCTCCGCCAGGATATCCTGCGCCCCCTGCAATGCCTCTGCCGCTGTCTCCACGCCCTTTTCGCTGTCAACAAACGCTGCCGCCGCCTGCTCCGGTGCTTCCCGCAGCCTTTGCCCCCAAAGCAGCTCTGCCAAGGGCTGCAAGCCCTTTTCCTTTGCAATCAAAGCTCTTGTGCGGCGTTTCGGGCGGAAGGGACGATAAATGTCCTCAATCTCCGTCTGTGTCTGCGCCAAGTCCAGCTTTTCCGCCAGCTCCTCTGTCAGATTTCCCTGCTCCGCAATGGCTGTGCGCACCTGCTCCCGCTTTTCCTCCAGATTTCTGAGTGCAGTCAGCCGCTCGGAAAGCTGACGAATGACCTGATCATCCAGAGAGCCTGTCATTTCCTTGCGGTAACGGGCAATAAACGGCACCGTATTGCCTTCATCCAACAGCCTTACGGTGTTTTCCGCTTGGCTCGCCTTTATCCCAAATTCTTCCTGTAATTTTTTTAATATATCCATAGAAATCTCCTTTTTCTTGCGGGGCTTCTTTTTGGGGCGTTGCCCCAATCCCCACCAAGGGGGTCACCCCCTTGGAACCCAATACCGCAGAAGCATACGCTTCTGCAACTGCGCCGCAGGCAAATAAAAAGTTTCGGTCAAGCCTTTTCAAAGGCTTGTGGGGTGCAGGGGCAAAGCCCTGCAAACCCTCTCCGAAGCGGGTTTTTGAAGGGGTTTGGGGAAACTTTTCCTAAGAAAAGAAAGTTTCCTCAATTAACGGTAATTTTCCCAGATTTTGTTCAGTTCTTCCTTACATTCCGCCGCCGAGGCTGTCAGCCGATAGGCCCTTTGTGCGCCGCCCTCGTTCCGCTCTGCCAAGCCGCGCTCCATCAGATATTCCAGGTGCGCAATGGTTTCCCCCACAGCAAACCATCTTTGCGACAAGGGAAATTCCGCCCATGTTTTACCACGCATAGACCATTTCAGGTGTGATGCAATCTCTGTTGCATGGCAATCCGGCTGCTCCGCCAAAACATCCACCGTTTCGCACAGGCGCACCAAATGATGCTCGATAATCTGACTGATCCGCACATATACATCCATTTCATGCTTGCGATGGGCGGGCAGGGCTGTTTCCATCGCAAAGCCTCTTATTTTAACCAGGCTGTCCAAATATTTCCCCAAGGCATCCTCCATATCCTTCCAATGCGTAATGTTCGGTGTAATATCAAACAGCACATGGTCTGCCGTAAACATCAGCTTTTTTTCGGCACAATACAGGCACATTTGCCCGGGGGTGTGTCCGGGAACGAGGATACATTGAAATTTCCATCTGCCGACTGTGATTTCATCCCCATCCAAAAGACGCTCCGCCGCAAAATAGCGGGTAGGCTCCAAGCCTCTTGCGGGGTTCGCAATCCGCAGCTGCACAAGCTGTTCTCTCGAAAAGCCCTCCAAAAAATAAATCTCATCCATGTCATCCCATCTGCCCTCCTCAATATAGGCACGCAGAACAACATGGTCTGTTTCGCTGATATAGATTTTCCCCGGCTTGCCCTCCATCAGCATGGGTGCCAAGCCTGTATGGTCGGAATGTAAATGTGTCAAAAATAAATTCGTTTTCTCCCAATCTGTATTCAGCTCCGCCAAGCCTGCCAAAAGCGCCTCCTGACATTCTATGCGGTTAAAGCCCGTATCAATAATCAGCGTCTCCCCGCCATCCCGCACAACGTAGCAATTCAAATTGCGCAGGGGGTTTTCGGGCAAAGGAATATCTATCTGAAAAATTTGCGGTTCCTCATAAATTTTTGTTACCATCTGTGTTCTCCTTTTCTTTTTCGTGGTATACTTTTTTTGATTATAACATAAGAATCGGCACCATGCCATATCACGAAAACGAATCAAAGGAGGATTCCCATGCTAACCCTAAAACCCACCCCAGATTATGATGCCATTTTGCACTGGAACGAAAACAAGGACGAGGCCTATCTGTTTCAATGGGCCGGCACAGCCGCTTACCGCTACCCCTTGACGAAGGAGCAGCTCATGCGTCAGTCTGCCAAGGAGGGTGTTACGGTCTTTATGGCATACGAAAACGAAACGCCCATCGGCACAATGGAGCTTTGCGACATCGACCCCATCCGAAAATCGGGGCGCATCTGCCGTGTGCTGTTTGCCGAGGAGGCAAGGGGAAGGGGGCTTGCCCATGCCGCACTCCTTGCCCTTTGCGAAAAGGCCTTTACGGAATTGGGGCTGGAAACGCTTTCCCTGCGTGTATATTGCTTCAATGTGCCTGCCATCCACTGCTATGAGCGGCTTGGCTTTTTGGTAACGGAATATTTCGAGGAGGCAGATTCTCATTGGAACAATTATGCCATGGAACGAAAAAAATAAGCCGTTTTTCTGTATAAAAAATATCTCTGTTTCGTTTTTTCTGCAAATTATTTTATATTAAATGTAATATATAGTTGACATTAAGAAAGATATGCTGTATAACTGAAGCATAAGGAGTGCTCTCCGGAAAGCACTCCCGAGGATATCCGAAAAACACCATTTAGGAGTGATGCTTTGAAAAATCTGAAATTAAAGGCGGCAAGAGCCGCGAAGGACCTCTCTCAGGAACAGCTTGCCCAGTTGGTCGGCGTAACGCGCCAGACCATTGGCATGATTGAGGCAGGAAACTACAACCCGACGCTCAATCTCTGCATTGCCATCTGCAAAGCACTTGACAGAACGCTGGATGAGTTATTCTGGGAGGAATAAAAACGAAACGGAGGCTTTTATATGAAACAATACCAAGACGAGAGAACCTTGCAGGTCAGAAACCGCATTTATGCCGAACTGATGCGGATTATGCTGTGTGTGGTCGTTCTCTCCTTCTGCATAAAGACGCTGTATTTCCACATGGGACTTACGCAGTGCATGACAGAATATATCCTTATGATTCTTGCGCCTGTGTATCAGGCGGTGCGCATCCGCCAGACGGAGGTGGTTCTGGGGACAGGGCAGGACAGCCGCAAGCGCACCATTCTGGATACCCTGCTGCTGCTCCTTCTAATTCCTTTTTTCCTGCGGAAAAGCGAATGGACAAACGGGGATTTTTCCGCACTGCTGCCCCCTGTGGTCTTTGTGCTTCTGTTCCTTGCGATACAGTATCTTTTTTCCCATGCGGAGAAAAAACGGGCGGAAAACCTGGAAAAACGCTATGACGCGGAGGACGAAACCAAATAAAATCGGGAAAAAGCGAAAAAAATCCTTGCGTTTTTCCGCTCTCTATGGTAATCTGTTTTAGTGTCGGTCAGTTTGCCGACAGATATGAATAATCCTTGTTCTTCCCAAGAAGGAAGGGCCATTAGTCCAAAAGGAGGTGTAACCCACATGAACAAATACGAATTGGCGCTGGTTTTAAGTCCCGCACTGGACGAAGAAGGCAGAGCAGCAGAGGTAGCAAAGGTACAGGCTACACTGGAAAGATTCGGTGCAAAAATCGAAAAGGTTGATGACTGGGGCAAAAGAAAGCTCGCTTACGAAATCGCAAAAGTAAACGAAGGCTTCTACAGCTTCACAACATTCGAAGCACCCGCTGCTGCACCCGCAGAAATCGAAGCTCGTATGCGTATTATGGAAAACGTTCTGCGTTACCTGATTATCCGTAAAGAAGCTTAAGTTTCACTAAGCGAATTGAAGGAGGTAAGGTTATGAACAAAGTGATTTTGATGGGGCGCTTGGTGCGTGATCCCGAGGTTAGATATTCTCAGGGAGCAGAGCCCTTAGCCGTTGCCAGATACACTTTGGCGGTCAACCGCCGTTTCAAACGTCAAGGCGAGCAGGACGCCGACTTCATCGGATGCGTTGCATTCGGCAAAGCCGGTGAATTTGCGGAAAAATACTTCAAAAAAGGTCAGATGGTCAGCATTATCGGGCGGCTGCAGGTTCGCAGCTGGGATGATAATGAGGGCAAAAAACGCTGGAGCACAGATGTTGTGGTAGAGGAGCAATACTTTGCGGAAAGCAAGGCATCCTTTGAAAGCCACAGGGATGCAGCACCTGCACCCGCTCCCAAGCAGACTGCCCCTTCCGATGGTTTCTATCCCATTGATGAAAGCATCGAAGATGATGATCTCCCCTTCTAAAAATCTAATAAGGAGGACTTAGAATCATGATTAGAAAACGTGGTCGCAGAAAAAAACGCGTTTGCCAGTGCTGTGCAGATAAAGTAACAACCATTGATTACAAGGATATCAGCAAGCTGAGAAGATATGTTTCCGAAAGAGGCAAAATTCTTCCCAGAAGAATCACAGGCAACTGTGCAAAACACCAGAGAGCGCTGACAACAGCAATCAAGAGAGCAAGACACGTATCCCTGATGCCCTATACACAGGACTAATTCGATACTATCAGGACGGAATTTCGGTTCCGTCCTTTTTTCAACAAAAAATGCAGCACATACGAAAAAAAGTTGTTGACAAGGCTCACTTTGTATGATAAGATAACTCTTGCGTCAGACAGATGCACTTTTATGCCCAGATAGCTCAGTTGGTAGAGCAGTGGACTGAAAATCCACGTGTCACTGGTTCGATTCCGGTTCTGGGCATTTTTTTTGCAATATTCATGAAAATCCTACTACACGAAAAGGGAAGCAATCCGCTTCCTTTTTCTTATATCCGATGATTTTTTGAAAAAGGCTACGGAAAGGCGGTGCGGAAATGAAAAAAACAGATTACCTTCTGATTGCGGTGGCCCTGCTTGCTGCCGTCGGCATCTGGTTTTTCTATTCCGCAGGCGCAAAAGCAGGCAACGGCGTAGAGATTACCGTGGACGGCGAAAGCAAAGCCTTCCTTCCCATAGATGAAAACGACAGCATCCGCATTGATACCGAAACGGGCTACAATGTCATTACCGTCAAAAACGGCACTGTAACCGTAACCGAGGCAGACTGTCGGGACCAAATCTGCGTGGAGCATAAAAAAATCAAAAAAACAGGCGAAACCATCGTCTGCCTGCCCCATAAGCTTGTTGTAACCATCACAGGAGACGAACCCGGTGATTTTGATGCGGTGGTGATGTAATTGGACAACAAAAAAATCTCTTATTACGGTCTGTTTGCCGCCTTGGCAATCCTCATGGGCTATGTGGAATTTATGATTCCCGTCCCTGTGCCGATTCCGGGGGTAAAGCTTGGTCTGGCAAACGTCATTATCCTGATTATGCTTTATTTCATGGATGCCAAGAGTGCGTTTTTCGTTTCTCTCATCCGTGTGCTGCTTTCGGGGCTGCTGTTTGCAGGCTTTGCCGGCATGCTTTATAGCCTTGCAGGTGCTTTATGCAGCTTTGCGGTGATGGCGCTTTTGCAAAAAACAGGAAAATGCAGTATCATCGGCGTTTCTGTTGCCGGCGGTATTTTTCATAACGTCGGTCAGATTGTGGTTGCGTCGCTGGTGGTGCAGAATGTCCGCATGGCGTATTATCTGCCCTTCCTGCTCGTTTCGGGCGTGGTAACGGGAATTGTCATCGGCATTGTGGCAAAAACAGCCTTGGTCTACTTAAAACGATAAAAAAACGGATACTTCAAACGAGGTATCCGTTTTTCATTTTAACTTATCTCTCCACGCCTGCCTCACGTAGCTCCCTTTCCAAAAGCAATGCCGCATCCTTCACGCAGTCATTGCAGGAGCGTTTCACAATTCCGTCGCTCATGCCCTTCAGCTCCTTACAAATGATGGTGCCATTTTGCTCCTGAAAGGCGGAAAGCATATTCTTAGAGCCACGCATGGTTTTCTGCGGGTTTTTATGAATCATGCCCAAGGTATTCACCGCTCCGATTAACGCACCGCAGACAGCCTCCATGCTGCCGCCAATGCCTGCCGCAAAGCCTTGGTTCAGGTTTTTTGCGGTATCCTCATCCATACCTGCCAAATCGCAATAGGTACACGCCACCGCCTGTGCACAGTTATAGCCGCACATTTTTTTGTTCACTGCTTCTTCTGCTCTTGATTCCATTCTTTACTCCTCTTTTCTGTTCTTCCATTGGCAAATGCCCTGTGTCATCGTTCCCATCGGGCAAAAGCTGCACCAAGACCGTGGCTTATACAGCACCATCACAATCAGCCCCAGCAGTGCAGAGGTCAGCATCAGGCTATAAAAGCCAAAGCTGAACCTTGCCACCCAATCCGGAACCGTACCCGCCTGATACGCCCAGCCCCAAGGCACCCGTATGCTCCAAAAAAGCTGAATGGCCTCCTTCAAGGAGGCGGCTCCGCTTGCCACCAGCCATGTCTGAAACAGCATGTTCCCAAACATCAGCAAAAAGAAAACCAAAAAGCCATAGCGGAACCCCTTTGATGACATCCATCTCGGTGTCGGGCGATTGCCAAAAAATCTTGTCCTTTTTCCAAGAACGGTAAACAGCTGTCCCCGTCCGCAATATCTGTTGCAAAAATGCTTATTACCGCCAATCACCGCAAACAGCAGGGGCAGGATAAAATCAATCATCCCAAGCCATGCAAACAGAATATTGAAAAAGCCCAAGCAAAAATAAATCATTGCCCAAATCCATAAATAATCATACCAATGCTTCTCATTCATACAAGCTCTCCCTCTTTACCAATGCAATGCTGCCCGCCGGGCAAACCGCCATACATCTGCCACAGCCCACGCAGGCCGCTTCGTCTATCCTTGCATAACAGCCTCTCCAAATTTCGATTGCCTTGCGTGGACATTCCTTCACGCAGGCACCGCAGGAGACACATCTGCCCTTCTGTGCAGCTGCATATTGTTTTGATTTCATGCCGACTCCTCTTTTCCTTTTTTATCTATCCTATCAGAATCAGAGGCGCTTGTATGTAACTAAGTCACATTAAAGAAATGTTTTCAGCCTTTCCCGATCTGTAATCACAATCTGCCCACGCCCAAGCGCAATGGCCTTATGCTCCGCAAGATATTTCAGCACCCGTGTAACCACCTCTCTGGCACTGCCGATATAGCGGGCAATTTCATCATGCGTAAGCCGCAAGCAGGTTCGTTTGCTGCGAACAGCCTCCTCCCATAAAAATGCAGCAACCCTTTGGTCGATTTTTTTAAACAAAATCTGCTGCATGGTCCACATCACCGCAGAAAAGCGTTCTGCCGCCGTCTGATAAAGGTATAACGCCACATAGGGATTCTTCTGCAAAATTTGATTCACTGCCGCAGAGGGCAGCACAAGCACCTCCGTTTCCTCGGTTGCCTCAATCACCACATCAAAGGCGATGGAATCCATCAGGCAGGAAACGGACAGCACGCAGACCTCTCCGCCATATACCCGAAAAAGCGTAACCTCACGCCCCTCCTCAGAAACAATATAAACCCTAAGCTGACCGGACAGCACCGATAATAAGCCCTTGCAGTTTTCCTCCGAACGATACAAGCGCATACCCTTTGCATATTTTTCCCGCAGGCAAGCCCTTTGTATCGCTTCCCTTTCCAAAAGAGATAAATCCTTCCAAAAGGGGTATAATTTATCATAATCCATTTTGATTTTCTTCCGCTCCCTTTCCTTTTTTCTTCCGCTTCATTCAATCATAGGGTATGTCAAGCAAGCCCATTTGTCAATAGAGGACGCAGGCAGGTACTCTGTATACAAACGTGCGAAATCGGCGAAAATCCCTCCAAAAAACCGACGAAATCAACAAAAAGTCAAAAATCCGCAAAGATTCCTTGAATAGACGGCTTTTTAGTGTTAAAATCATTTTCAACATATTAAATACAATTCAGAATGGCGTACTATATATCAAAAAAACAATCATAGGAGGAGAACGAAAAATGGCAACTTATTTCACAGAACCATCCAGAACCTTCAGCGAATTTCTGCTGGTACCCGGCTATTCTTCCAAGCAATGTATGGTGGATAACGTAAGCCTCAAAACACCCGTTGTAAAATTTAAAAAAGGCGAAGAACCTGCCCTCACAATGAATATCCCCTTGGTATCCGCAGTCATGCAGGCAGTATCCGATGATAAAATGGCAGTGGCTCTGGCGAAAGAAGGCGGCATCTCCTTTATTTTCGGCTCTCAGCCCATCGAAAGTCAGGCGGCTATGGTGGCAAGAGCAAAATCCTATAAGGCAGGCTTTGTAATCAGCGATTCCAACATCAGCCCCGAAAGCACACTGAACGATATTCTTGCGCTGAAGGCAAGAACCGGCCATTCCACCGTTGCGGTTACCACAGACGGCACCGCACAGGGCAAGCTGGTTGGTCTGGTAACCAGCAGAGACTACCGTGTCAGCCGTATGGAAGGCACAGAGCAGGTTAAGGATTTTATGACACCCATGGATCAGCTCATTTGGGCACCCTCCGGCACAACACTGAAGGAAGCAAACAACATCATCTGGGATAACAAAATCAATCAGCTGCCTATCGTGGATGCGGAAGGCAGATTAGAATATATGGTATTCCGTAAGGATTATGACAACCATAAGGAAAATAAGGACGAGCTTTTGGACTCCAGCAAGCGTTATGTTGTCGGCGCAGGCATTAACACAAGAGACTTCAAGGAAAGAGTACCCGCCTTGGTTGAGGCAGGCGTTGATATTCTTTGCATTGACTCCTCCGAGGGTTACAGCGAATGGCAGAAGGATACACTCGAATGGATTCGTGAAACCTATGGCGACTCCGTAAAGGTTGGCGCAGGCAACGTAGTGGATGCAGAGGGCTTCCGTTTCCTGGCAGACTGCGGCGCAGACTTTGTAAAAATCGGTATCGGCGGCGGTTCTATCTGCATTACCCGTGAGCAGAAGGGTATTGGCCGTGGACAGGCCTCTGCTGTCATCGAGGTTGCAAAGGCAAGAGATGATTACTACAAGGAAACCGGTATTTATATCCCCATCTGTTCCGACGGCGGCATTGTTTATGATTACCACATGACACTGGCACTGGCAATGGGCGCAGATTTCATCATGCTGGGCAGATATTTCGCACGCTTTGATGAATCCCCCACAAACAAGGTAAACATCAACGGCTCCTATATGAAGGAATACTGGGGCGAAGGCTCCGCAAGAGCAAGAAACTGGCAGAGATACGACATGGGCGGCGATGCAAAGCTTTCCTTTGAGGAAGGCGTTGATTCCTATGTTCCCTATGCAGGCAGCCTGCATGATAACGTAGGCCTTTCTCTGAAAAAGGTAAAATCCACCATGTGCAACTGCGGTGTGCTTTCCATCCCCGAATTGCAGCAAAATGCAAAGCTCACTGTCATTTCCACAACCTCTTTGGTAGAGGGCGGCGCACACGATGTACTTCTGAAGGACAGTGCACAAATCAAATAAAACGGATTTTGAGACAAAAACCCAAGCTATATTGCATAAATTGCCCCGAATTCTCATGGATTCGGGGTTTATTTCTTCCATTTTGCCAATTATCCCGAAACTTTGCCGAATTGGCTTGACAGAAGATTTTATTTCACATAAAATAGAGATAGTTAGTTTGCGAATGATTTTCATTCAGCAAACTCTTTTTTTGCTGAAAAACACAATTTATGTGTAAAAAACAAAGGAGGAAAAACGAAAAATGGAAAATAACAAAATGGGCGTTATGCCCGTCAATAAGCTATTGATTTCCATGGCATTGCCCATGATGATTTCTATGCTGGTGCAGGCGTTATATAACATCGTTGACAGTATGTTCGTTGCACAAATCAGCGAAAATGCCTTAACAGCGGTTTCTCTTGCATTTCCTGCGCAAAACCTGATGATTGCCATTGGCACAGGCACCGGTGTCGGTATCAATGCACTGGTTTCCCGCTCCTTAGGGGAAAGAAACCAGGAGCGTGCCAATTTGATTGCCAACAACGGCTTGGCGTTATATGTCATCAGCGGGATTCTCTTTGCGATTTTCGGTCTGCTGGGCAGCAATCTTTTCTTCCGTGCGCAAACAGATGATCCCGAAATTGTGCGTCTGGGTACGGAATATTTGCGTATCTGCTGTCTGCTTTCCACAGCAATCTTTTTGCAGTTTGGCTTTGAGCGTATCCTGCAGGCAACCGGCAGAACCTTCTATACCATGCTGACACAGGGCTTGGGTGCCATTGTGAATATCATTATGGACCCCATTTTGATTTTCGGCCTGTTCGGCGCACCAAGGCTTGGGGTGCGTGGTGCGGCTATCGCAACTGTGTTCGGGCAGATTTGTGCGGCATCTCTGGCGTGCTTCTTTAATAAAAAGAAAAACGATGACATCGTCATCAATCCAAAGAAATATCATTTGCAGGCACACGCAGTCAAGAGCATTTATGCCATCGGGATTCCTTCCATCTGTATGGCATCCATCGGCTCTATTATGACCTTCGGCATGAATAAGATTTTGATTGGCTTCACCTCAACCGCAGCAGCCGTATTCGGCGTATACTTCAAGCTGCAAAGCTTCATCTTCATGCCTGTATTCGGCCTGAACAACGGCATGGTGCCAATCATCGGCTTCAACTACGGCGCAAGAAAGCCCGACCGTCTGATGAAAACCATGCGCCTTGCGGTGACCTATGCCGTTTCCATTATGATTATCGGCATGATTCTTTTCTGGGCCTTCACACCGCAGCTTTTGGCAATCTTCAATGCCTCTGCGCAAATGCTTTCCATCGGGGTTCCCGCCCTGCGTATCATCAGCCTTTCCTTCCTTCTGGCAGGCTTTGATATTATCATTATCTCTGTTATGCAGGCCTTGGGGCATGGCGTGATCAGCTTGATTATCTCCATGATGCGTCAGCTTGTGGTGCTGCTGCCTGCTGCCTTCATCTTTTCTAAAATCTGGGGCTTGGGCGCTGTGTGGATTGCCTTCCCTCTGGCAGAATGTGTTGCCCTCTGTGTTACCCTTCTGTTCTGGCGCAAAGTACACCGCAACGAAATTCAGCCCATTTTTGATGAAGTGGCAAATAAAGCTTAACACGACAATCAAAAAACACCAAACCGACAAAATCGGTTTGGTGTTTTTTTCTGCTTTCTGTTTCTTACAAGAGATTCTTTCTCAGCTCCTCTGCGGAGAGGGGAGAAAGATATGCAGGTGCAACATCAAATACGGTTTTGGCACCTGTCACACCCTCCTGTGCCATTTTATATGCCGCTCTTGCATAAGCAACAATGACACTGGATGTAAATTCGGGGTTGGAGCCAAGCTTCAAGGAATATTCAATCATCTGCTTGGTATCTGCGCCTGTTTTGCCTGTGCGGATAACAAAGCCGCCATGCGGAATACCGCTGTGGTCACGATCCAGCTCCTCCTGAGAGATGAAGTGAACGGTTGTGTCATAGTCTGCAAAATAGTTGGGCATGGTTTTGATTTCGTTTTCGATACGAGCCAAATCTGCCCCCTCCTCAGCAACCACGTAGCATTCTCTGGTATGCTTTTCTCTTGTGGTCAGCTCAGGGTTTTCGCCGGCTCTGACTCTTTCCAATGCGGCAGGCACGGGAACGGTATACTGCTTGCCGTCCTTTACGCCCGCAATACGTCTGATGGCATCGGAATGGCCTTGGCTCACCCCTCTGCCCCAGAAGGTATAATCCTTTCCTTCGGGCAAAATGCAGCCGCCCAGCAATCTTTGCAGGCTGAACATACCGGGGTCCCAGCCGACAGAAATGAAGGCAACATGGCCGCCCTGCTTTGCTGCGGCATCTACGTTTGCAAAATGCTCGGGGATTTTTGCATGTGTATCAAAGCTGTCCACAATGTTGAAATATTTTGCATATTCGGGGCTCTGTACGGGCAGATCGGTTGCACTGCCGCCGCAGAGAATCATCACATCAATGTCATCCTTTTTGCTGACTGCATCCTTTACGTTATATACGGGTACCTCAGGGCTCTGGGTTTTCAGTGCCTCCGGCGCTCTTCTGGTGAAGAATGCCGCCAGCTCCATATCCGGATTCTGTCTGACTGCCAGCTCAACGCCCTTCCCCAAGTTCCCGTAGCCTAAAATACCAATTCTGATTTTTCCTGCCATATTTATCATCCCTTTTCTTTAGAATATACTATCATACCTTGATTTGATTCATTTTTTTGAGTATAGCACAAGAAACAGCAGAAGAAAATATTTTCCCAGTAAAAAAATAGAAAATCCATTTTTTCTTGAAGGAAGGGGTATCACGGCTGCTTATCTCTTGTTCAAAATCCGATACAACTGAATTAACAGTGTCGGTAAAAGGGCAAAGCCCACAATTTTCAAAATCCCATAGCCTGTGAGTGCATCGCTGATGTTAAACAGCCCATGCAGTGCCGGGATGGAAAGCACCGCCAGCAGCAGCACCGCACCAACCGCAAATGCCCCGACACAATAGGGGTTCTTCGGCAGGCGGAGCAGGGAGCGTGTGCCACGGCAGTTGAAGCCATGGAACAGGCGTGCCAAGCAAAGCGTTGCAAATGCCATGGTGCAAGCCATCGCATCACTGATTGCCAAGCCGCTGTAAAACGCAAACAGGGTAACTGCGGCAATCAAAAGCCCCTGCTGAGAAAGCCGTTTCAGGAAATCCTTTGTCAAAATGCCCTCCTTGGCATCTCTGGGCGGACGGTTCAGCAAATCGCCCGTCGGCGCTTCCATGTTGACTGCCAAGGCAGGCAGGCTGTCCGTCAGCAGATTGATGAACAAAAGCTGTACTGCCGTAAAGGGAAGGGGCAAGCCCAACAGCGAGGTAAAGACAACAACCAAAATCCCTGCCAAATTGCCGCTCAGAAGGAATTGGATGGAGTTTTTCAAATTTGTATAAACATTTCTGCCGTTGGCAACCGCCTTGACAATGGTTGCAAAGTTATCATCCGTCAAAATCATGGCGGCGGCATCCTTGGAAACCTCTGTCCCTGTGATCCCCATGGCAATGCCGATATCTGCTTGCTTGAGGGCAGGCGCATCATTCACACCATCCCCTGTCATTGCAGTGATACAGCCGTTTTCCTGCCAAGCGCGCACAATACGGATTTTATGCTCAGGAGAAACACGGGCATACACCGAAATCTGCCGTACCTTTTCCTTTAGCTCCGCATCTGTCATATGCTCCAGCTCCGCACCCTCAAGCGCAAGGTCGCCCTCACGCATAATGCCGATTTTTTTTGCAATGGCAGATGCCGTTACCTTATGGTCGCCTGTAATCATAACGGGGCGAATGCCTGCACGGCGGCAATCCGCAACGGCTGCGACGGATTCCGGGCGAGGCGGATCCATCATGGCAATCAGGCCCACAAAGGTCAGGTCGTTTTCATCCGCCAAGGTCAGCGGACGGTTTTCGGGCAGTCTTTTCTCCGCAAAGGCAAGCACACGCAGCCCCTCCGCAGAAAAGGCGGCAATCTGCGCATGAATTTCAGCCGCAAGGGTATCATTCATGGGAACAATGCCGTTTTCCGTTTTGGCGGAAACACAGCGAGCCAGAAGGACATCCGGCGCACCCTTGGTTAAAAGCATATGCTTTTCTTCGATATAATGCAGTGTGGACATCAGCTTACGCTCGGAATCAAAGGGCAGCTCCTGCAAACGAGGAAATGCCTGCCGCATTTCGTTTTCATCCCCACCTGCATTTCGGCAATATGCCAAAAGTGCGGTTTCCGTAGGATCGCCGATGTGGTTTCCTTCGTGAATGGCACCATCGTTGCAAAGCACGCTTTCGCCAATCAGTTCCTTCAAAACGGATTGGGGTGTTTCTGCGGCATCCCAAACCCTGCCAAGCGTAAACGCCTTTTGTACGGTCATTTTATTTTGTGTCAGCGTGCCTGTTTTATCGGAACAGATAACGGAAACAGAGCCAAGTGCCTCCACCGCACGCAGCTTTTTGATGATGGCGTTTTGCTTTGCCATTTTCTGTGTACCGATGGCAAGCCCAATGGTCACAATCGAGCTTAATGCCTCGGGGATTGCGGCAACCGCCAGTGCAACCGCAAACATCAATGCCTGTCCAACGCCCATCTGCCGCCAAACGCCAAGGGCAAACACAACGGCGCAGATTACCAGAATGAGAACGGAAAGCTTTTTGGAAAAATCATCCAAGCTCTTTTGCAGAGGGGTTTCCTTCTCCTGTGCGGATGCCATGAGGTGTGCAATTTTCCCCATCTCCGTTTCCATGCCTGTTGCGGTAACCAAAACCACCGCACGCCCATAGGCAACGGGAGAGCCGCTGTAAACCATATTCAAACGGTCGCCCAAGGGCAGCTCCTCCTCGGCAAGCACGCCGTCTGTCTTGTTGATGTTTTCGGATTCGCCCGTTAAAGCAGATTCGTTGACCTGCAAAGAATAATTCTCCAAAATGCGACCATCGGCGGCGGCAATATCGCCTGCCTCCAGCAGCAAAATATCCCCGGGAACAAGCGAAAGAGCGGAAATTTCCAGCTTTTCTCCGCCACGCAGCACACGGGCATGGGGGGCGGACATTGCCTTCAGGCTATCGAGTGATTTTTGTGCCTTAAAATGCTGCACTGTGCCAAGGATGGCATTCAGAATCAAAACAGTAACAATAACCACTGTCCCCTCCAGACCGCCTGTCAAAGCGGAAATGACAGCGGCAATCAGCAAAATAACGACCAATAAATCGGCAAACTGCTCCGCAAACACACGAAAAATGCTTTTCTGCTTGCCCTCCTTCAGCTTGTTTTCGCCATATTGCTCCAAGCGGGCCTGTGCTTCACTGCCGCTTAAGCCGGAGGCATTGGTCTGATAGGTGGTAAATAAGGCTTCCTTTGTTTGTGTCCATGGTTGTTTCATGTCCTTCTCTCCTTTCTGCTCGGCGGTGCGGAAGGCTTTTTGAGAAAACAAAAAAGACCTCCATTGCACCAATTAAAAAAGTGCAATAAAAGTCTTGCTTCTCAGATGACCGAACGGTCTTTCTATCGGACGACACCCGGGATTTCTTTGAAATGCCGTGATGACGAGTGTCGGCAACGGTTTCCCGTAAGCTACTCCCCTTTATTTACAGAAATTTTAGCACAGCGGAAACGGAAAAGCAAGTAAAGAAATCTTTATATGCACCACTTTTTTTTCTGCCGTTTTTCTGGTATGATGGAAATATACTTTGGGAACAACATTCCAAAAAGGAGGAAAAGAAATGCGACACGATAAATATAGATACAACAATACGGAGGAGGTTGTGTATTATTTAAAGAAATACGCAAGAGTACAGGAGGATTGGCAGGCAGATTTTTATGACGGCTACGGCAGGCACATGCTGACCTTTGAAAGCAGTGACGAGGAAACCATGGAGGCCCTGCAGGATGAGGATAAGCTGTATTCCCTTGTTGCGGAATGGCTCGATTTTGCACTGATGATTAGCCCGGAGGATTAACACCAAAAAGCACCAAAACCGATTTTTTGTCGGCTTGGTGCTTTTTCATTTCCCATTTTTTATTTTTGCTTCTTATTTTCCCTGCTTCATCACATCAATAATGGTGCTGTCCATCGGTGCCATGCCCTCATCGGAAATACGCCCCAGATTTTTCTCCGTTTGCTCCGCAGAGGAGCCAATCACACCGAAGTTACGGGGAATGGCAATCCCCTCCATTGCAAGCATTGCGGAAAGATATGCCGCATAAACCCCTGCCGATGCCTTCAGCGCACAGCCTGTGCTGCCGCCATCGCAAATCATGCCTGTCAGGTTTGCCGCCATGTGATTCATTGCTGCGGAAACCTCCTCCGCACCGCCGCCCATCAGCAAAACAATCCCTGCCGCCGCACCACTGCCGCCGCCCAGAACACAGCCGCAAAGCGCAGAAAGTCTGCCGGTATAATGCTTGCTGAAAATAGTGACTAAGCCGCTCAACGCCACAGCCCGCAGGATTTCCTCCTCTGCTTTCCCCGCAAATCTGCCATAGGAAACCACGGGCAAGGAGCAGAGAATCCCATGAGAGCCGCTGCCCACAATGCTCATTGCGGCAAAGGGCAGGCCTGCCAAGCGGGCATCCATTGCAGAGCAGGTCAGCCTTTGTGCCGCATAAATCATATCCTTGCCGACCTCCCCTTTGCTTTGGAAGGCGGCCAAGGTTTTCCAAATCTGCAGGCCAACGCCCCTTTCGCCCTCGGCGGAAAGCGCACAGTTCATGTCAATCATATCCTTGATACAACG
Organism: uncultured Anaerotignum sp.; assembly: GCF_934277605.1. Taxonomy (GTDB): domain Bacteria; phylum Bacillota; class Clostridia; order Lachnospirales; family Anaerotignaceae; genus Anaerotignum_A. Next base: position 23,145 of record NZ_CAKQVD010000020.1, read on the forward strand.
CAAGTCCGCAAGGGGTGCGTTTTTTGCATACGCCACCATATCCGCAACCGTCACTGCCTCAAAATCAAATGCCTGCTGCTTTTCCTCCGCTTTTTTCTCTGCCGCCGCAAACAGCACCGTATCATTTTTTGCAACAAACACGATGTTTGCATGGAAATCCTCAATGCGACAAACACCGACGCCCTCGCTCGTTTCCACCTCTGCATAGATATAAATGCTTTCCTTCGTTTCATCCACATCAATTACAATGGGAATTGCCAACGCCCTTGCCTGTGCAACGTGCTGTGCAGTAATGTGCTTCAGCACCTCCAGCCCAAGCGTCCAATCGCCGCCCAAGGCACCCAAGGCCGCCGCCATTTCACAGCCCAGCTCCTCAGTGCCGGGAATGGCGCAGGAAAAGGCATTTTTATACATGCCGCCGTTCATCACCATGCGAATCCCCTGCAACGTGCCGCCTGCCGCCGCATAGGCCCTTGCCGCCGCCAAGGCAATCGCCCCCACCTCCGTTACGCCCAAGGCAGGCTTAATTTCGTTTTTCAATAGACTCGTAAAATCAAAATTCATTTTGTTTCCCCCTCCGTTTTGCTTCCGTTTTCCTTTCCTCCAGTATAGCCGCTCCGCCGCAAAAAAGCTACTCCCATGTTGTCTATACTTTTTACTATCGACAAAACAACTCCATTGATAGATACAATCGAATTATTCGATTTACTGTTGTATTTTTATGAATTTTTCTCTATAATAAAGCATGCTTATCTGACAACGAATCAGAAGGGATACAGGCTTTTTCCCGTATCTCATGCAAAAAAATCAAATTTTCAGGAGGTTTTTATGGAAAACAGAGAGAAATTCAGCTCCCGCTTGGGCTTTCTGCTCATTTCCGCAGGCTGTGCCATCGGTCTGGGGAATGTTTGGAAATTCCCTTACATCACAGGGAAATACGGCGGTGCTGCCTTTGTATTGATTTATTTCGTCTTTTTGCTCATTTTGGGTATCCCCATCCTGACATTGGAGCTTGCCGTTGGGCGTGCCAGCCAGCGCAGTGTGGCACTTTCCATGGATGTGCTGGAGCCGAAGGGCAAAAAATGGCATTGGTTCAAATATCCTGCCATGGCGGGTAACTACATACTGATGATGTTTTATACCACCGTTGCGGGTTGGATGGTTTATTATTTCTTCAAGATGATTGCCGGCGATTTTGTGGGGCTGAATGCCGACCAAATCGGCGCAACCTTCAACAGCACGCTTGCCAACCCCACAGTGAATGTTGCCTTTATGATTGCCGTTGTGGTTTCCTGTATGCTGATTGTCGGCAAGGGGCTGCAAAACGGCGTGGAAAAAATCACGAAGGTTATGATGATTGCCCTTTTGCTTTTGATGGTGGTGCTTGCCGCGCGCTCCTTCTTTTTGGCAGGCGGCGAGGAAGGGCTGCATTTCTATCTCTATCCCGATTTTTCCAAGCTGATGGAATATGGCATCACAGAGGTGCTGTTTGCTGCCATGAGCCAAGCCTTCTTCACACTGAGCATCGGCATGGGTGCGATTGCCATTTTCGGCAGCTTCATTGACCGCAGCCGCTCCCTGATGGGCGAGGCAGTCTGCATCACCGTTTTGGATACTGCCGTTGCACTGATGGCAGGCCTCATCATCTTCCCTGCCTGCTTTGCTTACGGGGTGGATCCCGGCCAAGGCCCCGGGCTGATTTTCGTCACACTGCCCAACGTATTCAACGCTATGCCGGGCGGCCGCCTTTGGGGAACTTTGTTCTTCCTGTTCATGTGCTTTGCGGCATTTTCCACTGTCATCGGTGTATTCCAAAACCTGATTACCTTCTGGACAGATATGACAAATGCCTCCCGCAAGAAAATCGTTCTCTGGCATATCGTGGCATTGGTTGTGCTTTGCCTGCCCTGTGCCTTGGGCTATAACGTGCTGAGCTTTTTGCAGCCCTTGGGCGAAGGCACCTCTGTGCTGGATTTGGAGGACTTCTTGGTTTCCAATAACATCCTGCCCCTTGGCAGCATTGTTTATGTGCTGTTCTGCACCTGCAAAAACGGCTGGGGCTGGGAAAGCTTCATTTCCGAAGCAAATGCCGGCGAGGGTATGAAATTCCCCAAGGGCATCCACCTGTATGTGAAATATGTTCTGCCCTTGGTTATTTTGTTCGTATTCGTGATGGGCTATATTGCCATGTTCGGAAAATAAGCAAGCCTGCAAAACACAGCAAAAGCGGAAAGCTGCTGTCTCCGCTTTCCCCGATCAACAAAAAACAATACCGACACCAAAAGTCAGACCGAAAAATCTAACGATGGGCAGTCGGTATTTTTTGTTGTACTTATCAAATTTTTCTCTCACAGGTGCAAAAGGGAATAAACTGCTTCCAAAGCAGAAACCAAACCGCCTGCTCTTGACATACCCTTCCATAAAACAAGGATGAGAAGCCTGATTTTCAGGCTAATCATCCTTGCATATCATAGGAGATTCTTATTTACAGACTTTCCAGTCTCTTTTTATTCAATATTGTATTCAGATTGATGTCACTATCTGTTTCTGCGGCGAATTTCATCACGCTGTAACAGAAAAATATCCTGTACGATTCGTTCCTGCTCCTTAGCAGTAAGCTCAATGAAGCAACAGCCATGAAAGTGCTTCCCACCCCACTCTCTGGTATGTAAAATCCTACAACGCAATGTGAAGGGCGGATGATTGGGATAAAGGCAAAATTCCCCCATCTGCACATTTGAATTTACAGGAAACAGCTTTTTGCTATTGAATAACAGGCCGCCTCTGCTGATGTTCAATACCTTGCACTTCTCTGCTTGATTCATTGTGTTCGCATTATCTACCCCCTCGGCCTCCTCCGACTTTTGCGGAAGGTAGCATACCGTTGTCGAAATATCTGTGGACTGTCGATAATTCTCTCTCCTGTTAAAAATGCTGAACTCGGATAGTTCGCCTATTTTCCAAATCTGTGCGTTACTGCCAAGAATCGTGCCATAGAGTATCAGAATACTATCATCTATTGTTTTTTTAAGAATGACCCTGCTATTGTAAATGATTGACGGCATGCTTTCCCCTTTTGCATGAGAAACCCAAACACATTCATCCTCCGTTTTACTTATGACGCATGATAAAAGCGGCGTATGATTCTCCGAAAGTACCTCTAACCGCGCACCAACCTTCAATTCCGAAAGCTCATAACCTTGCTCTGCCAATACCGAGCACCTCCCAATCTGTTTGTTTTCATGCAACGGGAGAAATCACTCTTGCCGCACAAACATAACGCATAGTTCTGCCTGCATTATACTATTTTCTACACTCTTTTTCAAGGGAAAAGGAAAATATAGTTGTATAACAACGGCAGATTTACAATAAATCTGTTCCAGCCAAATAAAAAAACTGACATCGTTGGAATTACGATGCCAGTTTTTGAAATAGCCAATTTAATTCTACAAAAGTCTTTTTTGTGCTGTCCGCACAAAACGGTTCATTTCATTTTTCACCGTCTCATAAAAGCACTTGCCGTTTCTGAGGCTTAATATTTATCGTTATAGCCATAGCCGCTATTCATGTCATCATCCGCAGAATCCCCTGCATCATAGGAATTAGAGGAGAACGCATTGGCAGGTGCGGATGCGTAGCCATAGCTGTTAGAAGCTGCGCCAAAGCCTTCTGCACCCTTCGCAGAATCACTCAGCTTGAATTTTTTAACCAAATTCTTCATCAAATCTGCCTGAGAAGACAATTCCTTACTGGATGCAGCAACCTCCTCGGCTGTAGCAGAGTTTGTCTGAACGATAGCGGAAATTTGGTCGATACCAATGGAAACCTGAGAAACAGATTCAGCCTGTTCCGCAGAAGCAGCATTAATCTGCTCCAGAAGGCTAACTGCCTTTCCTGCACCCTGCACAGCAATATCCATAGATTCTGCTGTTGTGCTTACAATCGCAGAGCCATTTTCAACCGCACGAATTGCATTTGCAATCAGAGTTGCTGTATTTTTGGATGCTTCCGCACTCTTGCTTGCCAGATTTCTAACCTCATCCGCAACAACGGCAAAGCCCTTGCCTGCTGTGCCTGCACGGGCAGCCTCAACTGCTGCATTCAAAGCCAGAATGTTTGTCTGGAATGCAATATCCTCAATCGTCTTGATAATCTTACCGATTTCACTGGAGCAGGTGCTGATTTCATCCATAGCAACCGTAAGCTCCTTCATCTGATGGTTACAATTTTCCAGATTGGTGCCGGCTTCGCTCGCTACCTCAGAAGCAGTATTGGAATGCTGTGCGTTTTCGTTTACACGTTTAGAAATTTCTTCAATGGTTGCAGCCAATTCCTGAACGGAGCTTGCCTGCTCTGTTGCACCCTGACTCAATGCCATGGATGCAGTTGCAACCTGTTCGGAACCGCCGGCAACCTGTTCGGAGCTCTGACGAATCTGCTGCAGAGTAGCAACCATGTTTGCCTTCAAGCCCCGCATTGCTTCCAGAATGGGTGCCAAGTCGCCAATGTAAAGCTCACGCACATTGGAATAAATATCATAATTGCCCTGAGACATTTCCTTAAATACATGAATAACATCTTTAAATACTCTGTTCAGATGGTCTACAATCTGATCCAGTGTACCTGCCAAATCACTCATTTCATCCTCTGCATTCAGCTGAGGCGCGGGAGAGGAAATATCACCCTGCTTGAATGCAAGCAATCTTGCTACACACGCATTGATTGGCTTAGAAATGCTGTTTGCGATGGACGTACCAAAGCCGATGGAAAGTCCAAAGGAAATCACAATCAGCACAATCGCAATGATAACAGAAATTGTCAAGGATTTGGAAAGAGAGTTATCCACCTCTGTTGCGCGTGCGGTTTTCTCTTTCATCAGCTTTTCGCAGGCATTATAAAAATCATCATACAGCTTTTGGAACTGGCTGCCGGATTTCAGCTTTTCCTGAACCTTCATTCTCTGTTCGTTGCTCATGTTGGGGCTAATGCCGCTCATGATGGAATCCGCCTCTTTTAAGTACGCATCATAAGCATTTTCCAGAGCAGACATAGCGGTTTTGCCTTTTTCTGTAGAGATGGTTGTAGCAATCTTATCTATATATTCATCGCCCTGATTTCTTTCTTCATTATAGGTATTCATTTCTTCCTGAATTTCCGCAGGGTCCAGATAACCGGCTGCACTCTTCAGCGCATCTGTTACCTCTACTACATTCATACCCAAAAGGCCGATATCCCCTTGCGCAAAACCATGCTTATACAAAGTATCAGAGTATTTTGCGTTCATGTCTGAGCAAACAAGTACGCCCAAAACACCCGAGATATTGGCAATCACGGTTAAAATAATGAACGACAGTATCAACCTCTTCTTAATTTGTAGCTTTTTAAACATTCTATCTTCCTCCCATGTAAAAAAGTTGTTGCGCAGAAATCATAACAAACAATCATTTGCTTCTGCATACATTTTTCTGTTACATATATCGACAAAAACTTCTAATACATTAGCAAAAAAATAATTTTTTTCAAAGATTTTTTTGCCCCTTTGTCTTTCCCTCCAAGCCACGAAGATAAAACAAAAACCCGCCTCTGTCAGAAGCGCCTTTGTCTTTGAAATATCAACATTCGGAAAGGATTTATCTACATAATAAAAGATTTTTTGGCAAAATGCAAGCCCTCAAATATAAATTAAGAAACCTATTTTTTCAACATCTAAATTGCCCCCTTGCCACGCCCAAAAATAAAAAAAGCACCCCAAATGCCAAATATATTGTTTTCGCATTTAGGGTGCATAGAAACACTTCCGTTCTCTTATCGATTATTTCTTTTTGTTGGGAATCAGCTTCTTTGTACCGCCCATGTAAGGCCACAGAACCTCAGGGATATTTACAGTGCCATCTGCCTGCAAATTGTTTTCCAGGAAGGCAATCAGCATACGGGGAGGTGCTGCAACTGTGTTGTTCAGTGTGTAAGCAAAGTATTTCTTGCCCTCTGCATCCTGCACACGAATCCCCAGTCGTCTTGCCTGTGCATCGCCCAGGTTGGAGCAGCTGCCAACCTCAAAATATTTTTTCTGTCTGGGAGACCAAGCCTCAACGTCAACGGATTTTACCTTCAGGTCAGCCAAATCGCCGGAGCAGCATTCCAGTGTTCTTACGGGGATATCCATGGAACGGAACAGGTCTACGGTGTTCTGCCACAGCTTATCATACCACATGGGTGCTTCCTCGGGATTGCATACAACAATCATTTCCTGCTTCTCGAACTGGTGGATCCGGTAAACGCCTCTTTCCTCAATGCCGTGTGCGCCTTTTTCCTTACGGAAGCAAGGGCTGTAGCTTGTCAGTGTGTGAGGCAAATCCTCCGCCTTGTTCAGTGTATCAATGAATTTACCGATCATGGAATGTTCGGAGGTACCAATCAAATACAAATCCTCGCCCTCGATTTTATACATCATCGCATCCATTTCCGCAAAGCTCATTACGCCTGTTACAACATTGGAACGAATCATGAAGGGAGGGATACAATATTTAAAGCCTCTGCCAATCATGAAATCTCTTGCATAAGCCAGAAC
>NZ_CAKQVD010000021.1 GCF_934277605.1 uncultured Anaerotignum sp.
ACACAGTTGGATAGAACAGATGCAGACCTGACAGGCATTGCAACACCCTCCACAGCGGCAACCGCTTGCGAGCCTCCTGTGCTGTGCGGCAGAGCAACAGGCAGCCTGTTCATTGCAAAGAAGGATCAGAGAGGCCATCAGGAAAGCTCCTTCAAAGACAGAAAGCACCCCGGCGAATGATTTATACATGCTGAAAAAAACAAAGTATTGCCTAAAAATTCTTAGGTGCGGCAGAAAAAAGGTGTAGGTATCCCTGCACCTTTTTCGTTTGCCAAAATGCTGCAGAGAATATTGGTTTTGTCATTATTAAATATTTAAATCATATAGATTCCTTTTGTAATAGTAAAAAACACAATACACACTGCAAAACTATATAATAATTTTGTAAAGATTTATCATAATATCTTGTGAGACTTGCAGAGACATAGTATAATTTCTCAATAGTAGTTTTTTGAAGGAAAAAAGATGCTTGGTTTCCTTCGGTGTGCTTTACAAAAAGAGGTTTTATTTATGAGAAAACGTATCTTATCCTTGTTATTGACCGGTGTATATTGATAAGCGGCTGATATTTTGTTAAACTATCAGAAAGAGGACATGAAAAAAGAAGGCTTGAATGGATTGGAATGTAACGATAAGGAAAGCACAAAAACGAAATGAATACAGTAGAGGTCGGACAGAAATTTCACGCAGTGGATAGGCTTGGCTTGGAATCTTGGTGGATTGTGGAGGACGTTGCAGATGGTATGTATAGCCTGCGAGCAATCGGCATTACATTGAAAAAATGCCAAAGGGACATTGATACATTTAAGGCATACGGAAAATATCAGGATAGTGAGTATGATTCGTTTGTGACAACAAGGGTAGAGCAGGCTTGGATGGACAACAGAAAAATCACTATTATGGAGTAACCCTATTGGAAAAGGGATATGATTGAAGCAGGAAAGCGATTGTGGCATTTAAAAAGAGGATTTGATGAGAGGGGGCAGGGTTATGAAGAAAAAGAATATTGCCCTGATGGGTATTGTAGCGGGAATACTCCTTCTTGTTGTGATTTTAAACACACCGATGAAAACAGATGTGAATAAATCCTTAAATTGCAGTGATACGAATTCTCAAGATACCATTAGAGTAACTATTTCCGGAACCATGTATTCTTATTTGCTGAAGGATGATTTATTTATTGGAACGATAGAGGTAGAAGGGAAAAGAGCAAATACCGGAACATTTGAATTACGGAATGATATGTATACAAACTTGACAGATAGCTATGGTCAACCAATGGAAATGGTATTGCAATTCGATAATTTTTCGTATGTAAATATAGCCGGGACAGATTATAGTATTTGCAGTGAATGGAATCCTGAATGGAACGAAAAATTCCAACGGCAGAAAAAAATCAACAGGCTTCTAAATCATATTTTTACGTCTGAAGGGCGGGATACAAAAGTGCTTTTTTGATGCAAAATAATTCTTATAATACCGAAAGAGGCAGAATCCGTTGCCGAAGGAGTCCTCGTTCACTGCTTTTGTTTTTGAAATACGATGCGGATTCCGATGCAGGAATATACCGACCGACGCTTGTGTGATTCTGATTTTATAAGGCGTTATTCTTTTGTTTCCTGTGACATTCCTTATACGGATATGGTTTTATGATTAGACTATATCGTATGAGGAGGGATATATTTGGATTTAGATAGATTTCGGAAGGAAGGCTTGAAATATAAAATCGTTTCGACGCTTCTGCTTGTTTTCTTAGGGATAGCATTTGCTTCTAATCATCCGATTGCGCAAAAGAAAGAGTGTGCTGCGGTTTCAAAGGAAAACACCTGCTTGCTTTTAAATGAAAGGAAAATTCCGTATGTATTGCAGGAACAAAAAATATATTTATATTTAGAGGATGTTTTAAAAAACGGGTTTATATTAGATGTGCAGTCCGGCGGATATACGCAGGATGAAACCGCCTATCGTTATGTTCTGTGGACAAAGGGATTGGTGGAGGATGTTAAGTATAATGCATCCTCCCCTGCTGAAATACCAAAATTGCCTGTCGGCGTGAAAGAAGAAATTTATATAAATGGATTGCAAATCGGATGCTATTCATTGGAACAAAAACCTATGATTGCCTTATCGGAATTTGCCTCTGTTTCGGATGATATACTGACGGAGGGAAATAAGCCATATGGCAAGAAAGCCGTTTTTTTTGATGAAGAAGGGACTCCGCTGGCTTTGGAGGAGAACATCGTGCAAGGCTCTAAAAATCTTAAGCTAACGATAGACGGAGCTGTTGAAAGCTGCATTGACTTTAAAAATTGCTCTCCGTATCTTATTCAGCATAGCTTTGAAAAAGCAAAAGCGACACTTTCCCTGCAAGCCATACAGGCAGATGAATTTGTGATAACCGAAAATGAAAGGCTTTTATTAAAGAAAATATATGCAGGGGAATTGAGAGGATTTCGGATGATAGCTTTGATGGACGGCTACATAAATTTTACTGCGGCAGCAGAGCAAGCAGGGATTTCTTTCAAAATAGACAAAGGGATTCTGTCTATAAAGGGGCATCCCAAAAAGCCGCCGCTTTATTTAGAGACATCGGAGCCGTTGGGAACCCTGCATTATTATCGTGGACGGGTATTCCAAATAGCCTTAAAGGATGGCAGGGGGAATGATTTGGATTGTCTTTTTACAGGCGATACCCTCTATATAAACAAAAAAGACCTTGGGAAAATAAGGATGTAAAAGGATGGCGAGTGGCTCTTGTCAAGGTCGGATGAAAATTGACCCAATCGCCGAGCAAGAAATTACCGTTACGCATACCTTCACAGCAAAATAACGCAAACAAAAAAGTGATTTTCCGTTTTGGAGAATCACTTTTTTTGCATGAAATTTATTTTTTTGCCACTTGCGAATACCACTCCAGTGCTTCATAAACAATGCTCATGTGCTTTTCGATGATTTCACGCAGAGCAGTTTCATCCTTTTTCTTCAGTGCATGAAGGATTTCCTTATGCTGATAGAAGGAGGTTTTCAACTGATCCAAGGGAAGATTTGTAGCACTATACATATAGAACATTGTGCCGATGCTCCAGTTGGATTCATAGAGCTTCATAATCTGCGGATTGCCGCAAAGAGAAATATAGAGGGTGTGGAATTTTGTTTCCGATTCAGCCGCAGCGGGATAGCCTGCCTCAAGCGCAGTTTCAAATTCCTGCACAACGGCCTCCATTTCTCTGATGATGCTTGGGTGATAATCAATGTTGCGGATACAAAGCTTCACACAGAAAAGCTCCATCATTTGACGGGCCTCAATGATATTCCGAATTTGTGTATCGGAAAGCTTTGCAACGGTTGTGCCTCTGCGTGGGGTGGCCTCAACCAGACCGAGCGCAATCAGACGATTGATTGCGGCAAGAACGGGAGAACGGCTGATTCCGAGGGAATCGGAAATTTCTTGTGTATTCAGCTTTGTGCCGGGGGCATATTCTCCGTTTTGAATACGCTTTTTAATTTCTTCATAAGCGAAATCCTGTAAGGAATCTGAAGGTTTCATAGATATCTCTCCTAAATCAAAAATCATTTTAAGAATAAAGCTTATTCCTGTAAGTGTAATTTATTATACAGCAAAAAACAGATTTTGTATACAAAAAAGTTATTTCTTTCAAAGAAAGAATGAAACTGTGTAAATTATATAAAATTAGTATACTTTCTATTTGGTTTTTACAGCAAAGAGCAAAAATGTGTTTTTGGAAGAATGAACAAAAATGGAACAATCTGAAAAAAGGAGTGAAAAATGAATTGACTTTCTTAAAAATAGATACTATTATCAAAATATAAACACAGAAACACAAAAGTGTATACAAAAATGAAAATCAAAAATACAAAACAAAAGAGAAGGGAGAAGAATTTATGGATTTTACAGGAAAGAACATCATTGTAACCGGCGGTGCCAGCGGGATTGGCAAAGCCATTGTAACCGGCGTTGTGGAGGGCGGCGGCCATGCGATTATTGTTGATTTGAACCTGGAGGCGGCGGAAAAGCTCAGAAAAGAGCTGGGAGTGGAAAAAACCTCCGCTTATAAGGTAAACTTGGCAAACAGTGCGGAAATCAGAGAGGTATTCGGCAGAATTATTTCCGATTTTTCTCAGGTGCATGGCTTGATTAACAATGCAGGCATTGTAAGCACAGTGCCCTTTGATGAAGTGAGCCAGGCGGAATGGGATAAGGTCATTGCGATTAACCTGACGGGTGTTTATGCTGCAATCAGCACGGTTTATCCTTCTATGAAAGCCAATGGTTATGGTAGAATAGTAAATGTAGCATCCGTAGCGGCAAAACGAGGCGGAGGCTTACTGGGGACAAGCGCATACGCAGCATCGAAGGCAGGCGTGATTGGGCTGACAAAGGCGGTAGCCAGAGAGGGTGCGCCCTATGGCATTGCCTGCAACGGTGTTTGCCCCAGCTTGACAATGACACCCATGACTGCAAACATGGGAGAAGAAAAAACGAATAAAATCCTTGCAACCATTCCTTTGGGAAGAGGGGCACAGCCCAGAGAAATTGCAAATATGGTTTTGTTTTACGCATCTGATTTGGCAAGCTTTGTGACAGGCGAAATCAGTGATGTAGACGGCGGTGTGACAATGGACGGCTGATACCGAAAAAAATAATGTGAGGAGGAATTTTCGTGAAAAAGAAAATTTTAGCGATTCTGATGGCATCGGTTGTTGCGGCACTTGGCTTAAGCGGCTGCAACAATGGCATGGGCATCAACGATGACGGTACATATACATGGAAGATGGCATTGAACTCCACAGAAGGCGACAATGCTTATGATACGGGTGCGGCCTTTGCGAAAAGGATTGAGGAGCTGACAAACGGCAGAGTAGAGGTTGTTCTTTATGGCGGCGGCAGCCTTGGCACAACCTCTGAGGTTTTGGAGGGAATGCAGTTTGGTGTTGCCAATGTCATGTGTGAATCTGTCGGCACGCTTGCAACCTTTACACAGATGGCAAACATTGATGCGGCGCCCTATTTGTTCCGTGATTATGACCATTTTATGAAAACGTGGAACAGTGACATCGGTACCGAGATAAAGGAAACCGTTGGGGAAGAAACGGGCTTCAAATTGCTTGGCGGTACATACAGAGGGCCTCGTATTGTAACAGCAACAAAAGAAATGAATACCATTGATGAGTTTAAAGGATTTAAGCTGAGAGCACCAACTTTGGAAATGTATCTGGAAACTTGGAAATGGATGAAGGCTGCGCCGACACCCATTTCGATGACAGAAACCTATACCGCTTTGCAGCAGGGGACGGTTAAGGGACAGGAAAACTCCTTGACGGATTCCATGAATTACGCCTTTGATGAGGTCTGCAAATATTGGATTAAGACAAATCATGTATACAGCAGTAACGTAATCATCATGGACAGAGAATATTATGAAGCACTGCCTGAGGACATTCAGCAGGCTGTTGCGGAGGCGGCAGAATATGCAAGCAGCGTTGTCAGCCAACAGCAGTTGGATAAAGAGGAAGCGGCAGAGCGTGAGCTGCTTGAGAAGGGCTGCCATATCATTGAGGTGGATACAGAGGAATTCAGTGAATATTTCGATGACTTTATGGAAGAAAAATTTCCTTATTTGGCAGATTGGGCAGCAAAGATTCGTGCTGTCGATACAGAAGATGAAGCATTAGATCAATAAAATCGAGGTGAATCGAATGAAAGGGTACGGAAAGTTTCTGGATGGAATAGAAAAAATCGAAAAATTATTTCTGGCAGTAACGGTTGCAATTATGATTGTTGTCATTACCTATCAGGTAATTTTGCGATATATTTTTTCGGCATCAAATTCGTGGAGTGAAGAGCTGGCAAGATATTTGTTTATTTATGATGTGATGATTGCGGCAGCCATTGCAACAAGAAAGAATATCCATCTGCAGGTGGATGCGTTTATTGGCATTTTGAAGCCAAAAACCAGAGCTATTTATACGATGATAGCTACACTTGCCGGAATTGTGTTTTTGGTATTTTTGTTTGGGTATTCCTTGGTTTTGTGCCAAGCGGCTGCGGATAATGTTTCTGCGGGGCTGAAGGTGCCGATGTCCATACCTTATGCCTGCATGCCGATTGGTGCTGTTTTGATGATTTTGACATCTATTGAAGTAGTATTGAAGCAATTTGCGCAAATTGCACAGATAAACAGAGGGGAGGCGTAACACATGAGTGCCGGTTTGATTGTCATTATTTTGTTGTTGGTATTATCCATTTTGGGTATTCCCATTTATCTTGCATTGGGGATTGGCACACTGGTTGCCTTAAATATGGCGGATATGCCGTTTATCGTATTACCGCAAAAGCTTTTTGCAGGCATGAACTCCAGCTCCTTGCTGGCGATTCCGTTCTTTATGCTGGCAGGCAATATCATGTCGCACAGCATTACCGGCAAATTGATTGATGTTTCAAATGCTTTAATCGGTTGGATTAAAGGCTCTTTGGCGGTTGTTACCGTGCTTGCCTCTGCGCTGTTCGGCGCAATTTCCGGCTCCGGTGTTGCGACAGCCTCTGCGGTTGGCGGCACAACCATTCCTGCTATGAAGGAGGAGGGCTATCCCGACCATTTTGCAGCGGCAATTTCCGGTATTTCCTCTATTTTGGGGCCGATTATTCCGCCCTCGATTACGTTGATTGTCTATGCGAGCATTACTGACCTGTCGGTATCCAAGCTGTTTGTCGGTTCTGTGATTCCCGGTATCTTGATGGCGGCGGGGCTGATTATTTATGCACTGCTTTATGGGAAAAAGAACGATTTGCCCGCCCACGAAAGAAAAAGCCTCAAAGAAGTGGTTATGATTTTTAAGGATAGCATTTGGGCATTGCTGATGCCGGTTATCATTCTTGGCGGTATCTTCGGCGGCATTTTTACACCGACAGAGTCCGCAGCGGTTGCCGTTGTATATGCGCTTTTGGTCAGCCTGCTGATTTATAAGGACATCAAAATAAGGGATATTCCTCATATTTTCATTGAGGGTGCGGTTTCGACAGCAACCATTTTGATGCTGGTGGGGATCTCTAAGTCCTCCGGCTATGTCATCACAACCTCCGGCTTGCCCCATCAGGTTTTGGAATTCTTTAGCTCCTTTACAAACAGTACAGTTGTTATTTTGCTGCTGCTGAATATTTTGTTCCTGATTATCGGTATGCTGATGGAGGCCAATGCGGCAATTATTATGATGACACCCATTCTGCTGCCCTTGCTGAACGCATTTGGCATTGATCCCTTGCAGTTTGGTATTATGATGAGCTTTAACCTGTGCATTGGGCTGATTACGCCGCCTGTCGGCATTTGCTTATTGATGACGAACCAAATTGCCGGAGCACGCTTTGTGCAGACGCTGAAATCGGTTTTGCCGATGCTGCTGATTGGTATTGTTGTGCTGATGCTGGTTACTTATATTCCGCAGGTAACAACATTCCTGCCGGGATTGGTTCAATAAAAGAGCAGGAAAAAAGAGAAGAAAAAAAGAGAAAAATTGAAATGCTGCATGCTGTTCGGGTGTGCAGCATTTTTTTGGAAGGATGTGGAAAGCGGATGCAGGAGAAAGTGAAGGTAACCTTTTTGGTAAATGCAGCGATTCTTTTGGAGTTTCGTGGAATTAAGCTGCTGATTGATGGAATTTATGATGAAAACGGACATTGCTTTAGTAACCTTTCGGCAGAGCAATGGGAGAGCCTAAAGACAGGGCAGGGGGAATTTTCAAATATAGATTATTTGCTGTTTACCCATGAGCATGGAGACCATTTTTCCGCAAAGCGTGTGGCGGAATATTTGGAATATCAGCAGCCAAAGGCAATTTTTATGTCGGCGCATGGCTCTGCGGCTTTGGAGAGGCTGAAGAAGCAGGTGGAACAGAAGGGGATTCCCTGTGTTCTGTTGGATGCGGCACTGTGCAGAAAAGCAGTTTTTCGTCCGGAGAAGGATATTCGGATTAAGGCATTGCAAACGAGACATTTGGACAGGATTTATTGGGATATGCCGCACTTTTGCTATCTGATAGAGTGCGGAGAAAAAAAGCTGCTTTTTACAGGGGATGTTGATTTTACGCAGGAGCGGTTCCCTGATTTGAAGGGGGTTTTATTGGATGCGGTTTTTGTCAATCCGCTGATGAGCCACAGCAAAGAGGGAAAGCGGCTGTTATCTGACGGCACATTGCAGGCAAAAATGAAAATTGTCTATCATATTCCTTTTGCGGGAGAGGATAAAATGATGATTCGTAGGGTGGCGGAGCAGGAAATGCAAAGGAGAGAAGGAACCCAAGGGGATACAGTGTTTTTTATGGAGGCGGGACAGACCTACTTCCTATAAAAGAGAACAAAGTATGGTTTGGCTTTGTCACGAAAAAAAGCTGTTATTTTGTGTGCGTTTTGAAGGAGAGATATTCATTCTGATTGTTTTGTTCAAAAAAATTGCGTGAATATCACTTTTTTATGTAAATATTTGTATACAAAATTAGATTTATGAGTTTTTTACAAAAATGATAAATACAATCTGTGTATTCCGCTAAAAAGGGAGAATTTGAAGCTATTGTATTGACATTGAGAAATTCTAATGCTAAAATTTGAATACAAAATATAAATAATGGATACACACAAAAGAAGGAGGATACAAATGATGCAATCAATTGAACGTGCAACAGGGAACATCAAAAGAATTGTCGCTTTTCGATTGAAGCCCGGAATGGATGTTCTGAAAAGCATTGAAGAGGTCTGCAAGACGGAGAATATCAAAAACGGTGTAATCCTCAGCGGTATCGGCAGTCTGGATGGTGCGGCCTTCTGCAATCCTGTTCCTCTGAAGGATAAAAAGGCGGGATACGGTTACGGAGAGCCTACAATCCTATATGGCCCGATTGAGCTGACTGCGGCAGCCGGCATGATTTGCCATGACGCAGAGGGTAACATTTTGCTCCATGTTCACATGAGCATGAGCGATCAGCATGGGACAGGCCATGGCGGACATCTGATTGAAGGCACAAGGGTGTTGCTGACAACAGATATGGTTATTGCAGAGCTGGATGGGCTGGTTATGGGCAGAAATTTTGATGAGGCACTGGGCGTACCCTTGTTTGCACCCAGACAGAATTGAGAAAAAAGAACGATAAAAAAAGAAAGATAAAAAAAGAAAGGTGTGAATCACATTGACTTCTAAGGTTAAGAAATATCCCAAGGAAATGCTTTTGGATATGTATAAAACAATGCTGCGTATCAGAGCATTTGAAACGAAGGCGGCAGAGTGCTTTACAAAGGGTATGCTGGCAGGGAACATCCACCTGTGTATCGGTCAGGAGGCAGTGCCGACAGGTGCTTGCTTTGCACTGGAGCCGGAGGATTATATGACCTCTACCCACAGAGGCCATGGGCATTGTATCGCAAAGGGTGCTGCACTGGATAAAATGCTGGCAGAGCTGTTCGGTAAGAAAACAGGCTATTGTCAGGGGAAGGGCGGCTCTATGCACATTGCCGATGTTGCAGGGCTGCACAGCCTTGGGGCAAACGGCATTGTCGGCGCAGGCATTCCCATTGCAACGGGTTCCGCACTGGTGTCCAAGATTAAGGGAGATAAGCATGTTACCCTGTGCTTCTTCGGTGACAGCGCGTCCAATCAGGGTACCTTCCACGAAGCGGTAAATATGGCGGCGGCATGGAAGCTGCCTGTAGTATTCCTGTGTGAAAACAACAGCTATGGTGTTTCCGTTAATATTCATTCCGTAACAAATACAGATACGATTGCGGTGCGTGCGCAGGCCTATAATATTCCCGGCAAAACGGTTGACGGCAATGATCCCGTTACCGTCTATGAAGCAGTAAAGGAAGCGGTGGATTATGCAAGAGAGGGCAACGGCCCCTCTATCGTAGAGTGCATGACCTTTCGCCATCAGGGACATTATTGCGGGGATCCTGCAAATTATCGTCCCGCATCCTATATGGAGGAGGCGCACAAGAAGGATGCCATCCCCAACATGAGAAAGAGATTACTGGAGGGCATAGCAACAGAGGAAGAAGTGCTGGCTGTGGAAAAGGCAGTGGAGGAGGAAATGGAAGCGGCATATCAATTTGCCAATGAATCCGCATATCCCGATCCTTCCGAAGCAACCACAGATGTATATTTCTCTGATAATGAAAGGAGCGTTGTAAGATGAGTAAAAAATTGAGCATTAGCAAAGCCATCGGCGAAGCTCTCCATGAGGAAATGGCAAGAGATGAAAACGTAATTATCATGGGCGAGGACATGGGGAAGATGGGTAATGTTTTCGGCATTACGGTTGGTTTTCAGGAGGAATTCGGGGAACACCGTGTGTTTGATACACCCATTTCCGAATCAGGCTTTTGCGGCATGGCAGTGGGGGCTGCAATGAGAGGGATTCGTCCCGTGGTTGAGCTGATGTATGATGATTTTATCACAGTAGCGGCTGATCCGATTATCAATCAGGCGGCGAAAATGAGATATATGACAGGCGGTCAGGCAACGATACCCATGGTGCTGAGATTGCCCATGGGCGCAGGCAGAAGAAATGCGGGACAGCATTCGCAGTGCTTTGAAAATATTTTCTGCCATACACCCGGCTTGAAGGTGGTTGCACCCTCCACAGCAGAGGATGCCAAGGGACTGCTGAAATCCTCCATTCGTGATGAGGATCCGGTTATCTTCATTGAACATAAGCTGCTCTATGCGAAGAAGGAGCAGATTCCGGAGGGGGAATATACAATTCCTCTGGGTGTGGCTGATGTGAAAAAGGAAGGCAAGGATTTGACGATTGTGACCTGGAGCCGTGAGGTTTATTTTGCATTGGAGGCGGCGAAAAAGCTGGCAAACGAGGGCATTGATGTTGAGGTTTTGGATTTGCGCACATTGGTTCCCTTGGATTGGGATGCCATTGTGAAATCGGTTTCCAAAACACACAATGTGATTGTGCTGTCCGAGGAGGTAAAGCGTGGCAGCTATGCGGCGGAAATTTCCGCACAGATTGCGGAAGAATTGTTTGATGAGCTGGATGCACCCGTGGAACGTGTTTGCGGTCTGAATATTGTTTCTCCGTTCAGTCCGACATTGGAGGATGAAAACTTCCCTCAGCCTGCGGATATCGTAAAAGCAGTGAAAAGGGTTCTGAATAAATAAGGAGGGAAAACTATGGCTTTTGAAGTGAAAATGCCTCAGTTGGGACTGACAATGGAAGAAGGCACAGTCACGAAATGGGTGAAGCAGGAGGGCGATGCCGTAAAGGTAGGCGATGTCATTCTGGAAATCACAACAGATAAACTGACGAGCGAAGTGGAAAGCGAGCATGACGGTGTATTATTGAAAATTGTAGCGCAGGAGGGCGAGGATATTCCCGTAAAGGGCCTTTTGGCATATATCGGGGAGGCAGGAGAGCAGATTGGCGATACACCTGCCGTAAAGGAAGAAGCACCTGCCGCACAGGAAAAGGCACCCGAGGCAAAACCTGCCTTAGCGCCTGCACCTGCCGCAAGCGGGAGAGTCAGAATTTCTCCCTTGGCAAAGAAAACAGCAGAAAAGCTGGGTGTTGATTATACGGCAGTGACAGGCTCCGGCCCTCTTGGCAGAATCGTACAGAAGGATATTTTGCAGGCCGCAGAAGCAGCAAAAGCAGCACCCGCACCTGCCGCAAAGGAAGCAGCACCCGCACCGCAGAAGGAAAAAACCTCTTTGGAGCTAATGGATGGCGATGAGGTTGTGAAGCTGGCAGGCATGAGAAAGGTTGTTTCTGAGAGAATGGCAAAATCCGCACAGGAAATCCCGACGGTTACACAGAATGTACGGATTGATGTGACAGATTTGATGACATTCCGCAAGAAGATTAACAACGATTTGGGCGTGAAATATTCTATGAATGATTATGTGCTGAAGGCAACCGCAAAGGCACTGAAGAACAATAAGCATATTCTGGTAAGCCTGGATGGCGATAAGATTATCAAGCGTGCACATGTCAATATCGGCATGGCAGTTGCACTGGATGACGGTTTGATTGTGCCTGTAATTAAGGATGCGGATCAGCTGAGCCTGAGTGAGATTTCCGCAGCGGCAAAGGATTTGGCAGAGCGTGCAAGAACAAACAAGCTGAGCATGGATGAATACAAAGGCTCTACCTTCTCGATTTCCAATTTGGGTATGTTTGGGGTAGAAACCTTTGACCCGATTATCAACCAGCCGGATGCAGGGATTCTGGGTGTCTGCGCAGTGCAGGATGAGCTGGTTATGGATGATGCGGGAGCAATTACAAAAAGACAGTTTATGCGGATTTCCTTTACCTATGACCACAGACTGATTGACGGCGCAACGGCTGCAAAATTTGAATTGGCAATCAGAGATTTGATGGAGCACCCGATGCAGATTCTTCTGTGATGGCTTGAAAAAGGAAAATCGAACGACGATAAAAGGAAAAAACCTGAACAGACAGGAGGAATAGATATGGCAGTAGAGGTTAAAATGCCTCAGTTGGGACTGACAATGGAAGAAGGCACTGTTTCAAAATGGGTGAAGCAGGAGGGCGATGCTGTTAAGGTGGGCGATGTTCTGTTGGAAATCACAACAGATAAGCTGACAAGCGAAGTGACTGCCGAGGCAGATGGCACACTGATTAAAATTGTGGCGCAGGAGGGCGAGGATATTCCCGTAAAGGGCATCTTAGCCTATATCGGCGAAGCAGGCGAGCAGGTTGGAGCGACACCCGCACAGGCAGCACCCACACAGGCAGCGGCACCTGCGGCAGAGAAAAAGCCTGCCGGCGAAACAAAAGTAGCAGTTATCGGCGGCGGTCCCGGCGGTTATGTGGCAGCCATCAGAGCGGCACAGCTGGGTGGCAAGGTAACATTGATTGAAAAGAATAAGCTTGGCGGCACCTGCTTGAATGTCGGCTGTATTCCCACAAAGGCAATTCTGCATGCCGCAGAGGGTCTGACAGAAGCAAAGGAAATGGCAGAATACGGCATCCATATTGAAGTGAAAAATGTAGACTGGAAACAGGTGCAGGCAAAGAAAAATGCCATTACCGCACAGCTGGTAAACGGTGTTACCGGTCTGATGAAAGCGAATAAGATTCAGGTTGTGGAGGGTACAGCATCCTTTGCTGCAAAGGATACACTGACCGTTTTGAAGAAGGACGGTACAAAAGGAAATATGACATTTGATAAAATCATCATTGCAGCAGGCTCCGTACCTGCGGTTCCTCCTATTCCCGGGGTAAAGGAAAATGCTTGCTGCGTAGATTCGACAGGTGCTTTGTCCTTTGAAGAAATTCCCAAAAGCCTTCTGGTCATTGGCGGCGGCGTAATCGGTATTGAGCTGGCAACTGCGTACTCCAAGTTTGGTACCGAGGTAACGGTTGTGGAAGCGGCCTCCAAGCTGCTGCCTATGATGGATGGCGAGCTGACAGCACAGCTGCGCAAGCTGATGGAAGCCAAGGGGATTCGGATTTTGACGGATGCAAAGGTGGAATCCGTGGAGAAAGCGGCAATCGGTGCGAAGGTTCATGTGGAAATCGGCGGCAAGTCAGAGTCCTTTGAGGCAGAAAAGGTTTTGGTTGCCGTTGGCAGAAGAACAGACACAGAGGCCTTGGGCTTGGATGCGGTTGGCATTGCCAATGACAGAGGCCGCATTACCGTTAACGATAAAATGGAAACAAATGTGCCGAATGTTTATGCCATTGGCGATTGCTTGGGCAAGGTTATGCTGGCACATGTGGCATCTGCACAGGGCGAGGTCGCGGCAGAAAATGCACTGGGTAAAAATGCGGTTTACAACGGTGCAACAAATCCCTCCTGTGTATATACCGATCCCGAATTTGCAGGCGTTGGGCTGACAGAAGAAAAAGCAAAGGAATTGGGCATTGCATATCAGGTAGGCAAATTTCCTTTGATGGCAAACGGGAAATCCTTGATTATGAATGGCGGTGTGGGCAGCATCAAATTCATCATCGGGAAGGAATACAAAGAGGTTCTGGGGGTACATATTCTTGGCCCCAGAGCGACAGATTTGATTGGCGAATGTGCGTTGGCGATTGGCATGGAGGCAACGGTTGAGGATATCATTGCAACGATTCATGCACATCCCACAGTTACGGAGGCAGTCAGAGAAGCGGCCTTGGCAGCGGAGAAAAGAGCGATTCATATTCCTAATAAATAAAAGCGATTTCCGGAAGAAAAAGGATTTCATTACAAAAGAAAAAATTACCAGAATATAAGTGTTCATTTTGAGATATATTGTGGCTGGAGCGGAAGCTGCAGCCACCCCCTCTCCTAACTTTTACAAAGATATTGAAAAAATACAATCTCCTTCATATTTTTTTAAATGTGGCTGTGTATGAGTCCACAGCCACAGATATATTTTGTTCGTTACTTTAGACACACTTTAGACATAGAGTAGAAGGTATCCCGATTGATGCAGCATCAGTCGGGGTATTTTCTTTTGGCTGAAAAGCGTGCGAACATAAAAAAGCCGCCCTTAAAGGTGCGCCCAGATAAGAAACCATAAATTCTGAAATGCTGAAAGCTACGGCTACAGCGTCAGTTCCCCTTGACAGCCTAAGTCAAAGGATGCCTGCGGGAAGCTTCCTTGTATCCGCAGTCTTTCAGCTATTTCATTTTCTTCACGTTTTCTTATTGGGACACACCTAAAGGCGGCAAATCATATTATTCACTTTGTAAAAGAAGATCCAGAAATTCGTTTTTTTGCAGTCCGTGGAAATACTGAGAAATATCCTGCTCGGCAAGGAGTGTTTCCAGAGCCTCCCGTTCCAGCCTTGCACCGATGAGCAGCTGTGTCAGCTCCGCAGTGTCCTTCACGCCGAAGAAATCCCCGAAGAATTGCAAATCGGAAATGGCACCATCCGCAGTGTCCATGTGGATTTCGATTTTTCCGCAGCCGTCAAACCGTCTGCATTTTACCACGCTATAAGAAGGAGAGAAGCCGTAATTCCATTCCCATTTGTCATAGCGCTCTTTTTGGATTTTCTCAATGGCAGACAGCTCCTCTTGGGAGAAAACATAGGGCTTGATCTCCTCTGTTTTCAGGATATATTTCAGGAGCAGTGCTTTGAATTGCGCAAGCGTAAAATCCTTTGGCAAATAAGAAGAAATATTTGTTACACGAGATTTTACGGATTTTGCGGCTTTTGACTGAAATTTATCAACAGAAACATTCAAAACATCTGCGACAACAGAAAGGTCGGAATGAAACATGATTGTGCCATGGTGCATAATGCGTCCCTGTTTAAGATACTGAGAATTTCCTGAGAATTTCTTTTCTTCAATGGTAATATCATTTCTGCCGTTGACCTCTGCGGGAATCCCAAGGGAGCGCAGCAGCTCGGCAATGGGTTGGCAAAAAAGACGGATATCCAAATCGGTTGCATCCTTTGCATCCAGAATGAAGGTAAAGTTCAAATTGCCAAGGTCATGGTATACAGCACCGCCGCCGGATAAACGGCGAACAACAGAAATGGATTTTTCATCAGCCACCTTTTGATTTACTTCTGCAAAAGCATTTTGATTTTTGCCGATGACAACGGTGTTATCATTTTGCCAGAGCATGAAGTATTCCTGATTTCTGTCCATGTGGTCAAAAACATATTGCTCTAACGCCAGATTAAAAGCAGGATTTGTGCTGGGGGATTCAATGTAAACCATAATGATGCCTCCTTTTTAAAATTGTATTCAAAATATATATTATGAATACATTATAACACATCATAGCGAATAGGAAAAGAAAAAAATGCAGATGATTTGGAATTTTTTTGCTTATGAGGGGGAGGGAAAGCTATATTGTTTATGTCGTCTTTATTCCATTTGAAAGTATTTTTTGGTATAATTGAATCAATCAATTCAAAAGGAGATGGTCTTTATGTCAGAAGAATTGATTGCTCGGAAACATCGCATTTCATCCTTTCAAATGATTATATTGGGCTTTGCCGGTGTGATTTTATTGGGAGCATTGCTTTTGATGCTGCCGATTTCGACAAAAGCGGGCTGTGTGACGCCGTTCCATGAGGCATTGCTTACGGCAACCTCTGCCGTCTGCGTGACCGGACTTGTGGTGCAGGATACAGGCAGCTATTGGTCGGGATTCGGGCAGTCGGTTATCTTGACGATGATTCAGATTGGCGGGCTTGGCGTTGTCACGGTGGCGGCTGTTTTTGCAATGGTGTCCGGAAGGAAGATTTCCTTAATGCAGCGCAGTACCATGCAGGATGCAATTTCAGCGCCAAAGCTTGGCGGGATTGTTCGGCTGACACGGTTTCTTCTGCGTGGCACGCTTTTGATAGAGCTTTTGGGTGCGCTTGCAATGCTGCCGGTGTTCTGCCGTGATTATGGGGGAAGGGGTATTTGGATGGCTGCTTTTCACTCCATTTCAGCCTTTTGCAACGCAGGCTTTGATATTTTGGGGACGAAAGACAATCTTTATCCCTCCCTTACGGGCTATGCGCAAAATCCAATCATCAATATCACAATCATGCTTTTGATTATAACAGGCGGTATCGGCTTTTTAACATGGGATGATATCTGCGAAAAGAAGTGGCATTTCCATCAATATCGAATGCAAAGCAAGGTCATTCTTGTTACCACAATACTGCTGTTGGTTTTTCCGGCGGTATTTTTCTTTTTTGCGGACTTTTGCTCGCTTTCGGGAGAAAACCGCTGCTTGGCGTCCTTCTTCCAATCTGTTACGACGAGAACCGCAGGCTTTAACACGGTAGAGCTTTCCGAAATGACGGGTGCATCGCAGGCAATCATGGTTTTTCTCATGCTTGTTGGCGGCTCGCCCGGCTCAACGGCAGGCGGCATGAAAACAACAACATTGGCTGTCCTGATTGCAAATGCCGCCGCAACCTTTCGTCAACGTGAGGATGCGGAGCTGTTCGGAAGAAGGATTGAATTTGGTGCAGTGAGAACTGCCGCAACGATTTTGACAATGTATCTTGCTTTGTTCTTTGGCGGTGCGGTTTTCATCAGCGTATATGAGAGCCTTCCGCTTTCTGCCTGCCTATATGAAACGGCATCGGCGGTGGGAACGGTAGGCTTGACCTTGGGAATCACGCCGCAGCTTCATATCCCCTCGCAGATGGTGCTGGTTGTGCTTATGTATTTGGGCAGGGTAGGAGGACTTACATTGATTTATGCGGCACTGTCTCGCAAGAGGGGCGGGATTGCAAAGCTGCCGCTGGATAGAATTACGGTTGGATAAGGTTGGGAGGTTAGGATGATGAAAAACATTCTTTTGATTGGTGCCGGACACTTCGGGCGGCATATTGCCATGCAGCTTTCTCAGCTTGGGCATGAGGTTATGGCGGTGGATACAAATGAGGAGAGAATCAATGATATTTTGCCCTATGTTACCAATGCGCAGATTGGCGACAGCACCAATGCGGAGCTGCTTCGCTCTTTGGGCATCGGGAATTATGATGTTTGCTTTGTGACAATCAGCGGCAATTTTCAAAATTCATTGGAAACAACCTCGCTGCTCAAGGAGCTTGGTGCAAAATGCGTTGTATCCCGTGCGGAACGGGATGTGCAGGCAAAATTTTTGCTTCGCAACGGTGCCGACCATGTGGTCTATCCGGAAAAGCAGGTGGCCAGATGGGCAGCCATGCGCTATACGGCGGATCATATTTTCGACTACATAGAAATTGATGAGCAGCACGCTATTTTTGAGGTGCCTGTGCCGGAGGGGTGGATTGGGAAAAGTGTTTGCGAGCTGGATATCCGCAAGAAATACGGAATCAATATTCTTGGCTTCAAGCATTCCGGAAAAACCGATGTTCTGGTTACGCCGGAAACCGTATTATATAAGGATATAACGCTTTTGGTTTTGGGGGAGTATAAGGCGTTGCAAAAGTGCTTCCGCATTTAAAAGGGATTTAAAAAGGGTATTCCGACGGGAATACCCTTTTTATAGTGCGATAGCTGAATTAAAAAAATTTTTCTTACGCAAAGCAATAGCTGCATTGCCGACCGATGGCTTTTTATGACAAATCATAAATTTTTGCTTTGATTTGCAGCAAAAGCAGCACAATGCCGACACCCAGAAGGATATGGCCGATGCCGGCAATTCCGGAGATAGCCGTATGTATGGCAGTGGTAAGGGGTGCAGCGGTTACCTGTGTTACGCCACGTACAAGCATCATAATGGAAGTCAGGTTTAAGCCAAGCTGATAGAGTACAAGGGTTCGTTTTGTTTTGGTGCTTGTGAAGGAAAAGCTCTTTTCCAACAGGAGTAAGATAAGGAAGAATTCCATCCCTAACAGGAAATAATGCGTATGCACCACGGAAAGCATGGTTTTATCGGTAAAGTGATTGAATTTGGTAAATTCTCGGTAAAATACGCCGCCAATCATTGCAAGAATGGCATATACAAGGGATTTGTTCAGATAGCTTTTCATTATTTATTCCTCCGTTTTTATTGGAATTGTTTTTTGCTTGCAGAAGGATTGTTTGGTTTTGCTTTGCTCATAGTATACTTTGCAAGAGCATGTCTGTCAATCCAAGCAGAGAAAAGATACCTTCCTTTTTTATAGCTGTTTATAGCTTCGCAAGCTGTGTTTCCACAAAATGCTTTGCGGTTCGGGGGCTTCTGCCGTTTTGGCGAATGGCAAAGCCTTCCGCCTTGGTGCAAAGCTCCTCCTCCGGCAGTTCCAGTCCATATTCCGCCGCCAAGTGCTTCACAATGGAAAGATAGCCCTCCTTGTCCGGCTTTTGAAAGGTAATCGTCAGCCCAAAGCGTGCGGAAAGGCTCATCAATTCCTGTAGGGTATCATTCAAATGGATATCATCGCCGCTGCGTTC
Source organism: uncultured Anaerotignum sp. (assembly GCF_934277605.1). Lineage (GTDB taxonomy): Bacteria > Bacillota > Clostridia > Lachnospirales > Anaerotignaceae > Anaerotignum_A. The sequence goes on from NZ_CAKQVD010000021.1 coordinate 18,854, forward strand.
TTCCATGGTTTCCTTCACAAGATGGCGGCGGTTGCTCGTTGCATAAAGCACGGTATTATTCGCACAGGCGGTCACACTGCCCTCCAAGGTGGCCTTCAGTGCGGCAAACTGCTCGTCGTTCCCCGTAAAGCTTAAATCATCAATAAAAATGATGAATTTCAAGGGATTTTCCGCAAGCTGCTCCAGCAAAGCAGGCAGGCGGAACAGCTGGCTTTTCTTGACCTCAATCAAGCGCAGTCCCTCCTCCCGCAAGGCATTTGCAACCGCCTTGATGGTCGAGCTTTTGCCTGTGCCGGCATCCCCATAAAGCAGAAGATTGCTTGCAGGTATGCCTGCCAGAAGTGCCTCGGTGTTCCGCATGACGATACCAACCTCCCGTTCATAGCCGCTGAGCTGAGAGAGCGACTGCGGATCGGGATGCTTGACGGGCTGTAAGCCATCCGCCCCAAAGGAAAACACATGATAGTCCGCAAAAATGCCATAGCCCTTTTTGGAAACCTCTGCAATGCGTTTGGCATAGATGGCAGAAAAATGCAATGCCTCCGTTTCCCAATTCGGCAGGAAGGCAGCCATTTCCGCAGGCAAGCCCGTTTTTATCTCCTGAGAGGAAAGCGTTGCCAATTCCGTAAAGAAGGCCAATTCCCGTTCTGCCGCTTCGGAAATGGCGGGCGGGCAGGGCTGTTTTTTTGCGGCGGAAAGCAAAAAGCGGTTTTCATCTGCAAGTACCAATGCCAAAAGGGCTTGGGAAAAATTCACATTCCGCTCAAACAGGGCAGAGGCAAATGCGCCATAGGCATAGGTCAGGGCCTCGGTGTCGCTTTCCTCGCAGGCACGCAGGAGTGCTTGCAGGCGTTGCAGGAGAGGCTCCTCCAAGAGAGTGCGGAACACCGTCAGTCCGTTTAATTTTCGATTGTAAAGCTGAAATAAATTTGTCTGCATAGGATTCATCCTTTCTTTCTCTTTTGTAGGAATAATAAAAAAGTATAGCATGATGTTGTACAAAAAACAATACAATCAGCCAAAGGAGGCGGAAAAATCAAGGAAAATCTGCCGCATGGCAGGGTGCCGCAGCCATTGTCAAAGAGATACGGATATGCTATAATACTTTAGTTAGATGTAGATTTTTAGGGAATTTTTTGCCCTGTTTGAACCCTTCTGCGGATGCTTGCTGTGGCAAGAAAAACGGCTGTTTTGAGCAAAGAGAGGATTGAAAGATCTTATGAAACAAAAAAGACTGCTGATTGCGGATGATTCTGAAATGAATCGTGCAATTCTTGAAAATGTATTGAACCGGGATTTTGAAATCATAGAGGCAACAAATGGGAAGGAAGTCATGCTTGCACTGGAAAATTATGGCACGCAAATTTCTGCCCTGCTGCTGGATATCATCATGCCCGAAATGGATGGGTTTGCGGTTTTGGAGGAAATGAAGCGCAGAAATTGGATGGAGGATATTCCTGTCATTATGATTTCTGCGGAAACAAGCAGTGCTTATATTGACCGTGCATTTGCATTGGGCGCCGTTGATTATATCAGCCGTCCCTTTGTGATGGGCATTGTGCGCCGCCGCATTATCAATGCCATTTTGCTGCACACCAAAAAGCAACACTTGGAGGATGTAGCTGTGGATTGGCTTTCGCACAGAAAGCAGGCGGATGTCATGCAGGAGCTTTATAACGAGCAGGATGCACTTGCCGCACGCATGACAGGCAAGCTTGAGGAGGCAAATGTCAAACAGGATTTTTTTAAAAAATTGAGTGATGAAATGTGGTTTGAATATGTTGCAGAGCCATCTGCCCTGCATTTGTCAAGGGGTGCGGTCGAGCAGACGGGATTGCCGGAGGTGATCCTAAATCCGTTTGAAAACAAGGAATTTCTGGAGGCTGTCGGCATGAAGCCGGCGGCACTGCTCAAAGAAAGACTGCCGGCATTGCCGAAGGATAAAACGGAAGTGGAATTTATCACAGAGATTGTTTTGGACGGAAAGCCGTGTCAATGCCGTCTGAATGTTTTGATTCTGGGTGCCAAGGATGGAAGGGCAAGCTATTCTGCACTGCTTGGCAGGGTGGTTAATATTGATGAGGGCTATTGTCGCATGAAGGCGTATGCTGCCGCCTTGGAAGAGCCGCTGCAGGAGGAACAGATTTTGCTGCCGATTTTGGCAGGCGGGGATTCTGTTTTGAAAATCAAGAAGCAGCAGGTGTATGCGGTGTTGCAGGGCTACAGAAGGCTGTTTGAAACGGTGCGCTTGGTCGATCCCGAAATCTGTATGCAGATTTCCGCAGGGGCAGGTGCGCATAAAATCGAAAAAGGGAAGTATTGCTATTCTGTTTGGGGAAAGCGCCATCGTTGTGAGCGCTGCATTTCCCAAGAGACCATCTGCACAGGAAAGCGGCAGACAAAGATTGAAACAACGGAGCAGGATGTGTATTATGTTTCTGCCATACGCTTAGAGATAGACGGTGTGCCGTATTCCTTGGAATGTGTGAACCCTCTTCATTTGGATGACATCACAGGCATGGAAAACGAACACGTTTTGAATCAGCTTCTTTTGCGTAACCGACAGGTTTATATTGATTCCGGCACAAGAATTTATAACCGTCGGTATTATGATGACAGAATCCGCAATCTGAACGGAGAATATGCACTGGCAATGATGGATGTGGATAATTTCAAGCAAATCAACGATAAATTCGGGCATACGGTTGGCGATGAAATGCTGTATCGCATTGCGCAGACCATCCGTTCCGTTTTGCGCAGTCAGGATGCGTTCGTCCGTTATGGCGGGGATGAGTTTTTCATTCTTTTCCATCAGATGCCGGAGGCGATTTTGGAAAGAAGGCTGCAGGCGATTTGTCAGGCAGTGCAGAAGATAGAGCTTTCGCAATATGGCGGCCTTCGCTTGAGTATCAGCGTTGGCGGTGTTTATGCAGCCGGGCAGGTGTCCGATTTGATTAAAAAAGCAGACATTGCACTTTATGAGGCGAAGAAAACGAAAAATTGTGCAGTGCTTTTTAAGGAGGCTTATGAATGACAGTAAGTGAATTTTATCAGGCGGTTGCGGGAGATTATGCAGATGCATGCAGTCGCTTTCAAAATGATGAGACAATCAAAAGGTTTTTAAAAATGCTCCCAAAGGATAACAGCATGGAGCTGCTGACAGAGGCAATGCAAAATGCCGAGACACAGCAGGCGTTTCGTGGCGCGCACACCTTAAAGGGAATTGCCCTTAATTTGAGCCTTACGGCATTGGCAAATGCCTGCTCTGCTATGACAGAGCTTTTGCATGGCAGCACTGCCCTGCCTGCGGAGGCAACGGCGGCGTATGATGCCGTAAGCAGAGAATATGCAAAGGTAATCAAGGCATTGGAAGCATTAGACGCTTGAGGATGAAAGAAATCAAGATAATAGGAATGAGGAAAGAGATGAAGATTTCAAAAAAAGATGCGTTGCTGTGGTTTTCCTTCTTTGCGGAGCTGGATGAAGAGGAGGAGCTGATGCCCAAGCAGATGGAATTGGTATATGCGACCTTTGCCCAGATTGAGGCTGCCGTGGATGCAAGAAATGAAAGGCTGATGGCAGAAATCAAGGGGCTGAACTCTCTGGACGGCAGAACGTATTTTGTCGGGCCGGAGGAAAAATTTGCAAAGGGCTGCCGCTCCTGCATGACAGGCACAGGCTTGACAGCCATCCGCAAAACGAATAAATGCAACATTCAATGCAAATTCTGCTATAATTACGGCGAGCTGGAGGATTGCATGCCCATCGGCGAAGGTCTTTGGGAAATCGGCGGCACCAAATTTTATGAACGGGATTTAGACCTTCTGCTTTCCGTTCAGGAAAAGCCGACAGGGATTTCCTATGTTTATCTGGAGCCCTTCATGGAGATTGAAAAATATTACGGCATTATCAAAAAATTCCATGAAGCAGGGATTCATCAGCACATGTATACCAATGGCACATTGGCAACAGAAGAAAATCTGAAGGCACTTGGGGAGGCGGGCTTGGACGAGCTGCGTTTCAATCTGGGGGCAACCAATGCCTCCGATGCAGTCATTCAGGCGATTGCAACAGCAAAGAAATATATCAAATATGTCGGGATTGAAACACCCATGACACCCGAATATTTTGAAGCATTTATGCAGAAAAAGGATAAAATTCTCGCAACAGGCGTTGATTTTATGAACTGTGCGGAGCTGCATTTGAACAACAATAATATCTGGAATTATGAGGGAGAAAATATGTATGTATACAGACAGGGGTATGTTTCTCCCATCTGGAGTAGAGAGCTGACACTGCGGCTGATGAAGCTGGCAGATGAGGAGGGCTGGAATGTTGCGGTGCATGATTGCTCCAACCGCACAAAATTTGCCCGTGGGCTGAATTTGAAGGGCAAGGAGGGCGGTTGGTTCGGCGCAAGCAGCTATGGCTCTGAATTCAGCAGACCGCCCTTTGCGGCATTCCTGCCGATTTTGCAGGATGAGAATTTTCAATTTTTAGAGGAGGAAGAGCTGCCCGAGGGATATAGACCGGGGGAACTGTTTTTCTAAACCGAATACAGCAAAAAAGCACTTGCATTCGTATTTTCCGATACGGGCTTCAAGTGCTTTCTTTTTTGTTCTTTTTTATTCTGCGGAAACGGTTTTCCAAAGCAGAAGGAAATCCTCTACATAGCATTCCAGCTTTCCTTGGTCAACCAAATAGGAAAGATAGGAACGAATCGTGCTGCCGATGAGGACATATTGGCTCGCATCCATCGTCAATGCAAACCGCTCAAACACACGCTTGAGAATCCATTCAAAATGCAGCGGCTCTCTGCAAATTTCCAAAAGCACTTGTATGATTTCGAGCATTTTGTTTCGGTTTTCCGCCGCCAAGGGCTTGATGTCCTCTGTCGGCTCTGCGTGCGCAGGGATAAACAGCCGTCCCTTCAGCGTTTCTATCCAATCCAGTGTTTCAAGCTGTGCCGCAATATCATAGAAAAAGGAAATATGATATTTTTCAAGGATATTTTCGCCAAACACACAGTCAGCCATAAAATAAACATCATCCGGTGTTTTCACGCCAATCATATCCCAAAAATGACCGGGCAGACGGAAATATTCCATCCCCTCCGGCAATGCCGCCGCCGCAATATCCGTACACTTGGAGGGCGTTGCCATCAGAAATTTATTCCGCAGCTTTTTGAAGGGATAGCCGCCGTAAAGAAAGGATGGCTCCAAAATGGGATGCTCCACAACTGCCGCTTCCATCGGGGTGCTGTAAACGGCACAGCCGAGACGATTTTGCAGGAGAGTGTTCCCGCCGTCATGGTCTGCGTTGGAATGGGTGTTGAGAATGGCGGTCAGCTTCCAGCCCTGTGCATCCAAAATTTTCTGGATTTTTCTGCCGGCATCCTTATCATTGCCGCTGTCAATCAGCCAAACATCCGCATCACTCACACGATAAATGCCGATTTTGGAAGGCGCATTGATATAATAGGTGTTTTCTGCAACCTGCACCAGTTCATACATAGGCAAAACCTCCTTTGCTTTTGTTTCTGTGGGACTCTGTCCCACGCCCTGCAAGGGGATAATCCCCTTGACCTTATTTGCAAAAACTGCGTTTTTGCGAGGAATTATTGAAATTTCCTACAAAAAACGCAGTTTTGTGTCAGTATAGGGTTCTTAGGGGCAAAGCCCCAAGGTATTTTATGGTTATCAGTTCATGGAATCTGTGGAACCGATGACGTTTTTAATCTTATCCTCAACCAATTCCTGAATCAGCGTTCTGCCTGCGCCCAGATAACCACGGGGGTCAAATGCGGCAGGATCATCCCCGAAGGATTTGCGGACAGCCGCTGTCATCGCCAATCTCAGGTCGGTATCCATGTTGATTTTGCAAACAGCCATAGCGGAGGCCTTGCGCAGCATTTCCGCAGGGATACCCTTTGCGCCTGCAATGTTGCCGCCATATTCGTTGCACATTGCAACACATTTCTGGTCCACAGAGGAAGCCCCGTGCAAAACGATGGGATAATTGTGGAAGCCTGCTGCCTCCAGCTTCTCTGTGATGGTTGCCAGTCTGTCGAAGTCCAGCTTTGCCTCGCCCTTGAATTTATAAGCCCCATGGCTTGTGCCGATGGCAATTGCAAGGGAATCCACGCCGGTGCGTTTCACGAAATCAACTGCCTGATCGGGATCGGTGTAGGTTGCGTTTGCAGCGTCAACCTTCACTTCATCTTCAACGCCTGCCAGCTTGCCCAGCTCTGCCTCAACCACAACGCCTCTTTCGTGTGCATATTCTACGATTTTCTTTGTCTGTGCCACGTTTTCCTCATAATCCAGATGGGAACCGTCAAACATAACAGAAGTAAATCCGTATGCAATACAATCCTTGCATACCTCAAAATCGGAGCCGTGATCCAGATGCAGTGCGATATCCAGACCGGTTTCCTCGATTGCCGCATCCACCATTGCTTTCAGATATTTGGGATGTGCATATTTCAGGGCAGATTTGGAAACCTGCAAAATAACAGCAGAATTCTGCGCTTTTGCGGCAGCCACGACACCCTGAACGATTTCCATGTTATTGATGTTGAAGGCACCGATGGCATAGCCGCCCTCAAATGCTTTTTCAAACATTTTTGTTGTTGTTACCAAAGCCATAGAAAGACACCTCTCTTGATTTATTTTACATTTGCATTTCGCATTGCCTTATATTAGAATTATAATACGGTAAAAGGTTTGTGACAAGGCATTTGCGAGGAAAAGATTGGGGGTATGGAAAAAATGAAAACGGTTTTTGCGTTTTTGGCGGTTTTCGGGGCAGACCTTTCTTCAAAGAAATGGGCGGAAAAGGCCTTGCCGCTCAACAAAAAGCAGGAAATTGTGAAAAATCACCTGTATTTTTGGCACATAAAGAACAGCGGCATTGCTTATAATAGATTTAGCGGAAAGCGAAAGGGAATCCTTCTTTCCACAGGGGCGGTGCTTGCCTTTTACAGCGGCCTGCTTGTGCGGATTCTCACGGGAAGGGGCGAAAAACGTCTGGCACTTCCCTTGGCAATCACTCTGGGCGGCGGCGTCGCAAACTTCTGGGAACGCCTCAAAAAAGGCCGTGTGACAGATTTTTTATTCATCCGTGTGGAAGGGAAAAATGCCCCGATTTTCAATGTTGCGGATATGGCGATTGCCTTGGGAGCCATTTGGATGTCGGTCATTCCGTTTCTCAAAAATAAGAAAAAATGATTTTTCTGTTGCTTAGAACGGATGAATGTAGTATAATCAGTACAGAAATCCTGAAATGCACGATAACTTGCTATATTTGAACCTACATTTCTGACTCGGGATTCTTATAAACAGCGGATATGTCAGGCCCCAAGCTAATTCCCTTTGGGCAGGGGAAGGCAGAGTTCGCAGTTGCGGAAACCCACCTGGCTTAGGCTAGGTGTCAAGAGGCAAGACCGGCATTTCGGGGTTATTTTTTTTACTAAAATACAATATAAAAATCAAGAGCAGATGAAGGCTTTGCACAAGAAATCCTGATGACAAAAGGGATTTCTTTTTTTGTTTTCTGCTTTGGGTGCGCCAAAGTGCCTGTTCTTTTTTTGTTGCGGATGTATATACTTGTACCAATAAGGAGTTGGTGCAATGAAAAAATATATATGGCTGCTTGGGGCAGTGCTTTTGCTTGCAGGCTGCGGCAGGCAGGCGGAAACGGCAGAGCGTGCGGCGGCGGGGCGGATTGGTGCGGAGCAGGCAATTTGTCGGGAAATGGCGGCAAAAACGATTGCCTTGGCGTTTTATTCCAATGAGGAGCTGGCAGAGCTGAAAACAAAGGCGAATTTTTCGGATATTTCAGAGAAGGATTGGGCGTATCCTTATATTTGCGGCTGTGTGGAGCAGGGCTTTTTCGCAGGCAGTGCGGAGGGAACCTTCCGTCCGCAGGAGGATTTGACGCTTTGGGAGGCGCAGGCGTTGATGGAACGCTTGGCACCCGATTATAACAGCCGCATTGTGCTGACGGCAGAAAACAAAAGCATGGCGGTTTCCTATGAGCTTTGGGTGCAGCTTTTGGAAACGGCACTCAAGGCAAGGCGTGGAGAGGACAGCCTCTATTCCTATGGGATTCAAACGGAAAATGCAGTTGTTTTGGATGCACAGGGGCTTTGCGATACAGGAAAATTCACTGCGGCAGGCATGGATTTATCCCCCTATGCCGCCAGCCGCATTACCTTTTTGGAAAAGGATGGAGAAATGCTTGCCTTGCTGACGGTTGAGGCGGCTTCTCCGCTGATTAAAAATGTGTATTGCAGGCAGGAAAAGGGCAGGCTTTTTCTGGAAACGGGGGAGGGTGCAGCGGCACTTGCCTATGGAAAGGCGTTGGAGGCAGGCATTTATGATGTCAAGCTCGAAAAGGGGAAAATCGCAGAGGTAACGGCGGCAGAATCCCTCGGAAGCTGTACCGTGAAGCGTGTGGATGAAAAAAATCTGTATCTGGCAGAGCAGGGCGAATTGCCGTGGGCAACTGCGGCAAGGGTATATGATGCGGCAGGGGCAGAGGTTACAAAGGCAAGCTATGCCGATTTGATTTGCGGCACAGATTGCGGCGAATTTTTCGAGAGGGAGGGGGAAATCTGTGCGGCAGTGGTGCGAAGGGAGCCTGTTTTGCGGCAAATGCGTGTCTTTTTAAAGGGAGCGGAGCAGGAGACCGTAACCCTTTCGGCAGAGGGCGGATTTACCCTTTCAAGCGGCAAGCACAGCAAGACTTTTTCCGCGGCAGAGAAGGCTGTTTTGACGGCGGATTTGCCTTGGTTTGCGCAGGGCATTGTGACAGCAACGGCAAAGGAGCCCATACGCATTTCCTTTGCGGACGGAAGCACTCATCTTTATGAAGGCACCTTGGAATTGGAGCGGCGAGGGGAGAATCGCCTTTCCGTCATCAATGAGCTGCCGCTGGAGCGGTATCTGCTCGGCGTTGTGCCGAATGAAATGCCGACCTCCTTCGGGCAGACAGCGTTGGAGGCGCAGGCCATCACGGCACGCAGCTATGCCTATAATCAGTTTTACGCAAATACCTATTGTGCGAAGGGGGCGCATGTGACCGATACCACCGCCAGTCAGGTATATCTGGGCTATGCTCCCAATGAAACGGCGGAGCAGGCAGTCAAGGCCACAGAGGGAATGTGTGCCGTTACCGAAGACGGTGCGGTGGCGCAGACCTATTTTTATTCCACCTCCTGCGGCTTCGGGGCAGGCAGTCAAGAGGTTTGGCTGAAAAAGGGGGATTTTTCGCCCGAGGGAAAGGCATATTTGCAGGCACAAAGCTATGGAGAGCAGCAAACACCGCAGAGCGAGGAGGAATGGCTTGCCTTCTGGCAGGATTGGGAGCAAAAGGGCTATGATAGGGAATCTCCTTGGTATCGTTGGAAGGTCTATTTTAGCTGTGAACAGCTGCGGGAAATTTTGCAGGAAACATTGTCACAAAGTGCAAATTGCAGCATAGAGGGGAAGGACTTGGGTAGGCTGACAGGCGTTGCCGTCACACGCAGGGGCGCAGGCGGGCTTGCCATGGAGCTGCGGCTGACCTTTGCGGGGGCAGAGGCAACCGTAAGGACGGAAAATGCCATTCGCAAGGCGCTTTCGCCAACCAAAAGAACCATTGGCGAGCCGATTTATTTGCAGCGGAAGGATGGAGAGAGCATAACGGGAGCGGCACTGCTGCCAAGCGGATTTTTTGCGGTTAAGGAAATGAGAAATGCGAAGGGAACGCTGACGGGCGTTGCACTTTATGGCGGTGGAAACGGGCATGGTGTGGGACTGAGCCAATATGGAGCGAAATACCTTGCGGAGCAGGGGAAAACAGCCGCAGAGATTGTTGCGTGCTATTTCCCTGGGACGAAGGTGGAAAAGGTGTTGTAGGGAGGAAGTTTTTGATTGAAATTCAAGTTCTCGAAAGTGTAGTATAAAGAAGCCCTTCGGGCGAAAAAATCGAAAAAGCCCCATTTTGGGGCTTTTTATTGTTCTCCGGCTTCTTTCAGCAATTCATCATAGGTCGTTTTCAGAACATCACGAATTCCTTTTAATTGGGATGCGTAAATATGTTGGATGCCACGTTCAATTTTAACGAGAGATTCTCTTGTTATATCAATTCCTCTCAACTGCAACAGACGTACAAGTTCTGTCTGCCCAATGCCTTTGGCTTGGCGTAGGTTACGGATATTTTGCCCGATAGGAATTGTTTTTGTCTGCTTGATTTTGGAATCCATAAGCCCCTCCTAAACTGGACTGAAATTAGTTCTTTTTCTTTATTTTAAGAATAGGATGTGCTATAATGGGACTGATATTAGTCCAGTTTGGGGGTGTGACCATAATGACTGATTTTGCTGAAAATTTAAGAAAATTTCGGAAAATTAAAAAATATTCTCAGGCGGAGCTGGGTAGAAAGCTGCACTACGGTTCGACAACGATTGCAAACTATGAAAGCGGCAGAAATGAACCTTCTTTTCGTGATTTAATTCGTCTGGCAGAGGTGCTGGATGTCACACCGAATGAATTATTAGGTATAGAAAAGAATCCGAATGGAGTTATGGAAAAGTTTCAAAGATTAGGGGAGAGAGAACAAAAAATTGTAATTGGCTTGATAGATAGCTTGCAGGAATGATACATAAAAAGCAGACCTTTTGGTCTGCTCAAGGTGTCGACAAAGTCGACACCTAAGTCGAAATCAGGATTTCGACTTACTAAGACAGAGGAATAAACAGACGAGTTCCATCAGCTTAAAAGCCTTGAAACCTTGTCAGCACTTTGCTTCGCAAAG
>NZ_CAKQVD010000022.1 GCF_934277605.1 uncultured Anaerotignum sp.
TGGCATAATAATAGTCCCCTTATTGTAGTCTCGAAATTTTTGCTATTTCGAGTGTCTACTCTAAGGGGACTATATCAGATGAAAAACGTCGGATTCGCTCTCTTTTTTCTTTTGGGAACGGAAAAACGATTCTGCGAAAATCGGTTATCTGTTTTTGGAAGAAAGAAGTTTTTTGGAGAGCGATTTTTGGAGAAAAGAGAAGGAGAAAAAACCTTTTTGCACAATTCTACACACTGTATACAGCGGATTTGTTTTTTGATTAACAAACTTTTTTTATTTGGGAATTTTAAGGTTTCGATTTTTGTACAAGTTTTAATCTTGTCTGACAACAAAATAAATAATATTCGTCATCAAAATTTAAAATTGCATAAAAATATTTAAAAAAACATATATGCTGTCGGCAATATTGCAAAAGGTATCTTGTTAGAAACATAACGGGGGTTTTTTCATTTTGCTGTTGAAATGAAAAAGATTTAATTGTATAATAATTACGTAAAAAATCCCGTTTCATGCAGAGAGGAAATTGGTTGTGTTGTATGACAACATAATTGATAAATTTTCTTTTATGCTGAAAAAAGGGTGAGCCGCCATTTTTGATGGCTGCAAAAGATGAAAAAGGGGGACCTTACCCCCGAACAAACAGAAATCTCTAAATTTTAAAGGAGGAGAAAAAGAAATGTCTAAAGTAATGAAAACGATGGACGGTAACGAGGCTGCTGCATACGCTTCCTATGCGTTTACAGAGGTTGCAGGTATCTTCCCCATCACACCTTCCTCTCCCATGGCTGAAAAAACAGATGACTGGGCAGCGAATGGTAAAAAGAACCTTTTTGGTCAGACAGTTAAAGTAGTAGAAATGCAGTCCGAAGCAGGTGCTTCCGGTACAGTACACGGCTCTTTGGCAGCCGGTGCGCTGACAACCACATACACAGCATCTCAGGGTCTGCTGCTGATGATCCCCAATATGTATAAGATTGCAGGCGAACTGCTGCCTTGCGTATTCCACGTAACAGCTCGTGCTTTGGCTGCACACGCTCTGTCCATCTTCGGCGATCATTCCGACGTTATGGCTTGCCGTCAGACAGGCTTCGCTATGCTGGTTTCCAACTCCGTTCAGGAGGTTATGGACCTGGCTTGTGTTGCACACCTGTCCGCAATCAAAGGCCGTGTTCCCTTTGTTCACTTCTTCGATGGTTTCCGTACATCTCACGAAATCCAGAAGATCGAATGCATCGATTATGATGAGCTGGCAAAGATCATCGACATGGATGCAGTAAATACATTCAAGAGATCTGCACTGAACCCCGAACATCCCGTTATCAGAGGTACAGCACAGAACCCCGACATCTACTTCCAGGGCCGTGAAGCAGCAAACAAATTCTACAATGCTCTGCCCGCAGTAGTAGAAGAATACATGGGCGAAATCAACAGAATCACAGGCAGAGATTACAAGCTGTTCAACTACTATGGTGCAGCTGATGCAGACAGAGTAATCATTGCTATGGGTTCTGCTTGTGAAGCAATTGAAGAAACAATCGACTACCTGACAGCAAAGGGCGAAAAGGTTGGTCTGGTTAAGGTACATCTGTTCCGTCCCTTCGTAGCAGAAAAGCTGCTGGCAGCTATCCCTGCAACAGCGAAGAAGATTGCTGTTCTGGACAGAACAAAGGAACCCGGCGCACAGGGCGAACCTCTGTACATGGACGTTTGTACAGCACTGTTTGAAGCAGAATCCGCTCCCGTTGTAGTTGGCGGCCGTTACGGTCTGGGTTCCAAGGACGTTACACCCGCACAGTTCCTGGCAGTATATGCAAACCTGACACTGGATAAACCCAAAAACCACTTCACACTGGGTATCGTGGATGACGTGACAAACACATCCCTGGAGGTTGGCGAAGAAGTTAACGTTACAGGTGACGACGGCACAATCTCCTGCAAATTCTGGGGCTTGGGCGCTGACGGTACTGTAGGTGCAAACAAGAACTCCATCAAAATCATTGGTGACCATACAGATAAATATGCACAGGCATACTTCAGCTATGACTCCAAGAAATCCGGTGGTATTACACAATCTCACCTGCGTTTCGGCGATACACCCATCAGATCTACATATCTGGTAAAAACAGCTGACTTCGTTGCTTGTCACAAACAGGAATATGTTCACCTGTATGACATGGTTACAGAGCTGAACCCCAACGGTACATTCCTGCTGAACACAACATGGACTGTAGACGAATTGGATGAAAAGCTGCCCGCAAAGCTGAAAAGACAGCTGGCTGCTAAGAATGCAAACTTCTACATCATCAATGGTACAGCTATTGCAGGCGAAATCGGTCTGGGCAACAGAATCAACACAGTTCTGCAGGCTGCATTCTTCAAGCTGGCTAACATCATCCCCATTGATCAGGCAGTTGAATACATGAAAGCAGCTATCACAAAATCCTATGGCAAGAAGGGTGACACAATCCTGAACATGAACTACGCTGCTGTTGACCGTGGTGTAGACGGCGCAATTAAGGTTGATATCCCTGCTTCTTGGGCAACAGCAGAGGATGCTGAGGCTGCATCCGCAAGAAAGACAACAGAATTCGTTCAGAATATCGTTGAACCCATGAATGCACAGGAAGGCGACAAGCTGCCCGTATCCGCATTCTCCGGCAGAGAGGACGGTCACTTCCCTTGTGGTACAGCTGCTTACGAAAAACGTGGTGTAGCAGTTAACGTACCCGAATGGAACGCTGACAACTGTATCCAGTGTAACCAGTGCTCTTATGTATGTCCTCATGCTGCAATCAGACCTATTCTGGTAACAGATGACGAGCTGGCAAAGGCTCCCGCAGCATTCAAGGCAGTTGAAGCTAAGGGCGGTGCTACATTTGCAGGCCTGAAATACAGAATGCAGGTTTCCGCTCTGGATTGCTTGGGCTGCGGCAGCTGTGCAGAAGTATGTCCTGCTCCCAGCAAGGCTCTGGTTATGAAGCCTCTGGAAACACAGGAAGCTGAAGTTGCTAACTGGGATTTCGCTATGGATGAGGTTGCACCTAAGGCTAACCCCATGAGCAAAGAAACAGTGAAGGGCTCTCAGTTTGAACAGCCTCTGCTTGAGTTCTCCGGCGCTTGTGCAGGTTGTGGTGAAACACCTTACGCTAAGCTGATCACTCAGCTGTTTGGCGACAGAATGTATGTTGCAAACGCAACAGGCTGCTCCTCCATCTGGGGTGGTTCCGCACCTTCTATGCCTTACACAACAAACAAAGACGGCCATGGTCCCGCATGGGCAAACTCCCTGTTTGAAGACAACGCAGAATATGGTCTGGGTATGGCTTCCGCAGTTAAGCACATGAGAAATGGCCTGAAGGATAAACTGGAAAACCTGAAAGCAATCGACGCTTCCGTTGCAGGTGTTGTTGATGCTTGGGTTGAAACAATGAACGACGGCAGCGCATCCAAGGAAGCTACAAAGGCTCTGGTTGCTGCTCTGGAAGCTTACAACGGCGCAGATGCAGAAGCTAAGAACATTGTTGCTTATGTTCTGGAAAACAAGGATCAGCTGGCTAAGAAGTCTCAGTGGATCTTCGGTGGTGACGGCTGGGCTTACGATATCGGTTACGGCGGTCTGGACCACGTTCTTGCATCCGGCGAAGATGTAAACGTACTGGTATTGGATACAGAGGTTTACTCCAACACAGGTGGTCAGGCTTCCAAATCCACACCCGTTGGTGCAGTTGCTCAGTTCGCTGCATCCGGTAAGAGAGTGAAGAAAAAAGACCTGGGTATGATGGCTATGTCCTATGGCTATGTATACGTTGCACAGGTTGCAATGGGCGCAGACAAGAACCAGCTGGTTAAGGCTCTGGTAGAAGCTGAAAAATACCATGGTCCTTCCCTGATCATCGCTTACGCTCCTTGTATCAACCACGGCCTGAAGGGCGGTATGTCCGGCGCTCAGAACGAAATCAAACGTGCAGTTGATGCAGGCTACTGGCAGATGTACAGATTCAACCCTGAACTGAAAAAGGCAGGTCAGAATCCTTTCACTCTGGACTCCAAGGAACCCACAGGCAACTTCAGAGAATTCCTGCTGAGCGAAGTTCGTTACAGCTCTTTGCAGAGAACATTCCCTGAAATCGCTGAAGAACTGTTTGAACAGACAGAAGCAACAGCAAAGGAAAGACTGGAAGGCTACAAAAAGCTGGCTCAGGGCTAATCTTTTGAGCGATTTAGCAAAATAAAACGGCGAGAGATACCGTAGGCTCTGCTTAAGAGACCTTGGGACTTCCCTTGGTTTCTTAAGCGGGACTGCGTGTGACACGCCAAATGAAAATATGATTTTCAAAGAGAGAAATCTTGACAAAAGAGGTTTCTCTCTTTTTTTATGCCCAAAGGTGCGAAAAAAGACAGATATTGCAGAGGAAAAGGGGACGGAGCCGACAGCGTTTGACAGGATATGCAGGGAAGAAATGGTATCTTTGTAGACAGGAAAAGAAAGCTACGGTTTTCAGCCGAGAACGAGAAGGATGCAAAGGAGGATGCAGGATGCAATATCAATTTGACGAAAAAAAGGACTTTGGGACAGAGCTTGACCTGCCGAAGCGGACAAAGCAGATGGGCGGCATAGAGCAGCGGCTCAAAATCTTTGTGGAGGATTATGTTTATACATACTTATACCAATATGGCAGAAGCGGCGGCGGTGCGGAAAAGCTGGCGGCCTTGGTGGGCAGGCATTATGTGCTGGAGGGGCAGGAGGTTGTGATGATTTCCGGCGCAATTCAAGCGAAGGAGACGGTGCAGGAAAACGGCGTGGTGCATTTTAGTGAGGCGACATGGGAATACATCGGCGGACAGCTGCAGAAATATTTTGCGGGAATGACGATTGTGGGCTGGGTGCATGCGCAGGGCGGCTTTGGGGCTTTTTTGACGGCGAAGGACGAGCAGTTTCATCGGGAATATTTCAAGGAGGACTGGCAGGTGTTGTTTGCCTTAGATCCGACGGACAAGCTGGACTGCTTTTATCTTTATGGCGAGGAAGGCGAAGGACTGCGGCAGGCGAAGGGGTATTTTATTTATTATGACAGAAATCGAGAAATGCAGGAATATATGCTGGAGAACAGCATGATTTGCCCGAAGGACGCACCGGAGGAGGAGACTGTGCCGAAGGAGAGCGTGCGGCGGCGGAGAAAGCCGACACAGGAGGAAAGAATGGATGCGGCGAAGGAAATTCGGCGGGTGGTGCAAAAGCGGGAGAGAATCGTGAAGCAGGCGAAGAAGGAGCATGACCTGATGCTTGCGGCGGTAAGCGGTGTGCTTTGTGTGGTTTGCGTGTGCATGGGGATGGCTATGCTGCGCAGCCTGGACAGGCTACAGCTTGTGGAGAAGGAATTGACTGCCATGCAAAGCTCTTATCAGACGTTGGCGGAAAGCTTTGAGGATGTGAAGGTGCAAAGTGTTTTTGCGGTGCAGGCACCGAAGAAGGAGGAAAAGGAGGAAAAGGAGGAAAAGCAGAAATACACAGTGGAAAGCGGAGACAGCTTAGGTTTTATCAGCAGGAAATTTTACGGAAACGGCGGCGGTATCGGGAAAATTATGGAGGCAAACGGATTATCGGATGCGGATATGATTTTTGAGGGGCAGACGTTATGGATTCCGACAGAATAAAGGGAAAAAAGCGGCAGAATAGAGACAAGCCTATGGTTCACAGAGACCATGGGCTTTTTTCTTTTGGAAAAAAAGAGTTGACAGGAGGACAAGGAAAATAGTATATAAGAACAAGAGTTCTTATTAAAGGGAACAAATATTCTTATTAGGGGGTGTTGGATATCTGGAAGGTGCAGGTGCGGAAGGAAATGGACAGCGAAAAGGGGCAGCTGAAGGTGCGGCTATTGGACTGGGGCTGTGCGATGGAGCGATGCAAGCGGATACAGGACAGGCTGCGGCGTTTGGAGGAATTGGAGAAGGATTCGTTTTTGGAGAAGGAATATGCGGAGGAGCGGGAGCGGCTGGAGGCGGACTTACAGGAGATTTGGAGCGAGAAAAGGCAGATGGACGTTTTGCTGGAGGGCTTGGAGGAAAATGAGCAGGAATACATCCGTCTGCGGTTTGAAAAGGGCTACAGCTTTGTATACATCGGCAGAAAGCTATATTTGAGCAGGGCCTCTATTTTTCGGATGCAGGACAGGATTTTGGAAAAATTGCTGCAGGCGGAGAAGTGAGACTTTGTGAGACGAAGGAGGGTGTATCGTGAGGGAGAATGAAAGGAGGCGATGTGAATGTGAAAAAAAGGCAGGAATTGAGTGAAAGACAGCAGGAGTTTTGCAGACTGTGCGCAGAGGGGAAAACGATTGCGGAGGCGGAGCGTGCGATGGGATTTTCTGCAGGCTATGGCGGTAGGCTCATCAGGAAGGCGCAAATTAAAAAAGCCATTGAGCTGGAAGGAGAGGCAATCGCACGCAGAAAGGCGAAGGATTCGGCACAAAAAACGGAGATTCTCAGCTTTTTGACGGATGTGATGCGGGACAAGGAGACAGCCGACATCAAGACAAGGATGAAGGCGGCAGAGCTTTTGGGGAAGCGGGAGAATCTGTTTGAGAAGCTGCCGCAGAAGGAGGGAAACCGCATTGTCATCGTGGATGATTTGCCATGAAAATCAGATGGTTAAGCGAGTGTATCGGGGAGGGCTTTTATGCACTGCACAGAGACATTCGGGAAGGACGGCACACGCATTATTGGCTGAAGGGAGGCAGAGGGAGTGGGAAATCCACCTTCCTTTCCTTGGAAATCATACTGGGGCTGATTGCAGACCAAGAGGCCAATGCGGTTATACTGCGAAAGGTTGCCGCCAATTTGCGTGACAGCGTTTTTGAGCAAATGAATTGGGCCATTCAGGCTTTGGGGGTGGAGCAGGAATGGGAGAAGAAAATCAACCCGATGGAGCTGGTGCGGAAGGGGACGGGGCAGAAAATCCTTTTTCGTGGCTGTGATGATGCAAGAAAGCTGAAATCCATGAAGTTTCAAAGGGGATATGCAAAATTCATTTGGTATGAGGAGGCAGACGAATTCAGCGGCATGGCGGAGCTGCGAAGCTTGAACCAAAGCCTGATGCGTGGGGGCGAGGAATTTCGTGTTTTTTACAGCTACAACCCGCCCAAGCAGGCACGAAGCTGGGTAAACCTTGAGGTGATGCAGGAGCGTGCGGACAGGCTGATTCATCACAGCACCTATTTAGAGATGCGGGAGGAATGGCTGGGCAAGCAATTTTTTGCGGAGGCGGAATACATACGACTGAGACAACCGGAGATTTATCGCCATGAATATTTGGGGGAGATCACGGGTGGCGGCGGAGAGGTGTTCCGAAATTTGACCTTGCGGGAGATTACGGCGGCGGAGATTGCGGGCTTTGACCGGATTCGGCGGGGCTTGGACTGGGGATATGCGGTTGATCCCCTGCATTATACCGTGAACCATTATGACAAGACGAGAAGGCGGCTTTATATTTTTTATGAGCTGCGGGCACAGGGGATGAGCAACCGCAGGCTTGCGGAGGAAATCAACCGAGAGAACCCCAACCACAGAGATGTGATTTGCGACAGCGCAGAGCCGAAGTCCATTGCGGAGATGCGGGAATACGGTGTGGCGGCGGTAGGGGCAAGGAAGGGCCCTGACAGCGTATATTATGGAATCAAGTGGATGCAGGATTTGGAGGAAATTATCATTGACCCGAAGCGATGCCCTGAGACTGCACGGGAATTTGGCGGCTATGAATATGAGGGCGACGGGAGAGGCGGCTGGCGAGCGGCATTTCCGGACAGGGACAACCATGCGATTGATGCGGTGCGTTATAGCCGAGAGGATGACATGAGATATATCAGAGTGCGATAGGAAAGGAGACGGGGATTTTTGTTTATCACAGAGATGGAGCTGCTGAAGGCAAGACTGGCGGCAGGCAGGCGATTGAATGACAGCCATATTTTGAAGGAGATTTTGCGGGAGGACAAGAACAGCGAAAGGAAAAAGCGAATGGAGGAGGGCGAGCGATATTACTGTGGGAAGCATGACAGCCTGCGGAAGGATTTTCGCAGAAGTCCGATTTCCGAAACGGGAGACAACGGGGAGGAGCAGGTGCAGATGTTTTTTAACCCAAACCGCAGCAATCATCATTGCGTACACCCGTTTCATCACACCTTGGTGGCACAGAAAACGGCCTATTTGGTGGGGAGAGAGCCTACCCTCAGCGTGCGGAATGGGGACAAGGCCTTTGCACAGCTTTTGACGGAGATGGCAGATGAGGACTTCAACAGCGTACTGCAAAACTGGCTGATTGGCGCATCGAACAAGGGTGTGGAATATTTGCACGTTTATTATGATGCGGAGGGGGCGTTTCGTTACTGCATTGTGCCTGCGGAGGAAATCATTGCGATTTATGATGAGGAATATCAGCAGGAATTGCGAGAGGTGATTCGCTATTACGAGATTACGGTGCTGGACGGCGGCAAGGAGACGATCAGGCGGCGTGTGGAATGGTGGACCGCAGAGGAGGTCAGCTATTTTACGGAGAACGGCGACGGAGAATTTTTGCGGGAGAGAAAATGCGGCCATTGGGCTGTGGCTGAGCTGCTGGACGGCGAGGAGACGGAGGTGCGGCAGCATGGCTGGGGGCGGGTTCCCTTTATTCCGCTGCGGAACAATGAAAAGGAGCTGACGGACTTAGAGCTGATCAAGGGGCTGATTGATGCCTATGATTATGTGAGCAGTGAGGGGACGAACAATCTGCTTGACCTTGTGGATTTATACTGGGTGATTCAGGGCTATGGCGGAGAGACGGCAGGCGCAGTGGCGAAGAAGCTGCAAATCAACAAGGCGGTGCAGATCAGCGACAGCAGCGGCAGTGTGGAGGCGAAGCAGGTGCAGCTTCCGGTGGAGGCAAGACTGGATTGGATGCGGATGCTCAGAAGGGATATTTTCCACTTCGGCATGGGCGTGGATACGGACAGCGATGACTGGGGCAAGGCGGTCAGCGGCGTTGCACTGAAGTTTCAATATGCCATGTTTTATCTGAAAATCAACGGCATTATGCCTGAAATCAAGCGGGCGGTGAAGGAATTTTTCCGCTTTGCCGTGGAGGACAGCAACCGAGAGAACGGAACGGACTGGGATTGGAGAAAAATCCAGATTACGCTGAACACCAACGGGATTACGGATGACATGGAGACGATGCAGCTGATTCGGGAAAGCAAGGGGCTTGTGAGCGAAAAGACGCTTTTGGGCAAGCACCCCTTTGTTGAGGATGTGAACAGCGAGATGGAGCAGTTGGAGAGAGAAAGAAGGGAGAAAAAGGATGAAATTGACAGAGTTGATTGAGAAATTTGCCAAGCAGGGCATGATTAACGGCGTGGCAAGGACAGAGCTGCTGCAGGCGGCGGAGGACATGGAGCAAAGCTTGGCAGAGGCGCAGGAGGAGCTTAGCGGCAAGGACGGCGAGCTTGCACAGAGCAGGAAAACAGCGGCGGTGGAGAGAGCTATTTTGGAGAACGGCGGCAAAAATGTGAAGGCGATTTTAGCACTGCTGGATTTGGAGAAAATCGGCTATGACGCAGAGGCGGGGCTGACGGACTGCAATCTGGAGAAGGTAAAGGAGGAGGCCCCTTATCTTTTTTATGAGAAAACGGAAAGAAGAAGGGGGACAGGCACACCAAGCGGCAGAGGGAAGAAAAAAGAGGATGAAATCAGAGCGGCATTTCGCAGAGGCTTAGGCAGATAAGGAGGAGAAAAGATGAGTTTTAACAGTTTTGAATATGCAACGGTTTTTATGGAGGAATTGGACAGCCAGCTTTTGGAACATTCCACAACGGGCTGGATGGAGGAAAATGCAGGACAGGTGCAGTACAACGGTGGTGCAGAGGTTAAGATTCCGAAAATGCAGATGAGCGGCCTTGGGAATTATGACAGGGACGGCGGCTTTGCAAAGGGGGCTGTGACTGTGACATACGAAACGAGAAAGCTGACGCAGGACAGAGGCAGAACCTTCCAGCTGGATGCGATGGATGTGGACGAAGTGAATTTTGCGCCTACGGCGGGGGCTGTGATGCGGGAGTTCCAGAACACAAAGGTAATTCCTGAGATTGACGCATACCGTTACAGCAGGATTGCGGAGCTGGCGGCAGAGGCAGGACAGACCAGAGAATATACGGTTGCGGTGGACACGATTTTTGAGAATTTGATGCAGGACATGACAACTGTGAGAGATACGGTTGGCGACGGCTGTGAGATGGTGATTGCGATGAGTGCGAAGGTGGCAGGCAAGCTGGATTTGGCGAAGGGCGGCAATCATATTTTGGAGAGTGGCGTTTTTCGACAGGGAACTGTGGAGCTGAAGGTGAAGGAGCTGGACAACTGCCCCATTATTCGTGTGCCTTCGGCGAGATTTCGCACAAAATATACCTTCCTGGATGGCGTGGAGCAGACAGAGGGCGGCTTTGCGGCGGCAGAGGATGCAAAGGACATCAACTGGATGATTTTGGTGAAGCGTGCACCTGTGGCAATTTCCAAGACGGATGTGACCAGAATTTTTGACCCGATGACAAACCAGAACGCAAATGCGTGGAAGATTGATTACAGAAAATACCATGATTTGTGGATTGCGGACAACAGCATGGCGGGTGTTTTTGTAAACCTGAGTGCATAAGAGGGGATGACAAGATGAAGGAGCGAATTGCGGAGCGACTGCGGAACATGGGCCGAGAGGACACAGAGCGGCTTGCCTTTGCGGCGGAGAGAAGTGTGCAGATGATGTGCGCTTACTGCAACAGGGAGGCACTGCCGGAGCGGCTGCTTGGTGTTGGGGTGGCACTGGCTGACAGGCTGCTGGAGCAGGACGGAGCCAAAGCGAAAAGTATCCGTGAGGGAGATGTGAGCATTACCTTTGCGGAAAGCGGTGATGCGGCAGAGCTTTTGGCTGCCTTTCGGACGGAGCTGGACAGCGTGCGCAGAGCGGATTGGTAGGAGAAAGGGAGGCGTTGCATGAGGAAGGCATTTGAGCGGGCGAAGCAGGCGGTGGAGCAGCTGTTTTGGGACACCTGTTATGTGGAGCTTTTTACGGAGGAAACGGCAGAATGGGGCGAAAGCCTGCACCAAGCGGGGAGGGGAGATGCCTTCCCCTGCCGCTTGCAAGAGGGAGCGGCTGCCTGCAAGACAGAGGGCTTACTGGCGCAGATGGAGCAGACGGTGCTTTTGCTTTACCCTGCCGACAAGGAGATTCGGGCAGGGAGTGCGGTTTGTATCCGAAGGGAAAACGGAGAGGAGCGGCGATACATTGCTGCAGGAGAAAGCCAAATTTTTCTGACACACAAGGCGGTTGGACTGAGAAGGGAGGCGGCGGCATGACGGAGGAAATCAGGCGTGCTGTGATTCAAGCACTTGCAAAGAGGTTTTCCCTTCCTGTATACGGGCAGAGGGTGCCGCAGGGTGCAAGGAAGCCTTGCTTTACGGTGGAGCTGAAGCAGGGAGAGCAAAGGCGGCTGTTGGGCCGGAGAGCGGCAAGAAAAGCAACGGCTGAGGTGATTTATTATTGTGGAGAGACGAAAACGGCGGCGGCAGAGGCGCAGGCGGTTTTGGAGGAGCTATATGCGGCGCTTTGCCTGATTGGAACAAAGGAGTGCTTTGCGGCAAGCAATATGCAGGGAGAAGGGACGGCAGAGGGACTGCGGTTTACGGCGGAATATGAATACCAGGTGGTGCTTGCGGAGGAAGCGGCAGAGAAGATGGAGCGGCTGAAATACAACGGAAGGGAGGCGGTTGGCTATGAAGAAGAAGGGAGTCTTCAGCAGAGAGCAGCTCAGTAAAAGCAAGACCTTCGGATATGGGGCGGACTTAGTGCTGGCGGTACTGGAGGAGAGGCTTTATACGAAGGAAGAAGCAGAAAAGGAAATGAAGGCATATTTGACAGGAGAAAGAAGGGGGAATTGAGATGGCATTAGGCGGCGGTACATTTATGACACAGAACAAGGTGTTGCCCGGGGCATACATCAATTTTGTTTCCAGACCGAGAGCCATGGGCAGCCTTGGCGAAAGAGGCGTGGTTTGCATTGGAATGGAGCTGGACTGGGGCAAGGAGGGCATGACAACGCTTGAGGCGGCGGCGTGCAGAACGAATTGCAGGGAGCAATTCGGCTATGGATATTTGCAGGAGGAAATGAAGAACCTGCGAGAGCTGTTTGCACACGCAAGAGAGGTTATGCTTTACCGACTGAACGGCGGCGAGAAGGCCAAGGCAACGCAGGGCGGACTGACGGTGACGGCAAGATATGCAGGCAAGAGAGGGAATGACATTTGCGTGAAGCTTGTGGAAAATGTGGACGAAGGCGACTGCTGGGATGTGGAAACCTATTTGGAGGCGGAATTAGTGGACACGCAGACGGTGGCTAAAATAGAGGAGCTGCGGGAAAATGCCTTTGTGACCTTCAGCGGCACAGGAACCTTGCAGGCGGCGGCAGGCCTTTATCTGACGGGCGGCACAACAGCGGAGGCAACGGGCAGTGCCTATACTGCGTTTTTGGAGGCGGCCGAGAAGGAGGAGTTTCATGTGCTGGCGTATCCAGGAGCGGATGAAAAGACGAAAAAGCTGTTTGTGAATTTTACGAAGCGGATGAGAGAGGAAGAAGGCGTGAAATTTGTGACGGTGCTGCATGACTACCCTGCGGCAGACCATGAGGGGATTATTTCTGTCGGCACACAGGCGGAGCTGGTTTATTGGACGGCAGGCGCAACGGCGGGGGCAGAAATCAACGAAAGCCTGACGAACATGGCCTATGACGGAGAATATACGATAGAAACCAGATTGAAAAAGAGCGAATATATCAAGGAGCTTCGGAGAGGACAGTTCCTTTTTTATGAGGAGAACGGCACTCTGCGTGTGCTGCGTGACATCAACAGCCTGACCTCCTTTGCGGCGACGAAAAACAGTGATTTTGCAAGCAACCGAGTGGTGCGTGTGCTGGACAGCATTGCAAATGATGTGGCAAGCATTTTCAGCAAATATTACCTTGGCAAGCAGAGCAACAATGCCAACGGCAGAAATTTGCTGAAGGCGGAGATTTTGGCATACCATGAGGAGCTGATGCGGCTTGAGGCGATTGAAGGCTTTACGGCGGAGGACATCACTGTGGAGCAGGGCAAAGAGAAGCAGGATGTTATGGTATATGAAGCCATTCAGCCTGTGGATGCGATGGAAAAGCTTTATATGAAGATTGAGGTTGCATAAGGAGGTGCAAGGATGGGATATTTGAGAGCGAAGGACACTGTGAACGGCGCATTGGGAACCTGCTTTGCCATTATCGACGGAAAGCGGCATGAGCTGTTACAGGTAAAAAATATTCAGGCAAGGGTGAAGAAAAGCAGGATGACCATTCCGATTTTGGGGATGACTGCAAAGCAGCAGAAAAGCGGCGGCTGGGAAGGCACAGGGACGATGACGGTATATTATGTGAGCAGCCTGTTCCGCGAGGTAATGGTGGATTACATGAAAAACGGCGTGGATACTTATTTTGAGCTGCTGCTGACGAATGAGGACCCGACGGGAGGTGCGGGCAAGCAGACGGTGCTTTTGAAGGATGTCAACATTGAGGAAATGCTGATTGGCAAGCTTGATGTGGAGGAAGCGGCACTGGAGGAGGAGATGAAGTTTACCTTCGGCGGCGTGGAGCTGCTGGACAGCTTTCATCAGATGTAACAAAAAGTGAAGGAAAAACGGGAGGGGATATTCTTGGGACAGGAATGCTTTTACAGGGAAAACAGAGTGGACAGAGCAGAAAAAGAGCTTCTTTTGACGGAGCGGCTGAAGGGGGAGGATGGCGCATTGCTTTGGCGTATTCGCCCCATGACACAGCGGGAGAATGAGGAGCTCTGGAAGCGCAGCGGCGAGGATGAGGGACGATATCAGGAGATAATTTTGGCGGAAAGCGTTGTTTTTCCCGATTTGAAGGAGGCGGCACTGCAAAACCGTTATGGTGCGCTTGGGGCAGAGCGGCTGCTAGCAAAAATGCTGTTGGCCGGGGAATATGACTGCCTGCGGCGTGCGGTGGATGCCATCAACGGAGGGGAGGATGACGGATGTATCGGGTTTATTTAAAGCAAAACGGAGAACAGCTTTTGCTGCCGGTGACGCCTGCGGAGATAGAGACGAGGGCAGGAAACCAAAACAAAACAGCCTATATTTTGGATTTTGGGGAAATGAATTTGGCGAAAAAGCCCGGACTTTCGGAGATCCGCTTTACGGTGCTGCTGCCGGGGAGACCTTACAGCTTTGTGCAGAGAGAAAACGGATTTTTGGAGCCGGAATATTTCTTGAATCATTTTAAGGAATATAAGGCATCCGCAAAGCCGGTGCAGTTGATTCTGTTCCGCAGATTTGCAGACGAGAAACAGAAATTTTGCGGGAACACAGAGGTGCTGCTGGAGGAATATACGGTGACGGAGCGTGGCGGCGAGCAGGGGGACTTTTGGGTGGAATTATACTGGAAGGAATGGCGAGCGGCGAAGAGTATTCGTTACAGTATCCAAGGGAACCGTTTATTGCAGCAGGGGCAGGCAAGGCAGACGAAGCAGCCTGCCGCCACCTATACGGTGCAGAAGGGCGACAGCCTTTGGAGTATCGCAAGGAGACAGCTGGGGGACGGCACAAAATACAGACAGCTTGCACAGAAGAACGGGATTGCGAATCCGAACCGGATTTATCCCGGACAGGTTTTGAAGCTATAGGAGGGGAGAGGAATGGAGATTAAGCTATTGCTGCAGCATGGCACGAATATTTATGATGCAACGCCGATTTTGCAGGGGCGTGTGGAATGGTTCGCCAGTGTGATGGGAAGGGCAGGCAGATTGAAATTTCGTGTGGTGCGGGACGGGATTGTAAGCTTTGTGGAGGGGGACAAAGTTTCCTTTTATGTGGACAATATCCTGCGTTTCAGCGGCTTTGTGATGACGAAGGAGAGAACGGAGGAGCAAATCATTTCCGTGACGGCGTATGACCAGATGTTTTATCTGGTGCGGAACAAGGCGACGTATGTATTTTTGAACCGAAGTGCGAAGGAAATCATACAGACCATTGGGGCGGATTACGGCTTGGAAATCGGCTATATCAATGACGGCGGCTGGCGGATTCCACAGAGGATTGAGGAGGGGGAAACCCTGATGGATATTATTCTTTCTGCCTTGGAGCTTTGCGGACAGGCAACGGGAAAGGAATATTTTTTGTTTGACCGAGCGGGACAGCTGATCGTGAAGGAAAAGGGAGAGATGGTGGCTGATGCGGTGCTGCGCTGTGATGGGGGAATCAGCGGATATACATACCGGACGGACATCAGCAAGGACACCTATAATGCGGTGCGGCTATACCATGCGGGGAGAAAGGAAACGGAACGAAGGGCATGGGAGGCAGAGCGGCCGGACAAAGTGAAAAAATGGGGCAGACTACAATATTACAAGCGGGTGCCTTATACCATGAACAGCGCACAGCTTAAGGAATTGGCGGAGCGTATTTTGCAGGAAAAATGCAGAGTGGCAAAAAGGCTGACGTTGGAGAACATCAACGGGGATTTGCTGCTGCTTGCGGGGAATACGATTTGGCTGGAGATTCCCGATTTGGCGGAAATCAGCCTGCGGGGGCAGGTGTTGATTGAAAGCTGTACGCATATTTTTGAGGACGGCGCACACCGTATGCAGTTGGAGATTCGCATAGAGGAGGGAGCATGATGGAGTTGAAGGAATTTTTGAAGGAGAAAAACGGCTTTCCGGAAAACAAGCAGGTGCGGATTTCGCCTTGCTTTCAGGAGAACGGCACAGAGGTGCTGTGGGAGCTGCGGGCTGTGAGCGAGGAGGAATTTCGGCAGGCGGCAGAGGGCGAGAAGGACAAATGGGCTGTGCTGTGCCTGCTTTCTGTGGTAAGCCCTGATTTGAAGGACAAGGCCCTTTGGAAAAGCTATGGGGCGGAAGGCGGCACACAGGCCTTGAAGGAGATGCTGTATCCGGGGGAATATTTGCGGCTGCTGGAGGCGGTGAAGGAGATGAACGGCTTTCAGAAACGCAGAAGGGCTTGGAAGGAGCAGGCAAAAAACTGATTACGGAGGGTGTGGACGAGGCGGATTATGCCTGCTATGCCCTCCGTAAATACGGCATACGCCCGAAGGAATGGGCGGAAATGACAACACCGGAGAGGATGTTTTGCTGTGCGGCCATTGAATTGGAGATTGCGGCAGAGGAAAAGGGGTGAGCGTTGGGATGGAGCAGGAAAGGAAGGGGCTGTTTGGGCGGCTGCTTGATTTTTTGCGGGAAAGAACGGAAGAAAACAGAGGCGGCATTGGCTTTTGGAGCGGAAGGACGGCAGAACGGCAGAGAATGACTGTGCAAAGCATTTGGACGGGACTGCCGCAGGAGAAAAACGAGAGTCAGACCTTTTGGGAGAAGGCCTTGCAGGAGGAGACAGAGGAAAAGACAGGATTTTTGCAAAAGGGAGGAAAAAGCCTTTTTGCGGAGGAGAGCGCAGGGCAGGAGAGAAAAGCGGTTTTCTCGGAAGAAAGGGAGAAACAGAAGAAAGGGACGGCAACAAGGTGGCCGGCGGCGGAGATTTTTCGGGCGGAGCCGAAGCGACAGACGGAGGAGGAACGGAAAGCGTTTTTCCTGAGAAAAGAGCCTTTGGAGGAGATGCAGAGGCGAGAGGTTGTGCCGATTGCGGCGGAAAGCAGAACATTCCGAGGGGAAAGGAAAGAGGAAAGGGAGGAGCTGCCGCAGGAGGAGAGGAGACATGAGAGGGAACAGCAGGAACAGGCTGCGGTGGACATAGAACGGCTGATGCGAGAGATGACAAAGCGGCTCTGGGAGGAGCGGGAAAGCAGCGGCAGACGGCTGAGAGGATAAGGAGGAAGCAGATGGTTGAAATTATAAAGCAGCTTGCACTGGATGCGGCAGAAACGGGGGCGGATTTTTGTGTGGGGACTGTGACAGGGACAGCACCGCTGACGATTCGGCTGGAGAAGGGCTTGGAGCTGACGGAGGCGTTTTTGGTGCTGACAAAGGCAGTATCGGAGGAGGAGGAAAGGGGAAGGATTCAGATGGAGGGCGGCACATGGCGAGAGTATCGCCTGCTGAGAAGGGGAGGACTGCAGGCAGGAGAAACGGTGGCACTTTTGCGGGCGAGCGGCGGACAGCAATACTTAGTTTTGGGGAGAGTGCAAAAGGAGGGATAGGATGACACCGATACAGGAGACGGAGCTTGACATGACAGGCTTGGAGAAGGGAACGATGCCGAGCCTGACCTGGAAAATCCATGAGGAGAAAGCTGAGGTGCGGGGGACCGCAGACGAGCGGGAGGCAATGCGGCAGGCGGTTTCTAAGATTTTGCGGACAGAAAGATATCGATATGCGATTTATGACTGGAATTATGGGGTGGAATTGGAGGAATTATACGGGAAGCGGGCTTCGTATGTGATTCCCGAATTGAAAAGGAGAATTGAGGATGCCTTGCTTGCGGATGACAGAGTGACGGCGGTGACGGATTTTTCCTTTCGGGAGGAAGGGGACAGCGTAACGGCGGCCTTTACGGTGCATACGATTTTCGGGGAAGTGACGGCAGAAAGGACGGTGGATATTTGATGGCGATGAGCTATGAGGCATTGATGGAGAAAAAGCTCAGCCGCATTGATGACAGGAGAGACAAGCGGCAGGGAAGCTTGATTTTTGATGCATTGGCACCCAATGCGGCGGAAACGGCACAATTTTATGCCGATTTGGATTTGCTGGCGGACAGAAGCTTTGCGGATACGGCTGTGGGGGAGGATTTGACCAGACGGGCGGCAGAGCGGGGAATCCGAAGGAAAGCGGCGGTGAAGGCGACCTTTTACGGAGAATTTCTGGATGCCGACGGTGCGGCATATCCGATTGCGATTGGGACAAGGTTTGCATTGGAGGGCTATAAATATGTGGTGTGTGCAAGAGAGGCGGACGGACGATATATACTGGAATGTGAAACCGAAGGCGCTTGCGGAAACGAATATCTGGGGGAGCTGCTGCCCTTGGAGAGCATGCCTGATTTGGCGAAGGCAGCTTTGACGGAGCTGCGCACCGACGGGGAGGACGCAGAGGGGGACGAGGAGCTGCGACAGCGATACTTTGCAAGCTTTGAGGCGGATGCCTTTGGCGGAAACATTGCGGACTACAAGAGGAAGGTGAGCGCAATGCAGAATGTGGGCGGCCTAAAGGTTTACCCTGCGTGGAAGGGCGGCGGCACAGTGCGGCTGGTGCTGATTGACCAAGGCAGACGAAAGCCGACGGAGACAGAATTGGCGGAGCTGCAAAGGGAGATTGACCCCGAAAGCAAGGGAGAGGGCTACGGAATTGCACCCATCGGACACAGGGTAACGGTGGAGGGCGTGACGGAGGTTGCTTGCAGGATTACGGTTTGGCTTTCGGCGGCAGAGGGGACAGCAGAGGAAATGATTTTATCTGAAATGCAGACACGCCTACAGGCGTATTTTGAGGAGCTGAGAAGGAATTGGGCAGACAGTGATTTTTTGACGGTGCGCATCAGCCATTTGGAAGCACGGGCGTTGGAAATCAACGGCGTGGTGGATGTTTCCGATTGCAGCATCAACGGCGGCAGCGGGAATTTGATTCTGGGGGCGGATGAGGTGCCTATTTTGGAAGCGGTTGAGGTGAGAGCATGACGGAGAACAGATATGCAAGGCATTGCCCGAGTGTGGTGAGAGAATTGGCGGAATTCCAAAGGCTGAGTGAAGTGGAAGGGCCTATTTTGGCAGAGGCGGCAGAGGCAAAGGAGAGACTGGAGCGAAATCAATGGATTTTGACGGCAGAGAGAGAGGGCTTACTGCGCTGGGCGAGGATGATGGGCTTTTTGGGAGCGGAGGGCTTGGAGACAGAGGCTCTGCGGAGAGAGGTGCTTTCCCGTTGGTGCAGCCGCAGACCTTACACCTATTTTCACTTGGAGGATTGGCTGAATGACTGCTTGGGAGCGGAGAATTACAAAAGCATATTGGAGAGAGAGCGCTGCTTTCTGCGGGTGGTGCTGGAATTATGCGTGAAGGAAAAGCAGGCATTTTTGCAAAAGCATTTGCGGAAAATTCTGCCTGCCAATTTGCTTTTGCAGGTTGATTTGCATGTGAATACGCATGGCACATTATGCAGACTGCGGCACAAGGAGCTGCGGGAGAGGGGCTTGACCTATGGCGAAATTCCCTTGGAGGATTTGACGGAGAGCGAAAGAAAGGGCTGACACAGAGCAAAAAAACTGTTGCAGAGAAGGGGCAGATGTGCTACAATACAAAAATAGTGGGGGAAAGTGTCCCCGAGCAGGAGAAGATTCCACTCGGAAAGAGTGAAGATACAGGAGGTTTTTGTATGTCTACAATCGGTATGGTATTAACAGTAATTTTGATGATTTTGGCAGTTATTTTGGCGGTTATCATTCTGATGCAGTCCAAGCGTTCCGCAGGACTGGGTGCGGTAAGCGGCAACAGCAGTGATTCCTATTGGAGCAAGAACAAAGGGAACTCTGTGGAGGGCACATTGGAAAGATACACAAAAATCGGTGGCGCACTGTTTATGATTCTTGCGTTCATCATCAACCTGGTAGGCTAAGCAAGAGGATGCCTTTTGGGTGCATTCAAATAAGAAAACATAAAGAGCAAGAAATCCTTTCTGTATCAGGGTTTCTTGCTTTTTGTATAAAAGCGGTTTGTTTTCATATTCGCAGGGGCAGAATGGATCAAAGGCTTTTGGGAAACCATAGGAACGCAAAAGGAGAATTTTATGGATGATATTTTAAAGGAAAGAAAAGAACGGATTTTAGCATACATGGAAAGTGCCGGATATGTTCCTATAAAGCGCAAGGATATGCGCACTATGCTTTCTGTACCCCAAGAGGACAGGGAGAAATTTGAGCAGCTGATCAATGAGCTGATTGCAGAGGGGCATATTTTTGAGACGAAAAAGGGCAAGCTGGCTTCGCCGAAGGATTTGCAGATGGCAACGGGTACCTTTATCGGACACGCCAGAGGCTTTGGCTTTGTGACACCGGATGCGGAGGGCGAGGATATTTTTATTCCTGCAAGCGAAACCATGGGTGCCATGCAGAAGGACAGAGTGCTATATAAGGTGCTGCACAAGGCGGAAAAGGGCAAAAAGGCAGACGGCGTTATTGTGCGGATTTTGGAACGAGGACAGCAGCGGATTGTTGGCACATTTGAGGCAGGCAGCAAGGGCTATGGCTTTGTGGTAGCGGATGACAAGAAGATTGCGAAGGATATTTTTATTTCCAGAGAAAACACAAAGGGTGCCGTGACGGGGCATAAGGTCGTTGTAGAAATTACGGACTACGGCGAGGATAGACGCAACCCGGAGGGGAAGGTCATTGAGATTTTAGGGCATGTGAATGATCCGGGGGTGGATATTCTTTCGGTGATTCGCAGATATGAGTTAGCGGTGGAATTTCCGGAGGAGGTTTATGCAGAGATTGAACACCTTGGGACAGAGGTTGCCGAGGCGGACAAAAAGGGACGAGAGGATTTGCGGGACTTGCTGACGATTACGATTGACGGCGAGGATGCAAAGGATTTGGATGATGCGGTTTCCTTGAAAAGACTGGGGAACGGCAATTTTGAGCTGGGCGTGCATATTGCGGATGTTTCGCATTATGTGCGGGAGAATACGGCACTGGATAAAGAGGCTTACGATAGAGGGACAAGCGTTTATCTGGTTGATCGTGTGATTCCCATGCTGCCGCATAAGCTGAGCAACGGGATATGTTCCTTGAATCCGCATACGGACAGGCTTGCGTTAAGCTGCTTGATGGAGCTGAATGACAGGGGCGAGGTGCTGAGCCATCGCATTGCGGAAAGCGTTATCAATTCGGATTACCGCATGACCTATACGGCGGTGCGGGAGATTTTGGAGGAGCGAACCCCTGCGCTGTTGGAGGAATATGCGGAGATTTTGCCGATGCTGGAGGACATGGAGGAGCTGCGGCAGATTTTGGGTGCAAAGAGGAAAAGACGTGGCTCTGTGAATTTTGATTTGCCGGAATCCAAAATCATTTTGGATGGAAACGGAAAGCCGATTGACATTCGCCCTTATGAAAAAAGCATTGCGACAAACATGATTGAGGAATTTATGCTGGTGTGCAACGAAACGATTGCGGAAAATTCCTTCTGGCAGGAGATGCCCTTTCTATACCGCAGCCATCAGGAGCCGGATGAGGAGAAGCTGGAGAAGATGGAGCAATTTTTGCGTGGCTTTGGATATTTCCTCAGAAAAAAGGATGGGGAGATTCATCCCAGAGAGCTGCAGAAGGTGTTGCAGAAGGCAGAGGATACCGATGAGGAGCGGATCATAACGAGAATGGTGCTGCGGAGCATGATGCAGGCCAGATATACGGCGGAAAACGGCGGACATTTTGGCTTGGCGGCAAAATATTATTGCCATTTTACCTCGCCGATTCGCAGATATCCCGACTTGGAAATTCATCGCATGATTAAAAAAATGCTGCATGGAGAGCTGGATGAAAAGGCCTCTGCTTATTACCGCAGAAAAATGCCGGACTGGGCAAAGCATTGCTCCAAGCAGGAGCGCATTGCCGAGGATGCGGAACGGGATACGGATGCACTGAAAAAGGTGGAATTCATGGAGGACAAGGTTGGGCAGATTTACGAGGGCATTATTTCCGGCGTGACGAACTGGGGGATTTATGTGGAGCTGCCGAACACCATTGAGGGCATGGTTGCCCTTTCGCAGATGGATGATGATTACTATGAATTTGACGAGAAGAAAATGCTTGTGTTCGGGAAACGGACGAAGAAAAGCTATCGTCTGGGGGACAAGGTGGTTGTTTCCGTGGCGAAGGTGGATCGTATGATGGGGACGATTGATTTTGCCTTTGCAGAGGAAAATGAGGATTTTCAGGAATAAAGAAAAAAGAAAGGTCAGATGGAGAGAAATTTCATCTGACCTTTTTCTATGGAAAGTTAATGTTGTTCCAATGTGAAGGTAAGGGAATAGTAGGTTTCCTTTGCATCCTCATCCGGACCGATGTAATGACTATTGTGCTTATCCACATTGTAGCCAACCAGTGTAATTTCCTGTATGATGCGGAGATTGCCTGTTTCGATGGTGTAGCTGCAATAGGGGTGTCTATCCATATAGTTGAGGACGGAGGAAATCTGCTGCGGTTTCTGTGTATCATCGGAGGAGAGAAGCTGACCGCCGATTCGTTCTAAATCCGGATGGAGAAAATTAATCTGTGTACGCAGGAGTGCCATGGTGAGCAGGGGATTTTGCACGGAAGGGGAAAGAATATCTCCCTTGGTATCCGTGACAGCATAGGAAAAGGAATACAGTTTTCCGTTTTCCTCTTGAATGACAGGCTCAGAGCGGACAGCATTCGGAAGAAAAATCAGAGCTGTGAGGTCATCTTCACCTGCCTTCCATTTTCCGTCCTTCGTCAGCGAAGGAAGGGTATCCAGTTCAGCATATTCCAAAATACGATTATAATTTTCCGCAAATTCCGCAACGGTCAGGGTGTTGCCGTTGGGAAGGATCGTCCATGTATGGATGAGAAATGTGAAAATGCTTGCAAACAGCACGATGGCAATATAGCCGAAGGCAGAACGCAGACGGAACGGTTTTACTTCATAGCAAAGGTCATTATCCCAAGGCAGAGTTCCTTCTTCGGTATAGATTTCGTAGCATTTATAATTGCGATACAGGCTGTAAAACGGGATGGCATAGCCTTCGCCCACATGGAAAATTTTGACAAGACGCTCGAATGCCTGTGAGCGTGTCAAAAGACTGCCATCCTTCTGATGAACGGAAAGCCCAAAGAGCCATTTGCCGGGAGTTTTGCCCCATTTGGAAAGAAACAGCGGCTCTAAAAGGAAGAGAAACAGCCAGCAGAGATAGGTTTCCAGAAGCATCCATGCGAAAGAGGAATTGCTTGCCTTCATTGGAGAAAAAAAGGAAAGACAAAGGTTAAGAAGCGTGGCAAGCAACCCAAGGTCAAGACTGCGTGCGAAAAATCTGCGCCAGGGTGCTTTCAATGGTGTCTGTGTTTCGTTTGTTTCGGTGGAAAGAATTGCGTCTGTTGTCATAAAAAAGCCTCTCTTTCTATGGCAGAGATACAAGTGTCTGTTATAATTTAGTGTAACAGAAAAAAGACGGGTTGTGTGAGAAATGGGAAGATTGTAAGAAAAGTGTAAGAAATAGGAGGGATATTTTAAAAGGAAGTTTTTTGTAAATAAAATGAAATATTTGTAACCGAAACGTCATTTGATTTTTTTGATAGAATATGATATAGTTATTTCTGCAATAGGAAGCTTGTCGGGGAGGTGATTCTGTATGGCAAAGGGAAAAGGAACAAAGCTGATTGCACAAAACAAAAAAGCATATCACGATTATTTCATTGAGGAAACCATACAGGCCGGCATTTCTCTGGCAGGGACAGAGGTAAAAAGCCTGCGCATGGGCAAGTGCAGTTTGAAGGAGAGTTACATTCAGATTAAGGATGGAGAGGCTTTTATCTACAATATGCACATCAGTCCATATGAGCAGGGGAATATCTTTAATAAAGACCCGCTCCGCCCCAGAAGGCTTTTGCTGCACAAGGCCCAGATTCGCAAATGGGACCATGAGGTGCGTGCGGCAGGGTATACGGTTGTGCCTTTGAAGGTCTACTTTGACCGCAGCTATGTGAAGGTGGATGTTGCGTTGGCAAAGGGGAAAAAGCTCTATGACAAGAGAGACACCATTGCGAAAAACGATATGCGCCGACAGGCAGAGAAGGACTTTAAAATCAGAAATCTTACTTTATGAGTTTGTCGTTTACAGCCATTTGACCGAAGGGCGTGAAGCTTCACGCATTACGGGGATGCAATGGTTTCGACGGGAGTCTTGAAAGTAGGAATAGCCATCCGCGGACCAGTGAACCGCGTCATCAAGCTGGAACCTTTTTTAAAAAGAAACGACAAAAATAATTTTGCACTGGCTGCCTAATTAACGGCGCCTGTCGGCCTTCGGTTTCTCACCGCTGAAGAACCCGGCATCGACTTGGTGGGGCACTTTTCTGCTTAAGCTTTGCGGCAGGAAAAGATTCATGAAGCTACTGAGGGGCAAAGCCTGTCAATCGGCGTTGCAACGAGGGAATGACAAAAGACTGACTGTGATGGGAGAGGTTCTTATGGATGGGTTTTCGGACAGGGGTTCAATTCCCCTCATCTCCATGCAAAAGCCTTGAAAACATTGGGTTTTCAAGGCTTTTATTTTTTTTATGAGGCTTTAAATATTTTTTATCGGCAAAAAGACCTGTGTAATGAATTTTTCGGGATTTTTATGCTGTGGCGGCCCTTCCAGATATGTATGGCGTGCTGTGCCTTCGGGTATGAAATTGTTTTCTTTTGCATAGATCAAAAGCTTTTGCAGGGCATTTGGCAGGGTTTCATAGGAGCCATGATGATAGATACAGATTCCTTTTTGCAGAGGGACATTTTCAACAAAGTCTCCGACGCTGCCCTGCGGAACGGCTACACAAAAGGACAAATCGGAGGTTGCATGCAAGGAATATTCTATAAAATACATACGGCGGGAAATATCTGTGCCGTATGTACGCATGGCTTCGAGGGCGGTTTTTCGCAAAAGCATTGTACGCTGTGCGGTGGTTTCGCTGTGATAGGTTCTTCGATAGATACACTGCTTTTCAAGGTGCGTGATTTTTATTTGATTGGATGTTGTTTTTGAACGCTCATAAAGCTTTTCGATATGAAGGTTTATTTCGTCACGCAGCTTTTCCAAGCGGCGAATCAGCGGCATAATATCGGAGGAGCCATTGAAATAGGCGTTGATTTCATCCAGAGAAAGGCCGAGGTTTTGAAAGCTGCGAATTGCACGAAGCTGGGTAAAGGTATCTATTGTGTAATAGCGATTTCCGGTGGACTCTTCTCTGATATCTGCCTTTATCAGCCCCCGTTCTTCATAATTGAGAATGATTCGGCGTGTCACGCCAAGGGCTTTTGCGATTTCTCCTATCGAAAACAGGTTTTTATTTTCTTTCATAAAAAATCCTCCTAAAATTTCAAAAAAACTCTTGCATCGTACATCAGTGTACGATGTATACTCTAAGTGTAGACAGCATTTGGAAAAAAAGCAAGAAAAAAATCAAGAAAAAAATCAAGAAAAGCATGAGGAGGAAAGAAAGATGAAGAGACAAATTTTAAGCATCCTGCTGACTTTTTGCATGGTGCTGGCATTGCTGCCGACGGTGGCATTGGCGGAGGAGGCAGGTGCGGGAGGAAGCGAAAGTGGAACCCAAACTTCATTGACTAAGGACACACTTGCGAATTGTTTGGAAGACGGATATTTAAAGGCGGGCAGCTATCGGCTGGAAGGAAATCTGGAAATCGAGAACACGTTGTACGTCAAGGACAAGGTTACGCTTGACCTGAACGGGAATACACTGACAAAGACCACGGAAAACAACCGTGTGATTTATATTTCGGATGCAGGCGAATTGACACTGAAGGACAGCAGTAGCGAAGGAACCGGCAAAATCACCGCTAGTCAGAAGATTGCTGATTGTGTTTATGTGAAGGGCACATTTAACATGGAAGGCGGCACCATTGAGGGCTTCACAGCTTCTAATGGCAGCGGTGTTTATCTATATTCGGGTGGTATGTTTACCATGACAGATGGCACCATTGAGGGCTGCAC
This sequence comes from uncultured Anaerotignum sp., assembly GCF_934277605.1. Lineage (GTDB taxonomy): Bacteria > Bacillota > Clostridia > Lachnospirales > Anaerotignaceae > Anaerotignum_A. The sequence continues at coordinate 25,753 of NZ_CAKQVD010000022.1, forward strand.
AGACAAGAGTGACAATAGCGGTGGCGGTGGTGTGTGTGTAGAAAGGAATTCTACATTTACCATGAAAGGCGGCACCATTCAGAACTGCACAGCTTATGACGGCGGCGGTGTTTATGTATTTTCGGGTGGTACATTTAACATGGAAGACGGCGGCATCATTGCGGACTGCACAGCCGAGAATGGCGGCGGTGTTTATGTATCTTCGGGTGGTATATTTAACATGAAGAAAGGCGGCAAGATTCAGAACTGCACAGCCACGGAGCCAACAAATGTTAGGACTGCTTTCGGCGGTGGTGTGTATGTGAAAGGTACATTTAACATGACAGACGGCACCATTCAGAACTGCACAGCCACGGCAACAGGAGGAAACAATACTTATGGCGGTGGTGTGTATGTAAATGAAGACGGTACATTTATCATGGCAGGCGGCATTATAAAGGGCTGCACAGCCACGGCAACAAATGCCAGATCTGTTAATGGTGGCGGTATCAATAACAAGGGGACGACAACACTGTCCGGTAGTGCAAAGATTCAAGACTGCAAAGTGGAAAATGACCCAAGCACGGGAACATTTGGTGGCGGTATCTACAGTGTTAGTAGTAGTAGTATCACTATTCAAAATGGCGTGATGGTTTCCGGCTGTTCGGGTTCTTGGAACGGTAAAAGCGATGCGATGTATCTTGGAACTGGTTCGAGCATCAGCGGCGGGACATTTGACGGCAGTGTGACGAATGGCGGCACCATCGGTGGTGGGACATTTAGCGGCGAAGTGACGAATAATAGCAATGGCACTATTAGCAACGGCGAATTTACTGCTAAAGGCACCGTGACGAATAACGGTAACATAACCAATGGGACATTTAACGGCACAGTGACAAATAAGAAGAACATCAAGGGCGGCGAATTTACTGCTACAAGCCAAGTGACGAATAGCGGTGAAAATAGCAAGATTGAGAATGGCGCTGGAGCAAGTGGGAGTATCATTCCTACATTTAGCGGCGAAGTGACGAATCAAACAAAGGCTACTATCAAAGGCGGCGAATTTACTGGAAGCAGCAAGGTGACGAATAACGGCATTATTGATAAGGGGACATTTAAAGGCACAGTGACGAATGAAAGTATAGGTGTTATTAATGATGGCAAATTTACAACGATAACGAATAAGGGTGGTATCATTGCTGAGGAAGTAAAGAAAGCAATGGGTAATAAGATTACCGAAGAAGGTGGTGGCGTAACCCCCGCACCTACAGAGTTTACCGTAACATTTGACAAAAAGGACGGCAGTCCTGTGGATTCACAGAAAATCGAGAGTGGAAAGACAGCTACTGAACCAAACCCTGCCCCCACAAGAAATGGGTATACTTTCGGCGGATGGTATAAAGGTGAAACTAAGTATAACTTCGACACTCCTGTGACAGAGAATATCACACTTTATGCGAAGTGGACAGCAAACAGTGGTTCTTCCGGCGGCAGTGGTTCTTCCGGTGGTAGCAGCTCTTCCGGCGGCAGTTCTTCCAGCAGCCACAGTTCTTCCAGCAGCCACAGTTCCAAGAACAGCTATTCCGTTTCTGCCACAACAGGCAAAACACAAAACGGCTCTGCAAGCGTTAGCTCCAAAAACGCAACCGCGGGCGAACGTGTAACCATTACCGTTCATCCCGAAAAGGGCTATACACTCGATAAGCTGTCTGTTCTGGATAAAAACGGGAAGGAAATTAAGCTGAAGGACAACGGCGATGGCACATTTACATTCACTATGCCTGCATCCAAGGTTGATATTCAGCCTGTGTTCAAGGAGGCTGTTTCCGAGCCTGCACCTCCCACAGTGGAAAACAACCAGAGCGCAAAGCCCAAAAAGACAGTTGTGCAAATGCAGGTTGGCAGTAAGCAGTTGATTTCCAATGGCGAGGTTTCTACAAAGAATGCGGCGCCCATTATCAGAAACGATAGAACTCTGGTTCCCATTCGTTTCATCACTGAGGCACTCGGCGGCGATGTGAAATGGAACGAGCAGACAAAAGAGGTTATCCTTGTGATTGACGGCAAGGAAATCAAAATGGAAATCGGCAAAAGCTTGGAAAAATATAATGTTGCACCGATTCTGGTAAATGACCGTACTTATGTGCCTGTGCGCTTTGTGGCGGATGAGCTGCAGGCAACAGTCTCTTGGCTGGATGCAACAAAAACAGTCACTATCGTAAAAGATGCGGTTGAAAAATAAATAAAAAGGGACGAGCGACCGAAAGGGCAACAAGGTCATTCGGCGAAAACGATGAAGGCCCCCTTCTGTGTGGATATAATCACGAACACATGGAAGGGGGTTATCCTATAGGGCTTAACATACAACGATGCGGTTATGACTTGTATTTATAAAAGAAATACGATATAATTATACTAATTATGAAAGAAGGAAAGAAGTTTACCATCGAGATACACTGATGTCTCGGTGCTGTTTTTATGTATGTAGATATTAAGGAGATAAACATGGTTACATTAAAGAATGTCTGGCCTTTTTTCCAGAATTTGGATGAATTTGTATACGCTTCGGACATGGAAACAAACGAATTGGTATATTTGAACCGCAAGGCACTGGATGCCTACGGGCTGAAATCCTTAGATGAGATTAGGGGGCGAAAGTGCTATGAGGTGCTGCAGGGTGCTTCCATCCCTTGTGGGATGTGTACCAACCATCAGCTTTCTGTGGGGGAATTTGTGGAGTGGCGTTATTACAATCCTGTGATTGACCGATACCTGCTGCTGAAGGACACGATGGTGGAGGACGCGGATACCGGGAAAAAATACCGTATCGAGATTGCCGTTGATGTGACTGATGAAGCCGCAAAAGAACAGGAACAGGATGTGGTGGTTAAATTGTATCAGGAGATGGAAATGCTTGCCAACAAGGGCATGAAGGAGGCAATCAATACGGATTCGCCGGACGAGAGCATCAATATCATTTTGGAGCATCTGGGAAAGGCTGTCAGCGGCGAGCGAACCTACATCTTTGAGAAAAACGAAAACGGCGGTGATGACAACACCTACGAATGGTGTGCGCCGGGGATTCGGCCTGA
>NZ_CAKQVD010000023.1 GCF_934277605.1 uncultured Anaerotignum sp.
AGAAGATGTTATTTCGGAAGAATAAAATAGAAAAAGGAAAGTCCTTCCCATGGGGGTAAGCCTGTGGGAGGGACTTTTTTGTGTGTTCTTTGGCTTTATTCGGGTTCGGTTGGTGGCTTTGGCATAATGCTTTCCCAGAAGGCTGCCTTATCTATTTTCTTCAGCTTACGCCACTTGGGTGCCTCGGCATAGCTATGGCGGCACAGGGAGCGATAGCTGCAATAGGCGCAGGGGGTACGCTGTCCGTCCCGAAAGGGAGCGGGGGCAATGATGCCTGCCTTCATGGCATTGCCGATTTCCTTTGTGCGTGTGGCAACAAAATCCAAAAGAACGGCATACTGCTCCTCGGTTGCGAGATTGGAGGCGGCGGAAATGTCGCCTTTTTTGGTATAGCCGACAGGCACAATGGCAGAGGCTTGGCTTTCGGCAAGGCTATGATCTATGCCATGGATGAGGACATCCTCCTGCAAAAGCAGACCGGACATCCGCATTTTTTCATAGAGGATTTTTTCGATTGCCTCGGCGGAAAGCTCCGCATCAAGCGCAAGGGTGGGATCTGTAATGCGGAAATAAAAGACACCGCCCGGCTTGAAGGATGCGCCGGTTTTTTTATAATACTTGAGATACGCATCCAGATAAACGAGAAGCTGCAGCTGCAGACCATAGTAAATATCTTGGAAATGGAAGGTCTTATTGCCCGATTTATAGTCAATGATTTTGACATAATGCGTGCCTGCCGCATCCAATAAATCCACACGGTCAATTTTGCCGTTCAGCACCAGACTGCCGCCATCCTGCAGGGCAAGGACAATCGGGGGAAGTGCCTCATGCGCCCCAAAGCCGACCTCATAGCCGACAGGTACAAAATCGCCCTGCTGCAAATGCTGCACCAATGTCCAGGCGGCACGGGCGGAAATGCGTTTCAGGCGGCGGATGAGATATTGATTTGCCGCAGAATCCAAGAGGATACGGTTGCTCAGGCGAGGGGCGGCATCATCCACAGCGGCATGGATACGGGAGAGGGTTTCCTCCTTTGTCAAGGCTGTCCAAGGAAGGCTATCCTCCGCAAGCTTATTGGAGAACAGCTCCAGAACCTCATGGAAGAGAGAGCCTAAATCAGGGGTGTGAAGCTGATAGAGCTGCCGTTCCTCTGCCCTTAGGCCATATTCCGCAAAGAAGGAGAAGGGGCAGCCTGCGAAGCGCTCCAAGCGGGAAACACTGGAAAAAATATTTTTGCCGTAAAGCGCCCGCACTGTTTTCGGGGAGAGCCGCTCGGGCTTGGCGGTTTTGCCAATGCCCTGCTTTAAGAGGGAGAGCCGCTTTTGCCATTGGCTGTTTTCGTCAAAGAAGCTATAAATCTCCTGCCAGAGCGGAGAAAGCGGTGCTTCTGCGGTTGCCCTTCGCATTTCGCCGCCCAAAAGATGAAAAACGGCGGCAGGGGCGGTTTCCTCTATGACAAAGGCGGGCATCGGCTCGATTTTCAGGGTGGAATCCAGACGTTGCAGACCATCAATCAAGGAGGAGGGGGAAAGCACATGCCCCTCGGCATCATTGGCGGCATAGGTCAGCCAGAGAGCCTTGGAGGGCCTGCTTAAGCCACGATAAATGAGGAATTGCTCCTCAAAGATTTTCTGCTTGCCGCCGCTTGCCAATTCGATTCCTTGGGCGCTCAAAAGGTCACGCTCGGCTTCGGTGAAAATGCCCTGCGCCGTTGCGGGAGCGGGCAATACCCCTTCATTGACACCCAAAACGAAAAGATATTTAAGCTCGGGCAAGCGGCTGCGCTCGATATCCCCAATCAAGACGCAATCGGCAGTGGGCGGAATGACACCCATGGAGCATTTTTCCAAGCCTGCCTTGAGGATTTTTGCCATTTCCTCCAAGGTCAGTGCCTCCTTGCCCAAAATGGCATCCGCCTTTTCCAGAACATCCATGACAAGCTGCCAGATTTGGCGATATTCCTCTGCCTTATGCAGATTGCCGGCGGCAGTGGCGGCCTGCGCCCAAGCATCCAGTGCTTCCGTAACATGAAGCTGCTCCAAATGGGAGAGCAACGCCTGCAAAAATTCCTGAAGGGGAAATGCCTTCTTTTTCGGGAGTGCCAAAAGGGGTGCAAAGGGGGCAAGCACCTGCTCACGCAGAGCATTGACGGCAGCAACGGCATCTGCGCCCTCCCGTTGCAGTCCATAGTCCCAAGTATCCTGCATCCACTTCCAGCCCTGAATCCCATAGGCGAGAACATAGTTTTCCAGAATGTCGATTTCCTCTGTGGAGAGCAGGGTTAAGCCTGATTTTAAATAGGAAAAAACGGCTTCATATTTAAAATCATACACCAGAATATCCAGCAGGGAGGCAAGAAGGACAACCAAGGGGTGTGCGGTGGTTTCCCGCCGAGCATCGATAAAGCAGGGGATTTCATATTCCTCAAGAATCCCACGCAGGCTTTTTTCATAGGTCTCCATGGCGTTTGTCACGATGGCGATTTGACGAAAGCGTAAGCCCTCCTCCCGCACCAAGCGCAGAATTTTCCCTGCGGCAAAGCGGATTTCATCCTGTAGGGTGGGGCAGGCAACGATATGCACATCCTCCGCAAGAGCGGTTTTTTTGAAAAAGCTGCGGAAATATTCCCGCTCCAGATTACGCATAGCATCTGTTTCCGCACGGAAATTTTTTTCCAAAACGGTGGGGGGGACGGGGGGGAGCCCCAATTCCTGCGAGAGCGATGAGAGCTTTTTCTTTGTCAGATACGGCTCATAAAACGGAGCGGAGGGGGGCAAAGCCACTGCCCGAAAGCTGTTTGCATCCATAGGCAATGTGATGTTTACCTGTGCGGAAAGCTGCAGCAGGCGGCGAATGACGCTGTATTCCTGCGGGGTGAAGCCATAAAAGCCATCCAACCAAAATTCCGTTTCGGCAAAGCCGAGGCTTTCATCCAGACGCTCTGCCAAAAGCCCAAGGGTTTCATCGGCAGAGATATACGCTTGATTGAGAAAATCCAGATAGGAACGATAAATGCGGTTTAAATCGGAGAGCTTCTCCCTTGCGGCATGGGAAAGCCCCTCCGATTGGGCGAGGGCTTCCGTATCCTCGGGAGAAATGCGATATTGGAAAAATTCCGAAATGGTCAGCCCAAGCTGGTCGATAAAGCCGGGCTGCTCCGAAACACTGCGGAAATAGGAGAGCTGCTCCCTTTGCGTGAGCAAAATTTTACGCAGAGCCATTGCCTTGCCGATATCCCCCAAGGGCGTGCGGCTGCCAATGCCCTTTTTGGAGAACACCCGATGTGCCAGACGGCCAAAGCTGAGCACCTCTGCCGTCAGGATGGCGTTTTGCTTGGTTGCGGCAATCAAATCCCGCTCCGCCTGCGATGTGAATTGCTCCGGCACAATGAGAATTTGCCGTTTTTCTCCCGTATGCGATTGCTTAATGATTTCCTCCATGCACAGATGGGTTTTGCCTGTGCCGGCTCTGCCGATGATGAAACGCAGCCCCATTGAAATCCCTTCTTTCTGATGTCTTTCCTCTATGATACAAAAGGGACACCCTTTTTTCAAGAGAACACAGCATAAAGAAGGAAAAAACAGAATATGGTAGGGATAAGAGCAATGGAGGAGGGATTTTCGTGGGAGGCACGAAATTTATGGTGGTAAAGGCAAGGGAGTTAATCAAAACGGCGGTTTTTGCTGTGCTTGGCGTGATTATTTTGGTGGGGCTGATTGTGTTTTTCCTGAACATGGGAAAGCAGGATGGGGCCTACCGTGACGGGACGTATTATGCGGAAATGCGGCTTGGCGGCGAAACGGCAGAGGTGGCTGTGACGATTGCGGAGGGACGCATTACGGAGGTTTCCATGGCGGAGGCGGAAACGGTGGCGGTGTTCTATCCGCTGCTTAAGGCTGCCGCACAGGAGGTTGGGCAGGCTGTGGTGGAAACCCAATCGGCAGAGGTTTCTTTGGAGAGCGAAAATCCACATTCGGCGCAGGCGGTTTTGGAGGCTGTGGCGGCTTGCTTGGAGCAGGCGGAGAGATAAAAAATACAGACGGAGGCCGAAGGGCTGATTTCGGCTGAAGGAGAGCAGAGGGGGATATCCATGACAGAGCAGGAAAGACGCCGCCGCAGGAGAGAGATGGAGCGGCAGATGCGGCAGAAGGGACGAGAGAAAAAAAGCGGCACCTTTGGCTTTCGGACATATGTGACGGCGGTTTTGGTGGGCGGCTGCCTATTGATTTCTTTATTTGAGAGCAAAACCTCGGATATGGTTTGTGAGAAAATGAAGGAGACGATTGCTTACCAGATTTCGACAGAGGAGCTTGAAAAATGGAAAAGCAGAGGGGCGGCCTTTTGGAAGGAGGCAGAGGAGAGCCTTCCTGTTTTTCGGGAAAGACAGCCGGAGCGGATGTATCGGCCGGACACGAAGGAGTCCCCATAGCGTGCTGACATGGACGGGGCTTGCGTGGGAGAGGAAAAAGGAGGATTGGCTTGCCCCTGTGACAGCGGGCGTGATTACCTCGGACTGCGGCGAGCGGGAGAATCCGATTTTACATAAGCAGGAGCTGCATGACGGATTGGATCTTGCTGTTGCGGAGGGGACAGAGGTGGTGGCAGTGAAAAGCGGCACCGTGACAGAGGTGCGTACCTCTGCGACCTATGGAAAGCTACTGCGCTTTGAAACAACAGACGGGTATACGATTTTATATGCACACCTTTCGGAAATATTGGTGGGGCAGGGGGAGAAAATCAAGCAGGGACAGGTGGTAGCACGTTCGGGGAATACGGGGCTTTCCACAGGGCCGCATTTGCATTATGGCATTTATCGGAAGGGGAAGCTGCTCAATCCGATGGAGTATTTGCCAAAGGGGGCGGCGGAGAAGGTATAAAAAATCATCAGAGGTTGGTGAAGATTGGAGGTTCGCCCGTTTAGAACGTGCATACCGTTCTTTTTTATGCCGTTTCCGGCTTGAGAGGAAGGGTTTGGAAAGGGAAACTTGTTGCCCTTTCCTCGTCTGCGGGGGTCCGGGACCCATTACGAAACGGGTCCCGGGTTTTTGTTACTTTTTAGCATAAAAAGTAAGGAAGAACGCCTTTGTTTTGCCGTGAAAGTTCTAAACTGGCGAGAAGCTTATTATTGCCAACGGGATATTTATAGGTATATAAAAGAAAGAGGTGCAAAACTTGCTTTTTTCGGGTATGATGGTAGGTAGAAAAGTGAGGGATGCAGCTTGAAACGAGTTTTGATGGATATTTCTGCCGACCTGACACGCATTGCGTTGGCGGAGGACGGCGAATTAAAGGAATTATATTATGAAAGCAAGCGAGAGGAAAGCCTTGTCGGGAATGTTTATGCGGGGCGTGTGGCGAATGTTATGCCGAATTTGCAGGCGGCCTTTGTCGATATCGGTGCGGAGAAAAACGGATATTATTATTACGGCAATGCAAGAGCCGTTTCCGATGCGGAGAAAAACAGCGCAAGGCCAAAGGTGGGGGATACACTGCTGTTGCAGGTGGAGAAGGACGCAGTCGGCAGCAAGGGGGCTGTGCTGACAGGGCATTTTTCCTTCCCGGGAAAGTTTTTGGTGCTTTTGCCGCAGGAGGACGGAGAAATCGGCATTTCGAGAAAGATTACCGATTCTGCGGAGAGAGAGCGGATTCGGACACTTTTGGCGGAGCTTTTGCCTGCGGGCTGTGGGGCGATTGTCCGCACGAATGGGGCAGGGAAAAGCCGAGAGGAATTTGAAAAGGAATTGAAGCTGCTTTCAGAGAAATGCGAAAGGCTGAAGGCGGGCGAATTTTTAAAGCCGCCGGCACTGCTTTTGCGGGAAAACCATCCGGTGCAGCGTGCCGCAAGGGATTTTTACGGTGCGGATGTGGAGGAATATGTGGTCAATGATGCGGAAAGCTATCAGAAGCTATTGGAAAGCGGAGACTTTAACGGCGAGGGACAGCCTGCGTTAAGGCTTCATGCGGAGGCAATTCCGCTTTTTGAGGCGTATTTTTTGGAAAGTCAGAGTGAAAAGGCGTTGGAGCCGCACGTTTGGCTGAAAAGCGGCGGTTTTCTGGTGATTGAGGAAACCGAGGCGTGTGTGGTGATTGATGTGAACACAGGGAAGGCGGCAGGCCGAGGCGATTTGCAGAAAACGATACTGAAAACAAATCTGGAGGCGGCGGATGAGGCGGCAAAGCAGATGCGGCTGCGGAATCTTTCGGGCATTATCATCATTGATTTTATTGACATGGCAGATGCGGCGGCGCAGAAGGAGGTTACACAGCGGCTGAAAAAGGCTGTGGCGAAGGATCGCATTAAGACGGTTGTGGTAGGCATGACGGAGCTGGGCTTGATGCAGGTGACACGCAAAAAGACAAGGCCCTCTCTCAAGCGGCAGATGACAACGAAGTGCCGTGCCTGCGACGGAAGCGGGAGACTGCCTTCGGTTGAATGGACGGTTACGAAAATGCGCAGAGAGGCGGAGAGTGTGTTTGCGCATACGATTTATAACCGATTGACTGTGCGGGCGGACAAGCGTCTGCTGGCTGCCTTTGCGGGACAGGGCTGGAGGGAGGCACTGGAGGAAAAAAGCGGCGGCACCATCGTTTTGGAGGAAGGCGAATGGGGCTTTGGGCAATATGAAATGCAGAAGGAGAAGGACAGGAAATAGTTGGCGAAATTTTTTGTCGGACAAAAAGACGATTTTATGAAAATGCTTGATTTACAGGCATTTTCTTTGTTTCTTTTGCTTGATGTACGCTTTACTGTACTGAATTGTTCCTTGACACACCTGTGAAAAAGTTATAAAATGAAAAAGGTGTATTTTCGCCATTACTTACAGGTTATGTAAAACAATAAAAAATTGCACTTTGAAAACTGAATAAAAGGGAGGTGTTTTTCATTAATCCGATAAGTATGATTTGTGCTGTCGTCGGTTTGCTGATTGGCGTCGCTGTCGGTATTGCATACCGTAAAAAAATCGCAGAGGGCAAGGTTGGTGTGGCTGAGGAAAGAGCCAACAAAATTGTTGAGGATGCGGTAAAGGATGCGGAGGCCAAAAAGAAGGAAATCCTTCTGGAAGCAAAGGAAGAGAGCATTAAGACAAAAAATGAACTGGAAAGAGAGGTTCGTGACAGAAGAAGCGAGCTTCAGAAAAATGAAAGACGTCTGTTCCAAAAAGAAGAAACTCTGGACAAAAAGGTTGAGGCTCTGGAAAGAAAAGAGGAGCATATGACCAAAAAGCTGGAGGATTTGGACAGACAGAAGGAAGAGGCAAAGGAGCTGAGAGAAAAACAGCTCAGAGAGCTGGAGAGAATCTCGGGACTGACCACCGAGGAGGCCAAGAATCACATTCTGGCTATGGTGGAAAACGATGTGAAACACGAGGCGACCTTGCTCATCAAGGAAACCGAAAGCAAGGCGAAGATGGAGGCGGAAAAACGCTCCAGAGAGATTGTTGCAAATGCAATCCAGCGTTGTGCGGTTGACCATGTGGCAGAAACAACGGTTTCCGTTGTGCAGCTGCCGAATGATGAAATGAAGGGACGTATCATCGGCCGTGAAGGCAGAAACATTCGTGCTTTGGAAACCCTGACAGGCATTGACCTGATTATTGATGACACACCTGAGGCAGTCATCCTCTCCGGATTTGATCCGATCAGAAGGGAGATTGCAAGATTGGCTTTGGAAAAGCTGATTGTGGACGGGCGTGTGCATCCCTCTCGCATTGAGGAAATGGTGGAAAAGGCAAGAAAAGAAGTGGAAACAACAATCCGTGAGGAAGGCGAGGCAGCAACCTTCGACACAGGTGTCAACGGGCTGCATCCCGAACTGGTTAAGCTGTTGGGTAAGCTGAAATACCGCACCAGCTATGGACAGAACGTGCTGAAGCATTCCATCGAGGTATCCCATTTGGCAGGCCTGATGGCAGCGGAATTGGGTGTGGATGTGATTTTGGCAAAGCGTGCGGGCTTACTGCATGACATTGGCAAGAGCGTGGACCATGAAATGGAAGGCTCCCATGTCAGCATTGGCGTGGGCTTGCTGAAGCGTTATAAGGAAAACCATACGGTTATCAATGCGGTGGAGGCACATCATGGCGATGTGGAACCGCAGAGCATTATTGCGGTGCTTGTGCAGGCGGCAGATGCCATTTCTGCGGCAAGACCCGGCGCAAGACGTGAAACCTTGGAATCCTACATTAAGAGATTGCAGAAGCTGGAGGAAATTGCAGACAGCTTCAAGGGCGTTGAAAAATCTTTCGCAATTCAGGCAGGGCGTGAGCTGCGAATTATGATAGTACCTGAGGATGTGACAGATGAGGGTATGACACTTCTGGCAAGAGAAATTGCCAAGAAGATTGAGGAAGAGCTGGAATACCCCGGTCAGATTAAGGTAAATCTGGTGAGAGAAACCAGAGCCGTGGAATACGCAAAATAATTTTAACACCTGAAACAAAAGAGTCATTCGGAAGCGGATGGCTCTTTTTGGTATTTTGATGAAGGAGGAAGCAGCATGACGATTGATACCTTTTCTTTCAGATATGCCGATACGGCAGGGTTTATGGAATGGTTCCGCTATAACCCGGCGCAGGGGCTTTGGATTGACAAATGCGATGGGGAAATGCAGGCGAAGCGGTGCCAAATGACGGCAGAGGCGCTTGCGGAGCTGGAGGAAATCATCCGTGCAAACAAAATTGATGCTTGGAATGATTTTTGCAAGCTGGATTTGTGTATGTGCAGCGGAAATAGCTGGACGCTCCATGTGACCTATAAGGAAAGCAGAGACGAATATATCCATGCGATGGGGCATAGCGAGGGGCCTGCGGGCTTTGCGGAGGGCAAGCGGGCGATGGAACAATTTTTTGCACGATATCTTTCGGAATGAGCCGTGGGGATTCCTACGGCTTAAGGTGTCGACAAGGTCGACACCCTAAGTCGAAATCAGGATTTCGACTTGCTAAGACAGAGGAATAAACAGACGAGTTCCATCAGCTTAAAAGCCTCGAAACTCGCTGTTTTCCTCGTCGGAAATGAATTCCGACTGCGGATTCCATTTGGGAAACGGATTGGTTTCCCAAACCCTTCCGCTGCTTCAAAATTATTTTGTCTACAATCTGAGCCGTGGGGATTCCTACGGCTTTTTTATATGGAGAAAATATCGGGGATTCTGCAAAGGACGGCTTTTTTGTGATGTATACGTTATTTGATATAAAGAGGACTTATTTCTTATAAATTTCTTAATTTTCACGGAGGGAGAAGGGTTTGTGATTCCATTTTCTTTACAGAAACAGAATTTTATTATATGCTCGAAGTAGGAAAACGCGATTGCGGAGGGTTGCAAAGGAGGGAATGGATGGAATGAAGATGATAAAAACGCGAAAGGGTGCTTTGCTTCTGATTTTCTTTTCACCGATACTCAGTTGGATTGTTTCATTCCTATATGATCTGGTCGGATTTGCCGATACAATGCTGCCTTGGCTTCTGACGGATATTTCTATAAAAATTATCGGTGTTTGCATCTTCGCAGAACAGTTGAAGGATAAATCGGAATAGAAAACAAGGGGGGGATGGCAATGCAGAGACAGAGAAAATGGGCGATTGGCATTTTGCTGTGCATCGTGGCGGTGCTTCTTGCAATCTGGGTTGGCGTGGCAAAGGATGAGAAGGACGGAGACAGGGAGAGTCTGTATGAAAATGAGGATTACGGCCTTGGGTTTTGGATGCCGCAGGGTTATACGGAGGATCCGTTTTATATTTCCGACATGGAAACGGACGGAAATGGGCTGATGGTCGAATTTTTTGCACCGGAGGCAGATATGCAGATTTTCTCCTTCTGGTATCTGGATAAGGCGTACTGGGAAAATGAGGTCAAGGAAAGCTATTCCGGGATGTATCGACAGGTTTATGCGGATGAGGAACGGGTGCTGCTCTGCGTTTTTGTGACGGATGTGCAGTATGATCCGGAGAATCGGGAGAAAAAGAAGGAATATGAAAAATTGCATGACTTACAGGATGAAATGTGCGACAGCTATTATTTCTTTGATGTGCCGGAACGGGGCGAGCCTGTGGGCGAGATGCCGCAGTTTGATATTCCGGAAGGGGATGCGCATATTACGGGAGCCGTTGTTGTGCATGATGACAAGGGATACGCTTTGACGAAAGAGGAATATCTGTTTTTGGAAAATGGCGGCGACGTTGAGGAGATCCGAAAGGAGAAAGAAAAATGAAACGGTTGCAGTTGATTCTTTCGATAGGCTTTCTGACACTGGGATTATCCCTGTCGGTTGGGTTGGCATATATCAGATATGGACTGGACAAAGTGAGTGGAACTTTTTTTAATGATGTCGGGAAGTATATGCCGGTGTGGCTGATTGTGTTGATTGTGCTTTCCTTCCTGGTTCAGTTGGGAATTATATTTTATAAGGACGAATAACGAAAAGGAGAATGCTTATGAAATGTCCGATTTGCGGTGGAGAAATGCAGGAGGGCTTCCTTGGAAGCGGTCACGAGATTGTATGGACACCGCAGCCGGGAAAAATAAAATTGCCACGGAACACAAAGGGAGCGGAGCGATTGGAAAGAAATGAGGAGATGCCGTTCTGGTGGGCGTATTATTATGTGAATGCAAAACGATGTGAAAAATGCGGATTGATTCTGACAAGATAGATTTGATGAAAAAAGCCCTCTTTGCCGACTTCGGCGAGGGGGCTGTTTTATTTTGTGGGAGGATATGCTATAATAATTTATTAAAATGATTTGAAAGGAGGCAGTGCCATGCGGATTACGGCCATCACGCAGCAGAAGCGTGACCCAAGCAGATATAACATTTTCATTGACGGCGCATACGCCTTTGCACTGCCCATGCAGGATATTCTGTATTTCAAGCTGAAGGAGGGGCAGGAGGCGGCGGAGGAGACGATTGCCTTTATCCGCAAAAACCTGATTTACATTCAGGCGCAGGATACGGCCTTGCGTTTCCTTGGCTACAAAATGCGGACGGTGCAGGAGATTCGGCAAAAGCTTCTGGAAAAGGAGTTTGCGGAGGATGTGATTGCACAGGTGCTTGCCTTTCTGGAAAAATACGGCTATGCGGATGACAGGGACTATTGCCGCAGATATATCAGAGAAAGGCTGCGGCTGAAGCCGAAAAGCGGCTATGCGCTCGGACTGGAGCTGCGGCAGAGGGGAATTTCCTCCCGTATCATTGAGGAAGTGCTTGCGGAAACGGAGATTGACGAGGCGAGCGATGCCCTGCGGTGGTTGGAGAAAAAAAGCCGCGGACAATGGCCGCCCGAAAACGAAAAGAAGAAAAAGCAGCTATTTGATTTTTTACTGCGGAAGGGCTATTCCTACGATATCATCAGGGAGGCATTTCGGCAGATGGCGGAACGGAGGTGAAGGGAAATGGCATTTTATATCGGCGAAATGAAGAAGGTGCGAAACAGCTTTTTTGAGGCCTATCGGGATGGGGAATACAAAAAGGCGATTCTTCTGGGAAGGCATTTATTGCAGATTTATGCCGAGAACAATGACTGCGACTGCATTGAATATGCGGTGGATTTGAGCAACCTGGCGCAGGTGTTTGACCGCTTGCAGATGTTTGAGCAGGCAGAAGGCTATTATCAGCAGGCGGCGGAGCTGAAAAAACACTGTGGCGGCGAAAGCCTTTCCTATGCGGATACGCTGAACAACCTTGCAATCGTATACAACCAAACGAACCGACAGGCAGAGGCTCTGCGTTTACATGAGAAGGTTTTGGGAATCCGTGAGGCGAAGCTTGGCAGGGGACATACGGATGTTTTGCACAGTCTCTATCATTTGGGGAATACATACGAGCTGTTGGGGGAATATGACAGGGCGATTGGATATCACACAGAGGTGCTGAAGAACAACAGCTTTTCGCCGCTTGATTTGGCAGATGTGCATGGGGCACTTGCCAGAGCCTATGAGGCGAAGGGGAATTACAAAAAGGCAATCTATTATTATGAGGTTTGTCTGGATTTGATTGAGAAGGCACGGGGCTGTGATACGTTTTATTACATGATGACTGTGCTGACCCTGGCGGCTGTCTGCGAGAAGGCAGGGCTGCTCGATTTGGCTGTGGAATATTGCGAGAGGGCGGTGGAAATCCGCAGAGAGCTGATGAGTGCAGACCATTTGGATTTTATGAACAGCTTAAATTCCTTGGCGGCATTATGCTGCAAGAGCGGGCAATATGACAAGGCATTGGAGCTGCACAAGGAGGTACTTGAGATTGTGGAGCGGATGCTGGGGAAGGAGCATATTTTTTATGCGGATGCCCTCGGCAATTTGAGCGTGGATTACGGCGGCAAGAAGGAATATAAGAAGGCGTTGGCACTGAGCAAAAAGGCACTGAACCGAAAAACAGAGCTTTTGGGCGAAGGGGACCCGCAGGTTGCGGCGTGCCAAATGGCGTTGGGAACGCTTTATGAGGGCATGGGCAAGACGGAGGAGGCATTGCAGTGCTTTACGGCGGCGGCAGAAATCCGCAGTGGCTTGGAGGAAGGCAAAAACACCGCCTATGCGGACACGCTGACAGCCATCGGCAAGCTTTATGAGGGGCAAAAGGCGTATGCGTGGGCGGAGAAATATGTCACAAGGGCAATCGAGGTGCGAAGGGCTTGCGGAGACGAAAAAAGCGGGATGTACCTTTGGTGCTTGCATTTGCTTGCGGAAATCAAGCGACAGCAGGGCGATTTTGAGACTGCTGTCGGCTATTGCCGGACGGCGGCAGAGATTGCCGAGAAGCGCTTTGGCGAGACACACCCGAGCTATGCGGCTGCCTTGGAAAAGCTGGGGCTTATCGAGGAGGCGGCAGGCGACTTTGCAAAGGCAGAGCTGTATTTCTACAAAACGGCGGAGATTCGCAAGGAAATGCTGGATGAGGATAATCCGCTTTATCTGGGAGCCCTGGAGAGTTTGGCGAGAGTGCTGGTAAAGCAGAAGAAATACAAAAGAGCAATCGAGCTGTATCAGGAAAAAAATGATTTGAATTTTGAGGAAACACCGCAGGAGCAGATGGCGGCGGCAAATAATTTGCTTGCGATTGCCAACTGCTACAAGCTATCGGGGGTTGAGGAAAAGGCGGCGGCGTATTTTGCGGAGGCAGAGGCAAAGCAGCGGCGCAGCGGCTTAGAGATGGACGAAATTTATGAAAAGCGCAGGGCGTTTTATTTACAGCAGGGCTTGGAGAGGACAATGCCGCCCAAGCCGATGGGCAAGGATGCGCAGAAGGAGCTGGAATATTACAGTGCGGTGGCGCTTTCCATTCGCAGCAAAGAGGGCGAAGGGCCTGCCTTTGCCAAGGCACTTTTGAAAACGGCTGCCCTGCACGCCAAGCTGGGACACCAACGGGATACGGAGACACTGCTTGACCGTGTGCTTTCCATCGGGGCAAGGGATGGAATTTTTACAACCGCCTATGGCAGACTTTGTGACCGTGCAGGCAGAATTTATGCACAGGCAGGCAGCAAAAGCAAGGCGGAGGCAACCCTCAGGAGAGCATATCAGATTCAGAGCGTGACGGAAAAATGTATGACGGTGCAGGGACATTCGCTCTTGCTGCGGCTATTGCAGGAGAAGGGCGATGAAAAAGCTTATTTTGCAGTAAAAAATGACGGAAAATTGGAATAATTCAGTTGACAGGAGCTTTTCCGTGTGGTAGTATATTGAAGTATGTTCAGCCGCATGGAGAGGTTTGAGAAAATCGGAGAAAGGCTCCGGTTGCCGTATCCAGCGAGTAAAATTGCGAGGAGGTGTCAACATGTACGCAATTATTGAAACCGGTGGTAAGCAGTATAAAGTATCCGAAGGTGATATCATCACAGTTGAAAAGCTGGCAGTAGAAGCAGGCTCCGAATACAAATTCGATAAGGTTCTGGTTCTGGCTAAGGAAGGCGATATCAAGGTAGGTGCTCCTTATGTGGAAGGTGCTGCTGTTACAGCATCCGTAATCGGTGACGGCAAGGAAAAGAAGGTTGTAGTTTACAAATACAAACCCAAAAAAGGTTTCCACAAAAAAAGAGGCCACAGACAGCCTTTTACAAAGCTGCAGATCAAATCCCTGTAATTTTCGGATATGATTAAAGCTAAGATTTATCGCAAAAATCAAAAAATCTGCGGATTTGAGATTTCCGGTCACGCAGGTTATGCACAGGCAGGCGAGGATATCGTTTGTTCTGCGGTAACAGTGCTTTGTTTTAACACAGTCAACGCTGTGGAGAAATTCACTGACATTCCCTTCAAAGCGGAGGCGGATGAAAAACGCGGCGGTTATCTCAAAGTCTTGTTTCCCCTTGAGGGAATGGAGAGCCATGATACACAGCTTCTTCTGGAAACGCTGGTCTTGGGGCTTTCCGATATAGCATTAGAATACAAAAACTATCTCACTTTGATACATGAGGAGGTGTGAAGTATGTTCAGATTGAACCTTCAGTTCTTCGCGCACCATAAAGGCGGCGGTTCCACAAAGAATGGTCGTGACTCCAACGCTAAGAGACTTGGTGCAAAACGTGCAGACGGTCAGTATGTACTGGCTGGCAATATCTTATACACACAGAGAGGCACAAAAATCCATCCCGGCGTAAACGTTGGCAAGGGCGGTAACGATACACTGTTCGCTCTGGTTGATGGCCGTGTGAAATATGAAAGAAAGGGCAGAGACAAAAAACAGGTTTCTGTTTACCCTGTCGAAATCGCTGAATAAGAATTGCGAAGGCTTCAAATGATAATACCATTTCATTTGGAGCCTTTTTTCATCAAAGAAAAAAGCGGAAAGAAGGCTCGACAGGTCTAACGGATGCGGAGCTGTGAAGTCTTTTTTTAAATCAGACAATAGAAATGGAGATTTCTGTTTGAAAAAATGTTCCAATCTGCCGCAAAAGAGGCTTGCGGCAAAGCCCCAAGGAAAGAAAGGAGAATTGGAAGAATGTTTGTAGATAGAGTCAAGATTCATGTGAAGGGCGGCGACGGCGGCGACGGCAAGGTTTCCTTTTACAGAGCAAAATACATCACACACGGCGGCCCCGATGGCGGCGACGGCGGCAAGGGCGGCAATGTGGTTTTTGTCGGCGAAAGCGGCATGAGCACATTGATGGACTTCCGTTACAAGAGAAAATTTGTGGCAACCCCCGGCGAACCCGGCGGCAAGCGCAACTGCTTTGGCAAGGATGGCGAGGATATCATCATTAAGGTGCCTATCGGGACGGTAATCCGTGAGGCAGAAAGCGGCAAGGTGATGGCAGATATCACAACGGCGGGAGAGGAGAAAATCCTGATTCACGGCGGCAAGGGCGGCAAGGGCAATCAGCACTTTGCAACCCCCACCAGACAGGCCCCCAGATACGCAGAGCCTGGCAGAAAATCGAAGGAATATGATGTGATTTTGGAATTAAAGCTGATTGCGGATGTTGGCTTGATTGGCTTCCCGAATGTTGGCAAATCCACACTGCTTTCCATGGTTACCAATGCAAACCCTAAGATTGCAAACTACCATTTTACAACCTTGGCACCCAATTTGGGTGTTGTGGAAGGACGCTTTGGGGATAAATTCGTGATGGCGGATATTCCCGGCTTGGTGGAGGGTGCCAGCGAGGGTGTCGGCTTGGGGCATGAATTTTTGCGCCATGTGGAGCGTACCAAGGTGTTCATTCATGTGGTGGATGCGGCAGGCGTTGAAGGAGACGATCCTGTGGAGAACGTCGAAAAAATCAATCGGGAATTGGCGGAATATAAAGCGGATTTGCTGAAGCGTCCACAGGTGATTGCGGCAAACAAGACGGATATCCCCGGCTCTGAGGAAAATGTGGCACGGCTGAAGGAAATTTATGAGCCGCAGGGCTTCAAGGTGTTCCCTATTTCTGCGGCAACGAATCAGGGGCTGGATGAGCTTCTGACAGAGGTTGGCAGAATTTTGAGAGAATACCCCGAGGATATTGTATTCGAGGAGGAATACGAGGAATACGATGAGGTGCAGCTTGACCAAGAGCCGTTTACCATTGAGGAGGTCGAGGACGGCTACTTTGTGGTTACGGGTGTCGGCGTAGAAAAAATGATTGGCTACACCAATATTGATACCGAAAAGGGCTTTGCCTTCTTCCAGAAATATTTGAAGGAGAAGGGCATTATCGAGGCCTTGGAGGAAAAGGGTATCGAAGAAGGCGATACGGTTCATATTTACGATTTGGACTTTGAATTTTGGAAATAATGAAGGATGTCGGTGCATCCAAATCAGAAAGCAAAAAAAGCAAGAAATTCTGAAAATCGGAATTTCTTGCTTTTTTATATAAGAACGATTTGTTTTCTGATTTGGCAGGCTGCCTTTGACAGCCTTTTTTAATGCGACAGCAGCAGCTTTGTTGCTTCCAGAAGGTTCAAATGCTTGACGCTTCTTGGCTCAAAGTGCATGATGCGGCAAACGATTTGCAGAGCCGTTCCCGCAACAAAAACGGAAATGACGGTGCCGATGCCGATGGGGCCATCCAAAGCCCAGCCGATGAGCAAAACCACGCCGACAATGACGGACTGCACCAGACCGACGGGATGATTTGGGAACCGCTTGCCCAAGGCAATCGTCAGAGAATCCCGTGGGCCGCAGCTTTGCCCTGCGGACATATAAAAATATTGCCCGAACCCCATCACGAACAGCCCGACAACAACAAGAAGGATGCTCAGACAGAGGTTATGGCTGACGGGGATGGGGTGGAAATACCCAATCCAATCGACATAATTGCCAACCAAGAGGGCATCCAGAATGGTGCCGAAGCCGATTTTTTCCTTCAAGAGCAGATCAATCCCCAAAATGATGAAGCCGCTGACGGTGTGGACGAAGCCGAAGCTCAGCCCGACCTTGCCTGAAATTGCCATGGAAAGACATTCCCATGGGGCAATGCCGATATTCGCCTGCACGGTCAGATAGACACCGCAGGAATAAAGAAACAGCCCAAAGGCAGATTTTAAAATTGCTTTTATCATTTGCGGGGATTTGTTTTGCATAAGGCTCTCCTTGCGTTCAAACGCTTATTTATCAGCCAAAAGGGATGACTGTGTTGGGGTAATTTTAATGCTTTGGATGCCGCTTTTCATCACAAGCTTTCGCAAAAACGGTTGATAGAGGAAGGGGCATTTCAGCACCTTTGTAAACAATTTCAGCCGCAGGGGCAGGGTTTTCTGCCAATAGCGTTCATTCAGATTGCCGCAGGGATGATTCAGCACATCACTCAGCGTTTTTGCACTGCCGATGGCAGAGCTGATGCCCTCGAGAGAGCTTGCGCTGATGAAGCCTGCCGCCTCGCCGATGAGGAACACACCCTTTTCGCCCTTGCAAAAATCACGGAAGGAGGCGGGACGCAACACCAGACACGCCTCTGTTTTCAACGGCTCGCCAAAGCGGAAGCCGATTTTTTTCAACTTTGCCTTTTGCCGCTCAAAGCGTTCACGGGCATGATCGAGGGGGAAGGCACCGCCGAAAATAAACTGATGGTCCTTGGAAATCGACCAAGAACAGCAATCGGTGGTTTCGGAATCGAAAATGCAGGAATAAAACGGGTTCGGGTGCGTTTCGGGGAACCACTGCTGAATGGAAAGATACTGCCGTAGCTTTTTTTCGGGGCAGAGGGTTCTTCTGACAATGGAATTTGCACCATCCGCACCGACGAGATACTTTGCTTGGACGGTGTGCGTTTCCTTTGTTTCCAAATCCTGATAGGAAACAAGAAAGCCGCCGTTGCTCCGCTTCAGCCCTGTGCAAACGGCATTGCTGTGCAGCTCTACCGTTTGGGGCAAAAGGGATTCCAGCCAAAGATCGAATTTATGGC
Organism: uncultured Anaerotignum sp.; assembly: GCF_934277605.1. Taxonomy (GTDB): domain Bacteria; phylum Bacillota; class Clostridia; order Lachnospirales; family Anaerotignaceae; genus Anaerotignum_A. The sequence continues at coordinate 17,820 of NZ_CAKQVD010000023.1, forward strand.
GGTCCATATTGATGTAGAACCGCTGATAATGGCGAATCAGCTTACTTTTCAAATCAATGGTTTTTACGGCGAAAATCTGCGGATCGACCAGAACATCCTTCGGCAGGGTTAAATCGAAGCTTGCCAATGCCTTTTGTGCATCGGTGCAGATCAGCCCGCCGCACGCCTTTTGGAAGCCCTCTCCCTGCGGGTTCTTTTTATCAATGGCAAGGATGCTGTATTTTGGGTGCAGCAGGCGTGCCAAGGTTGCGCCGGCAGGCCCCATGCCAATGATTGCGATATCATACAAATGCTTTGGTTTCATACAAACACTCCCTTTCAAAATTGAGTGTAGCACAATTTTACTTCGGGGAACAAAATGTTTGAAAACCTTAGGGGATTTGTAAGAAAATCTTAAGGATTCCGAAATTTGTAGATTAGTATATCACGAAGGCATACGGGATGCAAGCATACATAGGATTCTTTTTTTGTGAAAGAATAAGGGAAAAAGAAAAAGAGGTGGAGAGATGGCTGCGTTGGAAAAATGTGAGCAGAGATGCAGAATTTTCTATACGGAGGGGCAAAAATTTCGGACAAACCTTTTGGTGCTGTTCTTCGATTTGCCCTTAAAACGAGAAACGGCAACAAAAACGGCACTCTTGGCTGAGGTGCTGCGGCAGGGCGAAACGCCGCAAACGGCGGCAAGAGAGGCAGAAGCACTATATGGTGCGATTTGGGATATTGCGGTTGTGAAAAAGGGAGAGCGTCAGCTTTTGCTGTTCTCCTTGGAGACGCTGAAAAATGTGGAAACGGAGGAGGCGCTTTCGTTTTTGCGTGAGCGGCTGCTTGCACCCATAGAAAACGGCGGCTTTACGGAAAAAACGGTGGAGCGGCAGAAAAGGCGTTTGTGCAGAAGGCTGGAGATGCAGAAGGATGACAAAAAGACATTCGCACGCAGGCGAGCCTTGGAGGAAACGGCGCAGGGAACTGCCTTTGCGCTTTCGGCAGACGGCTATGCGGAGGACTTGAAGGGGATTGACGGGAAGGGCTTATTTACGTTTTATCAGCGGCTTTTGGAAACGGCAAGGGTAAAGGTGTTTTTCTGCGGAGAGCGGGACGAGGCATTGCTTTCGCTTCGGCGGGATTTTGCGGGCAGTGTGACGGAGGCGTGTGCGTCTGCCTTTGTGCCGAGGGGCAAGCCGCATTTTTTGCGAGAGGAAACGGAGGCGGCACAGGCAAGGCTTTTGCTGAGCTTTTCGGGAGATATGGAAACGGCGGGCAGGGAGGCAACATTCCTGCTTGTGAATCAGCTTTTGGGCGGAACACCCGATTCGGTTTTGTTCCAACGGCTGAGAGAGCAGGAGGGGCTTTGCTATCAGATTCATTCCTATCGGTATCCGCTGTCGCCGTATTTGTTTGTGGAGACAGGCCTGCAGGCGAAGGATGCAAAAAGGGCGTGCAGGGAGGTGCTTTCCTGCTTGGAGGAATGGAAGAAAACGGGAATTTCCAAGGAAAAGCTGGAGCAGGCAAAGAAAAGCCTGCTGAGAGAATATGCCGCCTTGGCAGATACCCCTTGGGGCAGGATTGATTTTTTGGCAGAGCAGGCATTGCAGGGACGGGAAATGAGTGCGGAGCGGCTGATGCGGCAGATTGCACAGGCGGACGAGAGCGATGTTCTGCGTGCGGTGCGGCATTTGCGGCTGCAAGCGGTATATTTATTGCAGGGAAGGGAGCGGACAGAGGATGCAGATTGAGAAGGCAGAACGTGGCAGGACGAAAAACGGACTGCGTTATTATTTGTTCCCCAAAAAGCAGTTTGGGGAGCAGATGGCGGCGATTGTGGTGCAAAGAGGGGCGAACCATATCTTCTGGAGAGGGAAGGACGGCGAGGAAATACAGTTTCCGCAGGGGACGGCACATTTTATTGAGCATAAGCTGTTTCAGCAGGAATGGGGGGATGCGTTTACACGCTTTACGCAAAACGGCGCCTCTGCCAATGCCTTTACTGACGGAGACAAAACGGTGTATTATTTTACCTGCAGGGAGGGGTTTTTGGAGAATTTAAGGCTTTTGCTTGCGTTTGTGCAGGAGCCGTATTTCACAAGGGCGGACACGGAGCGAGAGAAGGATATTATTATCAGTGAGATTACGATGTATGAGGATGATCCGCAGTGGGCGATGTATAATCAAATGCTGGAATGTCTTTATGGCGCACATCCCATCCGGAACCGCATTGCAGGAACGGCGGAAACGGTGGCGGAAATCACGGAAAGGACATTGCAAAGGGCGTATGAATATTATTACACCACAGATGAAATGGCTTTGATTTGTGCAGGGGAGATTCCCTTGACGAAGGTGCGGCGGATGGCGGAGGAGACTGCAAGGCGAGAGACACAGGCAAGCGTATATTTTCCGATGGAAGAAGCGGAGATTGCGGAAAAATATCGGGAGAGGGAGATGGGGCTTGCAGAGCCGCAGTTTCAAATCGGCTGGAAGCTTTCTGCCGCACCGAAGGAACGGTGGCTGCACAGGCGGATTGCGGCGGGCTTTTGTCTGGAGCTTTTGGCAGGGGAGAGCAGTGCGTTTTTCCAAAGGGCGTATGAGCGGGAATGGCTGGAGGAGGCATTGGGGGCGGCTTTTTTCTGCGGAGAGGGCTATGCCTTTGCCGCCTTTTCGGGAAGCGGCAGGCATCCGGAGGAAACCGCAGAGCTTTTGGGGAAGGAGCTGGAGCGACTGCAAAAGGAGGGCTTTGCCGAGGCGGATTTTCAGCGTATCCGCAAAAAGCTGTTGGGGCGGCTGCTGCGGCGGCTGGATACTCCGCAAGGCCTTTGCTTTTGGCAGATGGACTGCGTGGGGATGGATGTGACGGCGGCAGATGTGCTGACTGCTATCAAGAAAATGCAGCGGTCAGAGGCAGAAAAATTCTTGCGGGAGGAATTTTCCCGTGCCGCAATGGCACTTTCTGTTGTGAAATAAAGGGATTGCTTGAAATGCCTCTGATGAAGGGGCATTTTTTGTTGGAGAAGGCAATGGAAAGGAATGGAATGGAAAAGAATGAAAAAGGAATAAATATGCAGTTTAGAGGGGCGGAGGGGGCGATGCCCTTCGATTTTTTTGCAGGAAAAAACAGAAAGGTTGATTCTAAGGGATGGTTGTTATAAAATAATACTGATTGTGCCGAAGGAGCGGCACACAAAACCAAAGAGAAAGAGGGAGTTTTTATGCCTGAAATATGGTTTCCCAATCTGGGAATTAAAATTGCACACCTTGACCGAGTGGCATTTACGGTGCTTGGGAGAAATGTGTATTGGTATGGTATTTTTATCGGCTTGGCTGTGATTCTGGGTGTTTGGATGGCAATGCGTGAGGCAAAGCGGACAGGGCAATCCCCTGATTTATATGTAGACTTTATTATCTATGCGCTGATTTTTGCCATCATTGGCGCAAGGCTGTATTATGTGATTTTTTCTTGGGACTATTACAGCACACATCCCGAAAAGATATTTGCACTGCGGGAGGGCGGCCTTGCCATTTACGGCGGCATTATCGGCGGTGTGCTGACGGCTGTTGCTTACTGCAAAAAAAAGAAGGTCAATTTTTGGCTGTTGGCGGATACGGTTGCACCCTGCTTGGCCTTTGGGCAAATGCTGGGACGTTGGGGGAACTTTTTTAACCGAGAGGCATTTGGCGGCTATACCAACGGGCTGTTTGCCATGCGTTTGCAGGAAAGCCAAGTGCGCACGGGAGATATTTCTCAGCAGGTGTTGGCGCATATTGCAAATTACGGCGGTGTGGATTATATTCAGGTGCATCCCACCTTTTTATATGAATCGCTTTGGAATTTTTGCTTATTCTTGCTTTTGGTAAAATTCCGCCCGAAAAAGAAATTCGACGGGCAGGTTTTGGGGCTTTATTTTCTGGGCTATGCCTTGGGCAGAGTTTGGATTGAGGGACTGCGGACAGACCAGCTGATGCTTGGGCCCTTTGCGGTCAGCCAAGTGTTTTCGGGAATCTTGATTCTCTGTGCGGCGGCATTTTTATATTGGAAGGGCAAGCAGACAAAGGAAATGGGAAAATGACGGAGCATTCCGTTTGGAAAGAAGGTTGAATGGGAGACATGGTTTTATTAACGGCAGAAAATATCAGAAAAAGCTACGGCACAAGAATTATTTTTGATGATATTTCCTTCAGTATCCATGAGGGAGATAAAATCGGGGTGATTGGCGTCAACGGAACGGGGAAATCCACCCTGCTGAAAATCATCGCGGGGGTTGACCAAGCCGACAGCGGCACGATTATCACAATGAACGGGATACGAATCGGCTATCTTTCCCAAAGCCCTGTTTTTGTTGCCGGCACAACGGTGCTGCAGCAGGTGTTCCGTGGGGAAAATCCGCAGCTTGCTTTGGTGCGGGAATATGAGGAGACAATGGCGGCACTTGCCAAAACACCTGAGGACACAGGGCTTGTGAAGCGGGCGGCAGAGCTTGCGGAGCAGATGGACAAGGCAGAGGCGTGGTCACTGGAGAGCGAGGCGAAAACCATTCTCACAAAGCTTGGGATTTCTGATTTTGCACAGACAGTGGAGACGCTTTCGGGCGGGCAGAAAAAGCGTGTGGCGTTGGCGGCGGCATTGATTGCCCCTGTGGATTTGCTGATTTTGGATGAGCCGACCAACCACATTGATAATGATACGGTGGATTGGCTGGAAAAGCATTTGGAGAAATATTCCAAGGCACTTTTGATGGTTACGCATGACCGCTATTTCCTTGACCGTGTGGCAAATCGTACCTTGGAATTGGAGAAGGGCAGGCTGTATTCCTATCAGGCGAATTATTCCAAATATCTGGAAATGAAGGCGGAGAGAGAGGAGCTGATTGCGGCAGGCGAGCGTAAGCGGCAGAATTTCCTGCGGACAGAGCTGGAATGGGTACGCAGAGGGGCACAGGCGAGAAGCACCAAGCAAAAGGCAAGATTGCAGCGGTTTGAGGAGATTTCCGCCATGCGTGCGCCGGAGGAAAAGCAGAGCGTGGAGATTTCCTCTGTTGGCAGCCGCTTGGGAAAAAAGACGATTGCACTGCGAAACGTGTGCAAGGCGTATGACGGGAAAACCTATATCAAGGATTTCAGCTATATCATTTTGCGGGATGACCGTGTGGGCATCATTGGGGACAACGGCTGCGGAAAATCCACACTGCTCAACATCATGGCGGGCAGATTGCAGGCAGACAGCGGCGAGGTGGAGCAGGGCGAAACCGTAAAAATCGGCGTTTTTGCACAGGAAAATGTGGATATGGAGGAAAACCAGCGTGTGATTGATTATATCCGAGAGGAAGCGGAGGTAATCCGCACGGCAGACGGAAATATTACGGCATCGCAAATGCTTGACCGCTTTTTATTTCCCCCTGCCATGCAAAGAGGCCCGATTTCCGTGCTTTCCGGCGGGGAAAGACGGAGGCTGTATCTTTGCCGTGTGCTGATGGGCGCACCGAATATTCTTTTTTTGGATGAGCCGACAAATGATTTGGATATTGAAACACTGATGATTTTGGAGGATTACTTAGAGCATTTCAACGGAGCGGTGGTTGCTGTTTCGCATGACAGATATTTTCTGGACAAGACCATGGGGCGTATTTTCGCCTTTATCGGCAATGGGAGCATCAAGCAGTATGAGGGCGGCTATTCCGATTGCAAGGCGGCAAGGGAAAAGGAAATGCCTGCGGTGACGGAAAAGACGGTTAAGGCCAAGAAGGAGGAGCCGCAGAAGGAAAAAGCACCGCTGAAGAAAATGAGCTATAAGGACCAAAGGGAATATGACACCATTGGGGACGAGATTGCCAAGCTGGAGGAGCGGATTGCCAAGGCGGATGCGGATATGGCGGCGTGCGCAACGGATTTTACCCGCCTGCAAGAGCTTTCCGCAGAGAAGGAGACACTGGAGGCCAAGCTGGAGGAGAGAATGGAGCGCTGGATGGAGCTGAGCGAATTGGCGGAGGAAATCGAAAGAAACAAAGGCTGAGGCTCGGCTCTTGCAAAAAGAGCGTTTTTATAGTAAACTATTCAGATATTGAAAAAAGCAGGAAAGTGAAAAAAGCATTTTGAAGATTTGGAGAGTGATGACCGTATGGACGGCAGTCCAGTGTTAATTGGCTTATTGATTTTTTTGGTATGTTGTTCTGCGTTTTTTTCCGCATCGGAAACAGCGCTGACCTCCCTCAGCAAAATTCGTCTGCGCAACATGGTGGAGGAGAATGTAAAAAATGCGGACCTGATTATGCGGCTTTTGGAGGACCCGAACCGCCTGCTCAGCTCCATTTTGGTTGGCAATAACCTTGTAAACAACGGCGCTTCTGCCTTGACAACTGCCTTGGCGATTCAGATTTTTCGGGGCAATTCCGGCGGTGCGGGGGTTGCGACCATCGTGATTACCGTAGTCATTTTGATTTTTGGGGAGATTACGCCGAAAACCATTGCGGCGCAAAAGGCGGAGAAGGTTGCCCTTTTGGTTGTAAAAATCATTGCTTTGTGCGTATGGCTGTTCCGTCCGGTTGTGGCTGTGCTGAATGTGGTAACAGGCGGGCTGATTCGTCTGTTGGGGTGCAACCCGAATGAAAAGGCACCGCTGATTACAGAGGCAGAGCTGAAAACCATGGTGAATGTCAGCCATGAGGAGGGCGTTTTGGAGCTGGATGAAAGAACCATGATTAACAATGTGTTTGATTTTGGGGATTCCAAGGCGAAGGATGTTATGACGCCCAGAACGGATATTGTTGCCGTCCCCCTGGATGTGACCTATGGGGAATATGTCCGCTTGGTGCAGGAGGAGGGCTTCTCTCGTATGCCTGTTTACAATGAGGACTTGGACGATATTGTCGGGATTTTGTATGTGAAGGATATTTTCTTCTTGAATGAGGAAACCTTTTCTGCGGAAAAATATATGCGTGAACCGTTTTTTACTTATGAAAGCAAGCCCTTGGACGAGCTTTTGGCGGAGCTGAAAAACAGCCGATTGGCAGTTGCGATTGTTTTGGATGAATACGGCGGCACCTCGGGGATGATTACGACAGAGGATATTGTTGAGGAAATTGTCGGGGAAATCGGCGATGAATATGATGACGAGGAGGACGAAATCGAGGTCATCAAGGACAATGAATTTGTGGTGGACGGCAGCACCCGTCTGGAGGATTTCAATGAAATTGTCGGCACCGATTTGGAAAGCGAAGAGGTGGATACCATTGCGGGCTATATCCTGCAGCTTTTGGGGAATTTCCCTGAAAAAGGACAGACGATTGAAACGGATGGTCTGCGGATTGTTGTCGAGGAAATGGATAAAAACAGAATTGAAAAGGTTAGAGTGTATAAATAAGAAGGAAACGGCGTATCCATCGGATACGCCGTTTCAGACTATAGACAAAGTAATTTTTGAGGTAGCGGAAGGGCTTGGGAAACAAACTGTTCATTACTTTGCTACGCAAAGCAGGCTTCGCCTGACGCCCCTTCTTGGGCGGTAAGTAGTTTCCCAAATGGAATCCGCAGTCGGCGTGGCAGTTTGCTGACAAACCAACCCAAGGGGCTGCTGCTATGCAGTGCCAGTATTTTCCGACGAGGAAAATAGTAATGCACGGGGAAGATATACCCCGCCGCTATAGGTGGCTTTGCGAAGCAAAGTGCTGACAAGGTTTCGAGGCTTTTAAGCTGATGGAACTCGTTTGTTTATTCCTCTGTCTTGCAAGTCGAAATCCTGATTTCGACTTAGGTGTCGACTTTGTCGACACCTTGAGCAACCAAGAAGTGGGTGCTTTTTTTTATCGCTTTTATCGCAGAGAAACGTAGGTTTTGATTACCTCAACGATTTTGTCCAAATCCATTCTGGAGGTGTTCAAAATGAGGTCATAATTTTCTGCCTTGCCCCATTTTCTGCCTGTGAAATAGTTGTAGTAATTTGCACGGCGCTTATCGGTTTTGATTACCATGGATTCTGCGCCCTGTGCCTCATGGTGATAGGTCTGGATGGCTCGTGCAACTCTGTCGGATAAATCCGCCTGCAAAAAGATGTTAATGCAGTTGGGGTTTTCGGAAAGTACATAGTCAGCGGAACGCCCGACGATTACGCAGGGACCTGCCTCGGCAACCTCCTTGATAACCTGAGACTGCACCAGAAAGATTTTTTCATTCAAGGGCAGGCCGACAGAATCAATGCTGGGTGTCAGAGAGGTCAGAGAGAAAAACAGATTGCCGACGGAGGTTTTTTCCGCATCCTTAAAGCATTCCACGGAAAGCCCTGTTTTTTCTGCTGCCAGGGTAATCAGTTCGTTATCATAAAAGGGAATCCCGAGGGCATCTGCCAGCTTTTTGCCGACAATGCGGCCGCCGCTGCCATATTGACGGCTGATGGTGATGATTTTATTCTGTTTCATGGTAACAACTCCTTATCATTCAGAAATCAAATTTCTGTAGAATTTATTTTCGTATTTTTCCATTATACCGCTTTTCCCCAAAAGTGACAAGCGAAGATTTTTTCATGGAAAATCAGCTTTTTTCCGCTTGCAACTTTACTTTTTCGGGAAAAGTGTTTATGATATTAAAGATGGACTATTTTGTAGTACAAAAAAATATCAGATAAAAAAGTAAGGAGATAGAAACATGGGTGAAGCGTTAACAGGTTTAAAAAGAAGCTGTATGTGCTGCAACGTGAATGAAAACATGATTGGGCAGGAGGTCACAGTCATGGGCTGGGTGCAGCGTCGCCGTGACTTAGGTCAGTTGATTTTTATTGCACTGAGAGATAAAACAGGCTTGGTGCAGATTGCGATTGACGGCAACACAGCAGAAAAGGATTTGTTTGCAAAGGCGGAAACCGTCCGCAGTGAATATGTGCTGGCAGTCAAGGGCTTGGTTGCCGCAAGAGAAGAGGGCAACATCAACCCCAACATGAAAACAGGGAAAATCGAGATTATTGCAAAGGAGCTGCGCATCCTTTCCGAATCCGAAACAACACCCTTTCAGATTGAGGACAACATCACCGTAAAGGATGATTTGCGTCTGAAATATCGTTATCTGGATTTGAGAAGACCTTCTCAGCTGAAGAATCTGGTGCTGCGCCATAAGGTTGTGCAGGTTATGAGAAACTTCTTGGATCAGGAGGGCTTCTTGGAAATCGAAACCCCCGTTCTTGGCAAATCCACACCCGAGGGCGCAAGAGACTACCTCGTACCCTCCCGTGTGCATCCCGGAAATTTCTATGGTCTGCCGCAGTCTCCGCAGCTGTATAAGCAGCTTTTGATGGTTTCCGGCATGGATAGATATTATCAGGTGGCAAAATGCTTCCGTGATGAGGATTTGCGTGCAGACAGACAGCCCGAATTCACACAGGTGGATATGGAGCTTTCCTTCGTGGATATTGAAGATATCATGGATATCAACGAAAGAATGATGCAGAAGGTGTTTAAGGACCTGATGAACGTGGAAATTAAGCTGCCCCTGCCCAGAATGACCTATGCGGAGGCGATGGAACGCTTTGGCTCCGATAAGCCCGATGTACGCTTTGGCATGGAGCTGAAAAATATTTCCGATGTTGTAGCAGGTACAGAATTTGTGGTGTTCAAATCCGCTCTGGAAAACGGCGGCAGTGTGCGTGCCATCAATGCAAAGGGCTGTGGTTCCTTCCCCAGAAAGAAAATAGATTCCCTGGTTGAATTTGTAAAAACATATAAGGCGAAGGGCTTGGCTTGGATTGTGATAAACGCAGACGGCACCATCAAGTCTCAGATTGCAAAATTCTTCACACCCGAAAAAATGCAGGAAATCGTGGACGCTATGGATGGTCAGCCCGGCGACCTGATTCTCATTTGCGCAGATAAGGATCAGGTTGTATTCGATTCCTTGGGCGCACTGCGTGTAGAGCTGAGCAAAATGCTGGAGCTGACAAAGCCCGATGATTTTGCTTTCCTCTGGATTACGGAATTTCCTATGCTGGAGTGGGATGAGGAGGAAAACAGATATGTGGCGGTCCACCATCCGTTCACCGCTCCCATGGATGAGGATTTGGAATTGATTGATACCAACCCCGGTGCAGTGCGTGCAAAGGCGTATGACATCGTTCTGAACGGCTATGAGCTGGGGGGCGGCTCCATCAGAATCCACCGCAGAGATATCCAGAAAAAGATGTTTGAGCTGCTTGGCTTCAGCGATGAGGATGCACAGGAACGCTTCGGTTTCCTTCTGGATGCCTTCAAATATGGCGTGCCCCCTCATGGCGGTCTTGCCTTCGGTCTGGATAGAATCATCATGCTGATGAGCAATGCGCCCAGTATCCGTGACGTAATTGCCTTCCCGAAGGTAAAGGATGCTTCCTGCCCGATGACAGATGCACCCGGCGTTGTGGATGAAAAGCAGTTGGATGAATTGGGAATTGCAATCAAAGCAGCCGAGGAAACGACAGAAGAATAATGAAAGAAAAGCAGGAAAAAGGCGGAGTTTTGGCTTCGCCTTTCTTTTTTGACAGAAAAAGATTGAAAAAGATAAAATTTTCTCTTGACATTTTCTCAAAAATGTAAGAAAATAGCTATGTTATACATTTATCGGTGCGTGGCCCAGCTTGGTAGGGCGCAGCGTTCGGGTCGCTGAGGTCGCAAGTTCAAATCTTGTCGCACCGAGTTCAAAAAGCCTTGAAGGGCAAAAAAGGAAGTACTCTCTTTTGAGGGTGCTTCTTTTTTTGCTTTTTTCGGGTAAGCGGCGAAAAAAGCCTGCAATTATAAGAAAAGCACACCCTT
>NZ_CAKQVD010000024.1 GCF_934277605.1 uncultured Anaerotignum sp.
TTGGGTACTTCTCCATAATGCTCTCAGCTCATCATACGGTATTTTATTGGCGGAGAGAGTGGGATTCGAACCCACGGCTCCTTTCGGAATCACTGGTTTTCAAGACCAGCTCCTTAAACCACTCGGACATCTCTCCATGAAGTTTAGTTGCCTCTTCTTGAGCAGCGACCTTGACTATTATATCTTACCATCCACCGGTTGTCAAGCACTTTTTTGCTCTTTTTTTGTTTTTGTTCTTTCGGCAACCTCAGCGTCATGCTTCCGTGTCACTTGCGGTGATATAGATATTACAGGAAAAGTCGAACCATGTCAACCCCTTTTTTTACTTTTTTGTCGAAAATCTTTTCCCTACATTATATATGCTTTTTGCTTGCATCGCCATCTGGCATTTCTTTCGCAATCATGGTAAAATAAAGATGCTTTTAAAATTTTTTATTTCTTAAGGAGGCATCTATGAAAACAGTTACCGAACGGTTTTTAACATACGTCAAGCACCACACCACTTCCGATGAAACATCCGAAACCTTTCCCAGCACAAAGCGTCAGCTTGCCTTTGCCGCCTTTCTTGCGAAGGAATGTGAAGCAATCGGCCTGCACGCTGTATCCGTTGATTCCTATGGCTATGTGACGGCACTTCTGCCCGGCAATGTGCCCCATGCACGCACCATCGGCTTCATTGCCCACATGGATACCAGCCCCGATGCCGAGGGCGAAAATGTTCTTCCTAATATAGTAGAGAATTATGACGGGAAAACTATCCCCCTCAATCAAACGGTTCTCTCTCCGGAGGAATTTCCTATCCTAAAGGAATATATCGGGCAAACCCTCATTACCTCCGATGGCACAACGCTCCTTGGTGCCGATGATAAAGCCGGCATTGCCGAAATTTTAACCGCCATGGAGTATCTGATTGCACATCCCGAGGTGCCACATGGGGATATCCGCATTGCCTTTACGCCCGATGAAGAAATCGGAAAGGGCGTTGACTTTTTTGATGTGGAAGCCTTTGGCGCAGACTTTGCCTATACCTTGGATGGCGGGCGTATTGGCGAATTGGAATATGAAAACTTTAACGCCGCTCGTGCCGTCATTCGTATCAAAGGAAAAAACGTCCATCCCGGCTCTGCAAAAAATGTGATGAAAAATGCCGCCCTCATCGGCACTGAAATTGCTTCTCTCCTGCCGGAACGGGAAACCCCCGCAAAAACAGAGGGCTATGAAGGCTTTTTCCATCTTTGCTCCTTCGAGGGCGATGTTTCCTCTGCAACCTTAACCTATATCATCCGAGATTTTGATGCAGACTCCTTCGCACACCGCAAAGAGCTTCTGGAGCTGATTGTGGAACGAAAAAACACCCAGTATCCCAACTGTATCGAATTGGATTTGCATGATGAATATTATAATATGCTTTCTCAAATCGAACCGCACATGGAAATTGTCGAGCTGGCAAAGCAGGCTATGCTCGATTGTGATATTACCCCCATCATCCAGCCCATTCGTGGCGGTACCGATGGTGCACGCCTCTCCTTTATGGGCTTGCCTTGTCCAAATCTGTTCGCAGGTGGACACAATTTCCACAGCAATTATGAATTTATCCCTGTGCCGTCTATGGAAAAAGCCGTCCGCATGGTTGTTCGGATTGCAGAACTTTCCGCAACGATGCTTGACTTTCAAAAAAACGTATGATATCATTTTCTCATATTATTTATGATACCAGCGATGATTGAGTATATGGGCAAAACTGGTTACAACCGCAGAGAGCAGTCCGGTTGGTGAAAGGTCTGCAGAACAGTCTTTGTAAATTACGCCTCATGAGCTTTGTGCAGGAAATGGCACAACGATTGCCCTACGTTACAGGGGTTGGAAGATGTTTGTCTTTTTGTATGATAAGCATAAATTAAGGTGGTACCACGGGTTCTCTCGTCCTTTCGGCGAGAGAGCCTTTTTTATGTTTATTTCCGCAAGGCTTCGCTGTAATCAATCCATCCATCATATATACAGAAAAGGAGAATGTAACATGAACGCTTATGAAGTATTGAAGGAACGTGGCTTTATCGAACAGCTGACACACGAAGAGGAAATTAAGGCGCTTTTTGAAAAAGGCGGCGTAACCTTCTATATCGGCATTGATCCCACTGCGGACAGCCTGCACGTTGGTCACTTTCTGACCGTTATGGCAATGGCACACATGCAGCGCTGCGGCAACCGCCCCATTTGCCTGATGGGCGGCGGCACAGGCATGATTGGCGATCCCTCCGGCAAGGCGGATATGCGTAAAATGATGACCGTTGAAACCATCGATCATAACGTAGCGTGCATCAAAAAGCAGCTTTCCCGTTTCATCAATTTTGATGAGGGCGAAGGCGGCGCAATCATCGCAAATAACGCAGATTGGCTGAGAAACCTGAACTATATCGAATTTCTGCGTGAAATCGGCACACATTTCTCTGTAAACCGTATGCTTGCGGCTGATTGCTTCAAAACCCGCATGGATAGAGAGCTTGGCCTGTCCTTCTTGGAATTTAACTATATGATTATGCAGGGCTATGACTTCTATGAACTGAACAGAAGATATGGCTGCTCCTTGGAAATGGGCGGCAATGACCAGTGGTCTAATATCATCGCAGGCGTAGAGCTGATTCGCCGTAAAGCACAGAAGCCCGCTTATGGCATGACCTTTAAGCTGCTGACAAACAGCGAAGGCGTAAAAATGGGCAAAACCGTTTCCGGTGCTGTTTGGCTGGATCCCGAAAAAACCTCTCCCTATGAATTTTATCAGTATTGGAGAAATGTCGGCGATAAGGATGTTGAAAAATGTCTCGCTCTGCTGACCTTCTTGCCCATGGATGAGGTACGTCGTCTGGGCGCACTGGAGGGTGCGGAAATCAATAAGGCGAAGGAGGTTCTTGCATTTGAGCTGACAAAAATCGTTCATGGCGAAGAAGAGGCTGTAAAAGCACAGGAGGCCGCAAAAGCATTGTTCGGCAAGGGTGCCGCAACCGTTGATGCTCCCTCCACAGAAATCCCCGCTGCCGATTTCGCAGACGGCATGGATATTTTGACACTTCTGACCACAATCAAGGTGGTTCCTTCCCGCTCCGAAGGCAGACGTGCCGTTCAGCAGGGCGGCGTAAAGCTGGCAGAACAGCCCGTAAAGGATGTTGATTTCAAGGTAACCACAGACCTGTTTACCGATGGTAAGCTGTTGGTGCAGAAGGGCAAAAAGACCTTCCATAATGTTATCCTGAAATAAAAAACCGCTTTTCCTGTTTAAAAGCATAAGAGCTTCCCGCATCATTTGTATCTCTCAAACCAATGCGGAAAGCTCTTTTTTTGTTTCTTATTCTGTTATATTTGTTGCTTCACATCACAATCCCCCACAAAGCCTCCGAAAGAAACGGCTGCAAGAAAAACATAATCCCCACCACCGTACCGCAAATCAGATAAAGGTCACTGCATTTTTCATGGATATGGCTAACCCTTGCAAAATTTCCCGTTGCTCTGCGTGCAATGAAATACCCAAGCAGTGTGCCAAGGCTGTTTGTAATGATATCATCCACATCCGTTGCTCTGCCCGTAAAAATCTGTGCTGCCTCGATGAAAACCGTTGCCAGCAGGCCCACCACAGCAATCCTTTTCACATCTCTGCATTCCTGCCAAAATATCGGCAAAAAGATTCCAAACGGAACAAATAAAAGCACATTCAGGCAGGCATTCTTCAAATCCGCCATCATGTAAAGAAAAGGAATCACATTTACCGCAGGCTCGATTTTCAGCATTGTTATATTCGGGAACCCCACCAATGCTAAAACCGCAGTCAGATAAAACGCAAATATCAGATAAAGGATTGTTTTGCTTCGGCTGTGAAAGCGGCATTTGTGGTAGATACAAAAAATCGGAATCACAAAAACGGCTGCCGCCACCATTTCTATCAACGCACTGTATATCCGAAACATTTTTCTCTCTCCAAAATCAATTTATACAAGCTTTCCTTCCTTCAGCCTCTCAGCCCACTCTGCCTCCTTGAATCCGACAAGCACAGTGTCCCCGCCTATCGCCAACGGCCGTTTTACCAGCATCCCATTCGTAGCAAGCAGCCGAAGCTGCTCCTCCTCACTCATCGTAGGCAGCTTGTCCTTCAGGTGCATTTCCTTATAAAGCAGTCCACTGGTGTTAAAAAAACGCTTGAGCGGAAGTCCGCTTTTCAAGTGCCATTCCTTCAATTCCTCATAGGTCGGATTCTCCTCCGCAATATGACGCTCCGTATATACTACATTTTGCTCTGCCAACCATTTTTTCGCCTTTTGGCAGGTGGAGCATTTGGGATAACAAATAAATAACATACCTCTGCCTCCTTTTCCGTTTCTCCGCTCTGTCTCTCCGAGAACGCTTTTCATAAATCTGAAAATAGTTTACCATACGCACATAAACAATGCAACGCCGCCGCACACCAAAGAAAAGACACCCCGCTCATGCGAGGTGTCAACGGTTCATGCTATATGTATTTCTGTGCTTTCCGATAGCTGCCTGTCTGCCAAACTCTTTTTCTCATTTTTCTCCTTCTGCATCAAGCCGGCGGCCTTATGCCCAAGGATCCGCCTCCTTCGGAATACGGATTCCCGTCAAAAGCTGCTGCTCCCACAAAAACCACTGTCCTGTGGATGGCTTGTTCCGAAGCTTTAACGGTCTGGGGCTGTCCGCACCACTACAAGATACATATAAGGTAAGATAGCCCTCTCCAATCTGACTGCGGCTGTTCGCATTCTCAGATATCATAATGCGGTACGGTAGCTCCGGCGTATAATTATTCTCCGGAGAGGAGCCGGAAAAATAAGACCGCATCAAATACTCTTTTCCACGGACACGGTCTCTGATAAACTGCTTATCTATGCCGTTTAATGCCCTTGGCCCACGCAGAAAATCCAGCATTCTTTCTGTCTCAGATGGATTTTCAGGATATAACGCCAACACAGCCACCGTCAAGGCAGCCACTTCCTCCGGCTCGGTCAGGCCTGCCTGCGGCATTGCTTTTAATTCCTCCAATGTTTTCGGAAGTCTTTCCAATCTAATCTCACTCATCCCGTAACCTCCTTTTCATAGCTTGAGAAAGCAAGCGTTTCCAGTGTTTTCTTTTCTTGACAGCAAGCAGACGGTTTCCACATGAACCGTATGTTACAATTCACAAATTTTATATTGACTATTTAAATTTTATCATAACCAACTAAACCTTGTCCAGTGGTGGAAAATCAGCGGCAACACCACCCTTGCGGTATCGTCAGCTACACACAAATTTTTATAGGAGGTAACAATCATGAAGAAAATCGAAGGCTTATCTCGTAGCTACTGCCACGAAAGAGAACCAAAAATGCAGGAATTTTTGAAAAGCAAGCGCCGCAAGCACGATTTCCGAATGAAAATGACTCTCACGAGTTAGTTTTATAAGAATCGGTGTTAAAACTTCAATTTTTTTAGACATAGAAAAACCTCCTATCATAGTTTAATTCTACAATAAGAGGTTTTTTACTATTGCCCGATTTTACTGATTCAGCTCAGAAAGTACCGCCATAGTTTATCGCAGACTTCCAATCAACACAATCAGCCGTTGATGATTTTTGTCAGTGTAACGGGATCAACATATTTGCCGTCCTTATAAACACGCATATTGCCGGATGCGATTTCATCAATCAGAATAACCTCATCCTTGTTGTAGCCAAATTCAAATTTAATATCATACAGATCCAAGCCCAGCTTTGCCAGCTCTGCCGCAACAATCTTTGTAATCTGCAAGGTCTGTTCCTTCATGCTGTCATACATTTCAGCAGACATCACGCCCAAAACAACCAGACCGTCCTTTGTTACCAGAGGATCGCCCAGTGCATCATTCTTGAAGGTTGTTTCCACATAGCCGCCTTCGATTGCTGTGCCGTCCTCGATATATTCGCCATAACGACGGATAAAGCTGCCTGTTGCTTTCAGTCTGCAAATAACCTCCAGACCATGACCGAATACGGTTGCAGGCAGAACCTCCATGGTTGCATTATCCAAATCAGCGGAAACATAATGTGTCTTAATGCCTGCTTCCTTCAAAATTTCAAAAAACTTGATGGATGTTTCCAGGTTTGCTTTACCAATGCCTTCAATCTGCAGACCAACAGTGTTTTCGCCGGGATCAAATACGCCATCCTTGCCTGTGCAGTCATCCTTGAACTTCAGCAGCACATTGCCGTTTTCCAGTTTATAAACATCTTTTGTCTTGCCCTGATAAATCTTTTCCATTATTGTTTCCGTCCTTTCTAACTTTTCACAACACGCTTCTAAAAGAGATTGATTTCTCCTGACAAATTTACTGTACTGCAAATTTTCGCCATATTCAAGCATTTTTTTCTCTTAAAAAAAATCTTGTCAAATCTATCACTTGCACGCTTTTCAAAGAAAAATTTTTGATACATCCTTTCGAGAAAAAAGGCAACTTTAACTAAAAAAGCCCTATTTAAAGGGCTTTCTTCTGTCAAAAACAGACTATTCAAAAATCCTATTTTCGTTATAAGTGCTACTTATTTCAACGTCTTACAGTGCCTTTGCATCTCCCCAGACATGATCCAGCCCATAAAACTCTCTTTCCTCTCTGTTGAACAGATGCACCAGCAGATTGCCGAAGTCCAGCAAAATCCATGTGCCGCCGCTGTATCCCTCGCTGTGATGCAACTTCACGCCCTGCTGAAACAGCTTTTGCTCCACCTCATCCGCCATGGCACGCAGCTGATTCACGTTTTTGCCGCTTGCAATCACAAAGCAATCCGCAATATTGGATAAGCCCCTTAAATCCAAAACCTTAATGTCCTCTCCCAGCTTATCCTCCAAGGCTGCCTCCGCAACCTTTGCCGCCTCTAATGCGTTCATTCCACTTCCTCCTTCTTCGCACAATGCTTATAGTATTCCAAGGCCTCCAAGGACAAGGGATGCAGCAATCTGCCCCTCTCCTTTACAAAGGCAATGGTGTTTTCCAAAATATACTTCATGGCCTGGTCTAAATCCAGATACGCCAAACGTCTGGCCTCCTCCAAGCCGTCGAATTTTTCCCGATTCGGCTCAATATAGTCCGCAATAAATATGATTTTCTCCAACAGTGTCATCCCTGCACGTCCGGTTGTGTGGTAGCGGATGGCATTGAGAATATCCTCATCTGTAACCTGATATTCTCTCCTTGCAACCTCTGCCCCCAAAAACGGATGAATCAAATCGGTCTGCTTTTCCATAATTTCATCTGTTTTTACCTTATATTCCTTGCAAAACCGCAGCCGCATATTTTCGGGGTAGTCCTTCGCACAATCATGCAAAAGCCCTGCCACACGGGCCTTCTGCTGATCCTGCGGCGTTCCGTAAATCTCCGCCAGCTTCACTGCCTCCTCCGCCACGCCCATCGTATGAATATAGCGTTTGACGGAAAGCGCAGACTGCAATTTTTCCTGCATTGTTTCCACAGGCAGCATAAATTTCACCTCATCCTCCGTATCATCCTGATACAACCCAAATTTATGAATATAATCCTCTACCTCCTGCGGCAAAAGATACTTTATCGGCTCTCCACGCTTGGCTCTCTCTCGAATGTCAGAGGAGGAAATGGCAAGCGCCGGCACCTCCATGTAGTGAATCCGGCTGGAAAACTTCTCTCTGATTTCGCCAATATCCTGAAACAGCTTCGATTTATCATAGCCCGGTCTGGTTACTGCCACAAAATCACACATTCCCAGCAGTCGCTCGGATTCCTTCCATGTCATAATCTGATGGATGGCATCCGCACCCGTGATAAAATACAGCCGCACATCCGGTCTGCACATTTTCTTCAATGCCTCAATCGTATCAATCGTATAGGTCACGCCGGGGCGGTCAATCTCAATTCTTGAAACCTCAAAGTTTTCATTTCGCATGGTTGCCAAAACAGACATCAAATAGCGATGCTCATTATGCGTTACCTTTTTGTTTGTCTTATGCGCAGGCTGTCCTGCCGGCATAAAAACAACCTTGTCCACCTTAAAACGATAGCGCACCGCCTCTGCCGTCACCAAATGCCCGTGGTGAATCGGGTCAAAGGTGCCGCCCATAATCGCAATGCTCTTGCAGTCCTTGAAGTTTACAATTTCATTTCTCATCTTCGTTCCTTCTTTCCCCGCCTTTGCCCTTCGGCTCTTATTTCTTCGCCTCCGGCAGCTCAATCACGGGCTTTTTCGCCGCACGATACAGCACAAACCTATTACCGATAACCTGCACAACCTCTGCGCCCGTTCTGCTTGCCAGCATCTCCGCCGCCTCTCTTGCGCCCAGCATATTATTATCCAAAACGCTGATTTTAACCAGCTCTCTTGCCTCCAGTGCATGGTAAACCGTATCTCTCAATTCGGGGGTTACGCCATTTTTCCCAACCTGAAAAATCGCATCCATTCCGTTTGCCATTCCACGCAGGAAGGCTCTCTGCTTACTTGTTAACATAACATTCTCCTTTTGTGTGGTCTTTCTCAATATAATCCTTCCTATCATATCATAAAAATGCCCCTGTTGCAACGAAAACAAGGAAAATCCATTTTCATCCCACGCCGCTTTTTCCCTCTCATTTTTCAGAAAAGAGTTGTTCCTTCTGCCGAAAAATGATACAATGGAGACATACTTTTTTGAGAAGAATCATGGGGAGGCAAATAAAAATGGAGTTATTGATTGGTGGAAAATTAAAGCAGCTACGCTTGGATAAAAAACTAAGCATCGCAGAGCTTTCCAGGCTTTCCGATGTCAGCACCGGCTTAATTAGCCAGATTGAACGTGACCTTGTCGTCCCCTCCGTCACAAGCCTTTGGCGGCTTGCAAAGGCCTTGGATACCAATATCAACTACTTCTTCTATGAAGAACCGCAGGAGGAGCAGCTCATTATCCGCAAAGGCTCCCATCGCACCATCGTCACACATCATAACAGTAGCTTCTATAAACTGCTTCACACCGACAGAGAAAATCGTTCTCTCGATATGATGGTCATCACCTTAAAAAGCGGCTATTCCTATGATAAAAAACCCCTTTGCCACGAGGGAGAGGAATGTGGCTATGTGCTAAAAGGCACCCTCACGGTTTATCTCAATGGCAAGGATTATATCCTCCATGAGGGGGACAGCATTTATTTCAACAGCACCCTGCCCCATAAATACATCAATAACGGCGAGGAGGACTGCGTCTCCATCTGGGCAATGACCCCCAAATTCTTCTGATATCTGCACACAAAAAGAGACTGCTTTCACAGTCTCTCTTTTTTATGTCATTTTTGCTTTTTTAGCCCAGAACTCTCTGAATCAGGTTTGTCCAGTTGCCGCCGCTGATCATTTCCAGATCCTTTTCTGTGAAGCCCGCTTTTCTCAGCTTTTCAATCAAAACAGGCACCTCGGAGCAGTCCTTCATGCCCTTCAGACGGGAGTCATCCTGATCGCTGTAGCTCTTCATGGAATCGGAATCCAAGAATTCAAAGAAGTCAAAGCCGAAGCCCAGATGTTCTACACCAATCTTATCTGCGATATAGGTAGCATGGTTTACCAGATGGTCAACATCCTGCTCTGCCTTGTTGTCGCTGATAAAATCACCGAAGGCATTCAGCCCAACCAGACCATTGGTATCTCTGATTGCTCTCAGCTGATCATCTGTCAGGTTTCTTGCTGCGCTTGCCAGTGCCTTCGCATTGGAATGAGATGCCAGAATAGGGCCTGTTGCCAGATCGATAACATCCCAGAAGGATTTTTCATTGATATGAGAAACGTCCAGAATCATCTTCTTTTCCTGCAGCTTCTTAATTGCCTGCTTGCCCAGTTCGGTTACACCCCTGTTGGGATCACCCTTTACACCGGTTGCCAATGCATTTTCTTCATTCCATGTCAGCATTGCATGACGTGCGCCCAAGGCATACAGCTCATCAATCTTGCTCAAATCTTCGCCGATGCCTGCCAGACCTTCAATACCCAGCAGAATTGCAAATTTGCCTGCCGCCTCAGCCGCCTTCAGCTCCTCCACATTATGAATCAGAACAAATTCCTTTGTTTCAGCCATTTCTCCCTTGATGCCCTTAACGATAGCTTCCATTTCATCCTTGGGTGCGTGACCATTGTAGGTATCTGCCCAGATAACGAAGCATGCACCGCCGATGCCGCCCTTACGCAGTCTGTCCAGATGATGATTCTTCAGTACCTGTGTTTCGCCTGCTTCTCTTTTATATCTTACATCGCTGAAAATGTCACTATGTCCATCAAAAATCATACTGTATCCCTCTTTTCTCATCTTTTGCCTTGTTTTTGCTTATAAAAATGCCGGGAAACCCCCTTGGCCCCCGGCAAATATTCATTTTTTATACGCAGCTTACCCAATGACTCTCTGAATCAAATTCATCCAGTTGCCACGGCAAATCATTTCCAATTCTTTGTCGCTGAAGCCTGCTTTTTTCATTTTTTCCACCATAGAAGGAACGTGTGTGCAGTCCTCCAGACCTACTGTAAAGGTGTTTTCCTGGTCGCAGAAGGAGCCTGCTGCCTCATCATCCAAAAATTCGCAGAAGTCAAAGCCAAACGCCAGATGCTCCACGCCAATCTTGTTTGCAATATAATCTGCATGGCGAATCAAGCCATCCACCGTCTGCTCCTTCACATCCTTGTCAACCAGCATATTAAAGGAGTTCAGCCCAACAATCCCGTTGGTGTCTCTGATTTCCAAAAGCTGGCAGTCTGTCAGGTTACGCACCACATCTGCCAATGCTCTTGCGTTGGAATGGGATGCCATCAGCGGACCGCCGCCCACCTTTGCCATATCCCAGAAGGTGCGTTCATTGGTATGGGAAACATCCACCAGCATGTGCTTTTCATGCAGCTTTTTGACTGCCTTCTTGCCCAGCTCGGTCAAGCCTCTGTTGGCATCGCCCTTTGTGCCTGTGGATAAATCGTTCTGCTCATTCCAAGAAAGCATTGCATGGCGGCAACCGAAATCATACAGCTCGTCAATCTTATCCAAATCCGTACCGATACCGGAAAGTCCCTCCAGACCGGGCAGAATATAGAACTTGCCTGCTTTTCTTGCTTCTTCGATTTCCTTCAAATTCTTTACGATGACAGCCTCATCACATTCTGCCATTTCCTCACGAATGCAGTGCATCAATTCGCCCAATCTCTTTGCAGGGTGTGCATCATGGGGAGGATCAATCCACAGAACAAAGCAGCCGCCTTCGATGTTGCCTTTTCTCAAACGGGGCAGGTGGTGATTTTTCAGAACCTGCGTTTCACCCTTCAATCTACGAACCGTTACGTCCGTAAAAATATCACTGTGTCCGTCAAAAATCATAATTCTTGCCTTCCTTCTTTTTTCTGATTCTATGCGTCATCTGCTTTCGCTTATGCGCCCAAGAAGTTACCTACGATTGTACCGAAATATGTACCAACAACGTAACCCAGAGTACCTACCAGCATGATAGGGCCAACCAGCTTAATCCAGCCCTGAGAGATTGCCATTGCCGCAGCAGTTGTGGGGCCGCCGATGCAGGCATTGGATGCCAGAATACAATCCTCCAGGTCGAATTTCAAAAGCTTACCGAATACGAAGCAGAACAGCATATTTACGATTACCATGATTGCACAGAATACCAGCAGCAGAGGTGCATTCAGGAAGATAGCCTTGATGGATGCAGGTGCGCCGATTGCAAAGAAGAACAGGTAAATCAGGTATGTACCCAATTCCTGAGAACCGGACAGACCCTCCAGGGGTTTGGAGAAAATTGTCGCGATAATCATTGTAATGGTTGTCAGAATCAGATACTTGTTGCCGAACAGACCGCCAATCAGGTCTGTGATTATGCCGTTGCCGGAAGGGAACGCTGCGGAAATGAAGCCTGCGATTTCTGTGGAAACCCAAACAACGATTACGCTGATTGCGAAGTTGATTGCAATGTCGCACAAAGAGATGGGCTTCTTTGCCCAGAATGCAGCCGCCTGTGTTTTTGCAGCCTCATCCACGCCTCTTGCATTGATTTCATCAATGTGAGGATGTGTGAATTTTGTCTTAAAGAACTTCAGTGTAGGAATCATGATCAGTACAAAGAAGTACAGTGTCATCAGCAGGTTATCCGCTACAACTGCCGCAGAGGTGGTGTCGCCGGGTACCTCAAACGCACTTGCCATTGCCGCAAAGTTTACAGTACCGCCGATGTAGGAGCCTGTCATCATTGCAGCTACGCCTGCCAAATCCTTCACATGACTGCCCAACAGCTTGAAGCCTAAGATTGCGCCGACAGATGTGCCGACTGCACCAATCATAAAGATAACCAGAATCTTACCGGCCTCCTTACCGATTTTGCGGATGTCGCAGCTCAGCAGCAGCATAGGGATTGCCATAGGAACAACATAGCCCCATACGATATCGTCGAACCATACGCAGTTTGTAGGAATGATACCTACGTTTGTCAGAATCAGTGCGCCGACCAAAGCAACGATCGCACCGGATACTTTAGATGCCCATTTCCATGTCTGCTCTGCATAAATAGAGAATGCAGCCCAGCCACAGGTAATAGCCATCAGCGCCCATGTATTGTCAGCGCTAATCAGTGGTGTACTCATAATAATAGCCTCCTTTGAATACATAAAATTTTTTGTGATTCAAGAACATTGTGATGTATGATAGCGGGTGTATGTATATTAAAACACTTCAATATCTTGAATCTACATGGTATATGTTAACACCCTGTTAAGAATTCGTCAATTCACTATTTCGACAAAAAAACCCTTGAAATATCGTTCTTTTGTACAAATATTCATCCAAAAACCCTAAAATAATTCCTTTGTACAAGGATATTTGTTCGTCTTTTGTGTACATTTGCTCAGCAATATTTTCATTCAGTATTTTGATGTAATAAAGCGCACAAAAAAAGCAAGAGAAATCTCATTCCTTCAGATTCCTCTTGCTTTTTACTTTTTTATGCCTCCTTCGGGATTCCTTTATAAACAAATCCCTTTTCCGCATCCACCGTAATCAGCGAATGGGCAGGAATAAAATCAACCACCTTCGCATTGCAGACAATGACAGGAATATCAAGCGCCATCCCCGCAACCTCCGCATGACTGTTTGTGTTTTGGTCTAACGGGCCAACCACAATCGCCGCTGCCTTTCGGATATATGGCATGAAGCTGCTGTCTGTCGCAGTAGTCACCAGAATATCGCCTTGATGGAAGGTGCGCTCCGCACCATCCTGTGCAGTAATCACTCTGGCTGTGCCGGTTGCCTTCTTCGTGCCAATGCCCTTGCCCTTACAAAGTACATCCCCCACAATATCTACCCGCAGGGTGTTGGTTGCACCGCTGAAGCCAAGCGGCATCCCCAATGCAGAAACAACCGTATCCCCGTTTTTCAATAAGCCGCTGTTCACTGCAATTTGCAGAGCCGTATCAAAAACTCCGCCATGGGGCAGCTCTCCGGTATACAGCATCGGCTTGCAGCCCCAAATCAAATTCATCTGCCGCCAAACCGTTTCATCCGATGTGCTTGCAATCAAGGGGCAGGCCGGACGGTATCTGGAAATCATTCTGGCTGTAAAGCCGGATTTTGTCACAGTTGTAATGGCTGCCGTTTTCAGCTCTGCCGCTGTGGCACACGCCGCCATGCTGATGGCATTTGTGATATTCACTCTGGCAGGCTCCGTTGTGTTTGCAAGCTTTGTGGCATAATCCACTGCACCCTCTGCCTTTCGGGCAATTCTTGCCATGGTTGCCACAGCCTCCAAGGGATATGCGCCTGCCGCCGTTTCCCCCGAAAGCATAATGGCATCACTGCCGTCAAAAATCGCATTGGCAACATCATTCGCCTCTGCCCTTGTGGGACGGGGACTGCGCACCATGCTTTCCAGCATTTGCGTTGCCGTAATCACGGGCTTGCCGATCCGGTTCGCCTTCGCAATCAGAACCTTCTGCACCACAGGCACATCCTCCGGCGGAATTTCCACGCCCAAGTCCCCTCTGGCAACCATAATCCCATCCGATGCTTCCAAAATTTTATCAATGTTTTCCACACCCTGCTGATTTTCAATCTTGGAGATAATGTGTATCTGTCCGCCGCCGTTTTCCTCTAACACACGGCGAATCTTCAGCACATCCTCAGCGGAACGGATAAACGATGCCGCCACAATATCAAAGCCGTTTTTCACACCGAATTTCAAATCCTCAATATCCTTTTCCATCAAGGAAGGCAGGTTCACCTCCACGCCGGGCAAATTCACACCCTTGCGGGATTTCACAATGCCGCCGTTGATAACCCTGCAAATGACATCCGTTTCCGTAACCTCCTCAACCCGCAGCTCAATCAAGCCGTCATCAATCAGCACTCTGGAGCCTCTGTGCAAATCCTTCGGCAAGTCCGCATAGGTAACGGAAACAATGCTCGCATCCCCCGCAACCTCTCTGGTGGTTAATGTAAATTCTGCGTCCTCCTCCAGTCTGACCTGCTCCTCCCGAAAGGTCTTAATCCGAATCTCCGGCCCCTTTGTATCCAAAATCAAAGGAATGGGAGCATTCAGCTCCTCTCTCGCTTGCTTCAGCTTTGCAATCGTTTCCGCATGTGTTTCGTATGTTCCATGGGAAAAATTGATTCTTGCGGCATCCATGCCGTTTTGAATCAACTGCTTCATGGTTTCCACATCATTCGTTGCAGGCCCCAATGTGCAGACAATCTTTGTTTTTCGCATATTGCGGCACCTCCTTTTTTTAACCGTAGCCGTTTTAAATCGAAAGAATCTTAATCACATCATAAATTTCCGTATCCAAGGTTTTCTTCATTTGCAGTGATTCCAACAAATCCAGCACCTCATATCGTCCTCTGTTATAGGCAACGGCAATGTTTTCTCTGCCCTCCAAAATCGCCTTCACTGCATGATAGCCCATCATGGAGGCGTGCATACGGTCGGTCGCTGTGGGGCTGCCGCCTCTTTGCAGATGTCCCAAAATGGTCGCTCTGGTCTGGATACCCGTAATCTCCTGAATATCCTTCGCCAGCTTTTGCGTGCCGCCGACACCCTCTGCCACCACTACTAAATTATGGCGCTTGCCGATACTTCTATTCTCTAAGATTTGCTGAATCACTCTGTCGCTGTTGATGTTTTCCTTCTCCTCCGGGAACATAACCTCCTCGGCACCGCCGCACATGCCGCACCAAACGGCAATATAGCCGGCATCTCTGCCCATGACCTCCACAACAGAGCATCTCTCATGGGAGTTCGAGGTATCCCGCAGCTTATTCAGCGCATCCATCCCTGTGTTGACCGCAGTGTCAAAGCCGATGGTATATTCTGTTCCGCACATATCTAAATCAATGGTCGCAGGAATCCCAACGCCGTTCACGCCTCTTTTTATCAGCTCTGCCAAGCCACGATAGGAGCCGTCCCCGCCAATGACAACCAGTGCATCCAAGCCCAGAATTTTATAAATTGCCGCCGCCTTGTCCAAGCCTTCCTCCGTCATCATTTCGGGGCAGCGTGCCGTATGCAGAATCGTGCCGCCCAGGTTCAGCACATTGGAAACATCTCTGCTGTGCATTTCCTTGATTTCGCCGCCAATCAGCCCTGCATAGCCCTTGCGAATCCCAATCACATCCACGCCATGATATTTTGCCGTTCTGACCACCGCACGAATCGCCGCATTCATGCCGGGCGCATCGCCGCCACTGGTCAGCACACCGATTTTTTTGATTTTTTTCTCATTCAAGTGTTCTCTTTCTTCCATCATACTGCATTCCTCCTCAAGCCTTGCAAAAAATCCTTCCGTCACAGAAAGTCTTTTTCACAGCATTATTTTTTCTCGACCTCAATTTCGCCCGCACAAATCATGCCGAACTGCGTATAGACCTCAGCCTTCCCTCTGATTTTCATGGCAGAGGTATTTTCCGTAAACTGCGCAATCAAAACCTCTCCCTCGTCCAGCTTTTCGGTATGATGAATTTTGGTCACTTCCCCACGGGTTACCCCAATGATATTTACCCCCTTTTCCAATGCCTTCACACAAATATAGGATGTATCTGCTCCGATTTTTTCAGCCATACGCTTTCCTCCTCAATATTTCAACGCAACATTTTTTTCGCCCAGCAAAAGCCGCAGCTCGTTGCAAAGGGCCTCCTCGCCCGTCACCCAATTCATACGGCTTGCCTTCATCTTCCGTTTCGTTTTTTCCTCATAAATATACACCGGAACCGCTCCGTGATACCGCTGTAAGATTGCCGTAATCTGCGCAAAGGGAATCTCCTCCGTCAGCCTCAGCCAAACGGAAGACGGCAGCTCGCCCTGCTCCAAAGGCTTGATTTCCGCAGCAATCACCTTTCCCTCGCCATCTGCGGAAACACTCGCCCTGCCCGAAATCAGCAAGACCGCATCCTCCTGCAAAAGCTGAGAGCATTTTTCATAAGTCTTCGGGAACACCACAATTTCTATGCTGCCTTGGAAATCCTCCAGGGTAACAAATGCCATCTTGTCATTATTTCTTGTATATTTTACGGAAACGCCCGCAACCATGCCGCCAACAATAACCCTTGTCCCATCTGCAATCTGCGTATGCTGTTCCTCATTCTGCAAAAAATCCGCACTTGTGTTGCTGATTCTCCGCTTGAGCCGCTCCTCATGCTCTGCCAAAGGGTGTCCGCTGACATAAATCCCCAAGGCCTCTTTTTCCATGGCAAGCTTATCCTTCGGGAGAAATTCCTTAATCTGCGGCAGCTCATCCGTTTGCTGAAAGCTCTCATCGCCGCCCATGTCAAACAAATTCAGCTGTCCCTCTATGTTGTTCTTTCTTGCGTGGCCAATCCCTGCCAGAATCTCCTTATAAATCGCCATATATTGACTGCGATAGCCGCCAAGGCTGTCCAAGGCACCGCCCTTAATCAGCCCTTCAATGCCACGCACGCTCCACTCGCCGCCTTCCATGCGGTTGCAAAAATCCGTCAGCGAGGTAAAGCTGCCGTTTTTCTCACGCTCTGCCACCAGTGCATCCACAGCACCCTTGCCGACATTTTTAATCGCCGCAAGCGCAAAGCGAATCTTCCCGTCGGAAACGGAAAATTGGCGATAGCCTTCATTGAGGTCGGGGGGCAAAAGTGCAATCCCCATTTTTTTACATTCCTCAATATAGCCGCTGACCTTCGCCGCATTGTCCATCACGCTTGTCATCAGCGCCGCCATAAATTCCACGGGATAATGCGCCTTCAGCCACGCCGTCTGATAGCCAACCACCGCATAGCAGGCCGCATGGCTCTTGTTAAAGGCATATTTTGCGAAATCCGTCATTTCATCGAAAATCTTTTCCGCCGCCTCTGCGGGAATCCCGTTTTTCACACAGCCCGGCACCTCTGCACCGTCGCCATAGATGAACTTCTCCCGCTCCTCCGCCATCACGGATGCCTTTTTCTTGCTCATTGCACGGCGCACCAAGTCGCTTCTGCCCAGACTGTAGCCTGCCAAATCACGCACAATCTGCATAACCTGCTCCTGATACACAATGCAGCCGTAGGTGTTTTCCAAAATCGGCTCCAGCTTCGGATGTGTATACTGCACCTTGCCGCCCGCATTTTTCCCCTTGATATATTTCGGAATAAAATCCATCGGCCCCGGGCGATAAAGTGCAATCCCCGCAATCATATCCTCCAAACAGCGTGGCTGCAGCTCTCGCATAAACTGCTTCATGCCGCCGCTTTCCAGCTGGAACACGCCCTCTGTTTTGCCTTGGCAAATCATGTCATACACCATAGTATCGTTTTCGGGCAGCTCCTCCATGTTTAACCGAATCCCATGGATACGCTCAATTTCCTGCACTGCGGATTGGATCACCGTCAATGTCCGCAGGCCCAGAAAGTCCATCTTCAAAAGCCCCAATTCCTCCAGAATCGTCATGGTATATTGGGTGTTGACCTGTCCGTCATTCGCACTCAGCGGTACATATTCCATAACAGGCTCCCGACAAATCACAACCCCTGCCGCATGGGTAGAGGAATGGCGGGGCAGTCCCTCCAAGCGCAAGGAGGTATCAATCAGCCGCCTCGTCTCCGCCTCCTCCTCATAGGCATGGTTCAAATCGGGGTTCATTTTCAGTGCCTTTTCAATCGTAATGCCCAGCTCCGTCGGTATCATCTTGGAAATGCGGTCAACCTCTGCATAGGGCATTGCAAGCGCACGCCCCACATCCTTGATGGCCGCCCTTGCCGCCATGGTTCCGAAGGTAATAATCTGCGCCACATTTGCCTCTCCGTATTTGCGGATGACATAATCAATGACCTCCTGCCGCCGTTCATAGCAGAAGTCAATATCAATATCCGGCATGCTGACACGCTCAGGATTTAGGAAACGCTCAAAAATCAGGTCATATTTCAACGGATCAATCGTTGTGATGGAAAGGCAGTAGGAAACCATGCTCCCTGCCGCAGAGCCACGCCCCGGCCCAACAATAATGCCGTTATCCTTCGCATATTTAATAAAATCCCAAACAATCAAAAAATAATCCACATATCCCATGTTTTCAATGGTGGAAAGCTCATATTCCAAGCGCTCCTCCCATTCTGCCTTCGCCTCCGGATATTTCCTGCGAAAGCCCTCATAACAAATCTCACGCAGATAAGCCTCTGCCGTTTTTCCATCCGGCACATCAAAGCGGGGCAGCTTTAATTCATGGAACGTAAAGCTCACATTGCACCGCTCGGCAATCCTTGCCGTATTGGCACAGGCCTCAGGTGCAAAGGAAAACAAATCATACATTTCCTTCGGGCTTTTCACATAAAACTGACCGCCCTCATAACGCATCCTGTCCTCATCCAAAACCGTTTTCCCCGTCTGGATGCACAAAAGAATATCATGCGGCTCCGCGTCCTCTTTATAAATATAATGGCTGTCATTGGTGCAAATCAGCGGAATCCCCGTTTCCCTGCTCATCCGCACCAAAGCCTCATTCACAAGCTTCTGTTCCCGAATCCCATGGTCCTGCAATTCCAAGAAATAATTGCCCTCCCCGAAAATATCGAGATATTCCAGTGCCGTCTCCTTCGCCTTCTCATAGGATACGTTCAGAATATTCCTCGGCACCTCTCCGGCCAAGCAGGCACTCGATGCAATGATTCCCTTGCTGTATTTACGCAAAAGCTCCTTGTCCACACGGGGCTTATAATAAAATCCTTCGGTAAAGCCATAGGAAACCAGCTTAATCAAATTATGGTAGCCCTCATTCGTTTCAGCCAAAAGCACCAGATGATAATAGCCGCCGCCCTTGCCCTCCTTCGTGAAGCGGGAGCCCTCCGCCACATAAACCTCGCAGCCCAAAATCGGCTTAATGCCCGCCTCCAGTGCCGCCTTATAAAATTCCACCGCACCATACATCGCACCGTGGTCGGTAATGGCAATGCTGTCCATCCCCAGCTCCTTCGTCCGCTGCACCAGCTCCTTGATTTTGGCAGAGCCATCCAAAAGGCTGTATTCTGTATGAACATGAAGATGCGTAAACGGTCTGTATTCCTCATTCTGCATTTCCAATCTCCGCACCTCCTTCGTTTTTCCTAACCACTTTTCTATCGTTTCAGTATATCATATTTTTCCCTTCCGAAAAACAACCCACACCGAAAAAATTCTGTTTTTTCAACGCAGAAAATGATTTTTCCAAAACCCGTTTTTTCAGCAAAACGCATAAAAGCACCTATTATTTCACAAAATGCAACTGCTTTCCGCAAAAAATATTTTTCAAAAAAACAGTTGACAAATGTCCTTGGGATGTTATAATATTCCTCAACAAAACAACTTGATAACAAAAAGCGATGACGAAGAGGGCTGAGTGCCTGCGTTTCCAGAGAGTCGGCGGTTGCTGTGAGCCGATAACAATTTCACTCAATAGTCTATGGCTTCTGAGCCGGAGGTTCGAAAATACAACTGTATCGGTAGGCTCCTCCCGTGCATGCTGCGTAAAAGCATAGGGCTTGATTGAGCCCGAAGAGGTGGCATATTTTTTATATATGCAAATTGAGTGGTACCGCGGTGATATAAGCCGTCTCAAAGGTTTTCTTTGGGGCGGCTTTTTTTCATTTCCCCATCCGCAGTAGGCTCCCGCATCCAAGCATCTGCTTTTTCATTATTATTTTACTAAGGAGGAACAAAAAATGAGCGATTATCGTATTGAAACAAAATGTGTGCAGAGTGGGTATACCCCCGAAAACGGCGAACCCAGACAGATTCCCATTTATCAAAGCACCACATTCAAATACAGTACCAGTGAGGATATGGGCAAGCTTTTCGATTTGGAGGCATCCGGCTATTTCTACTCCCGCCTGCAAAATCCCACCTGTGACTTGGTTGCCGCAAAGATTGCCGCTTTGGAAGGCGGTACAGCCGCAATGCTGACCTCCTCCGGTCAGGCAGCCAATTTCTATGCCGTATTCAATATTGCAAACTGCGGTGACCACGTTGTAGCGTCATCCACCATTTATGGCGGCACCTTCAACCTCTTTGCCGTAACCATGAAGAAAATGGGTGTGGAATTTACCTTTGTTGCCCCCGATTGCTCCGAGGAAGAGCTGGCAGCAGCCTTCCGCCCCAATACAAAGGCAGTCTTTGGCGAAACCATTGCCAACCCTGCGCTGAGCGTTCTGGATATTGAGCGTTTTGCAAAGGCGGCACACGCACATGGTGTTCCCCTCATCATTGATAACACCTTTGCCACCCCCATCAACTGCCGCCCGATTGAATGGGGCGCAGATATCGTGACACATTCCACCACAAAATACATGGATGGCCACGGCTCTGCTGTCGGCGGCTGTATCGTAGACAGCGGCAACTTTGATTGGCTGGCTCATGCCGAAAAATTCCCCGGTCTTTGCACCCCCGATGAAAGCTATCACGGCATTACCTATGCGGAAAAATTCGGTCAGGGCGGTGCCTTCATCACAAAAGCAACCGCACAGCTGATGCGTGACTTCGGCTCTACACAATCTCCGCAGTCCGCATTCCTGCTGAATCTCGGTCTGGAAAGCCTGCATGTGCGTATTCCCCGTCATTGCGAAAACGGTCTGGCTGTCGCAAAATTCCTGAAGGCGCACGATTTGATTTCCTATGTCATCTATCCTTCTCTGGAAGGCGATAAATATTATGAAACCGCAAAAAAATATCTGCCCAACGGCTCCTGCGGCGTTGTCAGCTTTGGCGTAAAGGGCGGCAGAAAGGCAGCAGAGGCCTTCATGGGACATCTGAAAACCGCTGCCATCGAAACCCACGTTGCAGATGCACGCACCTGCTGTCTGCACCCCGCAAGCTCCACCCACAGACAGATGACAGATGCGGAGCTGAATGCCGCCGGCGTTCCTGCGGATATGGTTCGTTTGTCCTGCGGCTTGGAAAATGCACAGGATTTGATTGATGATATCGCACAGGCCTTGGAAACCATCAGATAAGCAAAAGAAACGGAGATTGATGTAATGCCTATTAAAATACCCAACGAATTACCCGCAGCAAAGGTGCTGACCGATGAAAACATTTTCATTATGACGGAAACGAGGGCAATCACACAGGATATTCGTGCCTTGAAAATCCTGCTGTTGAACCTCATGCCAACAAAAATCGATACCGAAACACAGCTTTCCCGCCTTTTAGGCAACACAGCCCTGCAAATTGAGCTGGAGCTGATTCACACCAGAAGCCATGAATCCAAAAACACACCGGAGGATCATCTGCTTGCCTTCTATAAAACCTTTGACGAGGTAAAGGATAAAAACTGGGATGGGCTGATTATCACAGGCGCTCCCATCGAGCAGATGGAATTTGAAGAGGTGGAATATTGGGATGAGCTGGTGGAAATCATGGAATGGAGCAAAACCCATGTCCACAGCACCTTCCATATCTGCTGGGGGGCGCAGGCAGGTCTGTATTATCATTATGGCATCCAAAAGCACATGATGCAGGATAAAATGTTCGGTGTCTTTCCGCATAAATTGGATAAAAAAACCTCTATCCTCTTTCGTGGCTCGGATGATATCTTTTATGTCCCCCATTCCAGACATACCACTGTCTATCGTGAGGACATCGAAAAGGAGCCTCGCCTGAAAATCATTGCCTCCTCGGAGGAGGCAGGGGTATATGCCATCCATAATGACGGCGGCAGTCAAATTTTCATCATGGGACATTCGGAATATGATCCGCTCACATTGGAAAAGGAATATCTGCGTGACAAAAACGCAGGATTGCCGATTGAGGTGCCTAAAAATTACTATCCGAACGATGATGACACACAGGAGCCACTGGTCAGATGGCGGGCGCACGCAAATCTGCTCTACTCCAACTGGCTGAACTATTTTGTTTATCAAACCTCTCCTTATGACATCACGCAAATCAACCAAAACCACTGATACAAAAAGGACTTGGGGAAAATCCCAAGTCCTTTTTGGGTGTCGATAAATTCGACACCCTAAGTCGAAAACAGGTTTTCGACTTGTTGAAACAGAGGAATAAACAGACGAGTTCCATCGGCTCAAAAGCCTTGAAACCTTGTCAGCACTTTGCTTCGCAAAGCCGCCTACGGCGGCGGGGTATATCTTCCCCGTGCATTACTGTTTTCCTCGTCGGAAATGAATTCCGACTGCGGATTCCATTTGGGAAACTACTTACCGCCCAAGAAGGGGCGGCAGGCGAAGCCTGCTTTGCGTAGCAAAGTAATGAACAGTTTGTTTCCCAAACCCTTCCGCTGCCTCAAAATTACTTTGTTTACAGTCTGAAAGGACTTGGGGAACCCCCCCAAGTCCTTTCATTTTTATTCCGTTTTTATTTTATTTTTTATTCTACTGTAACAGATTTTGCCAGGTTTCTGGGCTTATCCACATCACAGCCTCTTTCCACCGCAATGTAATAAGCAAACAGCTGCATGGGCAACACATCATAGGAAGCAGTAAACAAATGATTTACCTGCGGCAGATAAACCACCTCATCTGCCACATCCTCGATGGCTGTGCAGTTTTCCGCCGCAATCGCCAACACCTGCGCACCTCTTGCCTTCACTTCCTTCACATTGCTGACGGTTTTCTCCAAAAGGCTCTCCTGTGTTGCAATGGCAACCACCAGTGTGCCATCCTCAATCAAGGAAATGGTGCCGTGCTTCAGCTCCCCTGCTGCGTATGCCTCACTATGAATATAGGAAATTTCCTTCAGCTTCAAAGAGGATTCCATTGCCACAGCATAATCCAAGCCACGCCCAATGATGAACGCATTTTCGCACTTCGCATATTTCTTTGCGATTTCCGCCATTCTTGCATCAACCTTCAGCACCTCTGCTGTTTTTTCGGGCAAATCATGCAGCTCCTTCACCGCCGCCGCATAGGCCTCGTCTGTCATTGTGCCACGCACCCTTGCAAAATACAGTGCAATCAGATACAGCACAGACATCTGCGTGGTGTAGCCCTTTGTGGTCGCAACAGCAATCTCAGGGCCGGCCCATGTATAAATCACATCATCACTTTCTCTTGCAATCGAGCTGCCCACCACATTCACAATGGCAAGCACCTTCACGCCCTGCTTTTTCGCTTCACGCAGGGCCGCCAATGTGTCTGCGGTTTCGCCGCTCTGGCTGATGATAATGCAAAGGTCATTTTTATCCAAAATGGGATTTCTGTATCTGAATTCAGATGCAATATCCACTTCAACGGGAATTCGACAGGTTTCCTCAATCACATATCTGCCGACAATCCCTGCGTGCATGGCACTGCCGCAGGCAACAATATGAATCCTTCTGCATTTTTTGATTTCTTCCTCTGTCAGAGAAACATCCTCCAGATGAATCCCGTTTTCCGTCACTCTGGGCTGAATGGTCTTTTTCAAAGCCTCGGGCTGCTCCATGATTTCCTTCATCATAAAGTAGTCATAGCCGCCCTTTTCCGCCGCATCGATATCCCAAGTCACATGGTAAACCTCTCTGTGCAGCTCCTTCCCGTCGATATCATACAGCTTCACGCCGTCCTGCTTCAAAACGGCAATCTCATTTGTTTCCAGCAAATAATAATCTCTTGTATATTCCAACAAGGCCGGAATATCGGATGCGATATAATTTTCATCCTTCCCCAAGCCAATCAGCAGGGGGCAGTCCTTTCTTGCCGCAATCAGCGTATCGGGATGCTCACTGCACATAATCCCCAAGGCGTATGCACCACGGATTTTCCCCAACAGCTTTCTTGTTGTGGAAACCATGTCCCCGTCATATAAATCCTCAAAAAGCTGTGCCACAACCTCTGTATCCGTTTCGGATTTGAACTGATAGCCCTTCTCCAGCAGCATTTTCTTCAGCTCCAGATAGTTTTCAATGATACCGTTGTGTACCACAGAAATCTTGCCGTCTTGGCTGTTGTGGGGGTGGCTGTTAATCTCATTGGGTACGCCATGGGTTGCCCAACGGGTATGCCCAATCCCAATATGAGAGGCCTTTTTCTCATCCTTCTCCACCTTGTCCCGCAGGCCCGCCAGCTTTCCCTTCACCTTGATGGTATGAATCCCATCATGGTAAACGGAAATACCGGCAGAGTCATACCCACGATATTCCAGCTTGGACAGACCGTTCAGCAATACGGGAACAGCCTGATTTTCTCCAATATATCCTACGATTCCGCACATAAATCTCAACCTCCAATGTTTTATCCGTTCGTTGCCCTTCTTTTGTCGGGAGCGTTGCCCGCTCCGTTTTGTAAAAAGGCCTGCGTCCCTGAACGAAAGGGCGAGGAGCATCCGCCGAATTTTCGATATCGAAAGCGTTGCCGCCTTCAAAACTCCTGCCTCGTCAGCCGCCCAATCCTGCGGCTCTGGCGCTTAAAACCTCATGCCTTCCTTTCCTCCAAATGAACCGATTGGCAGTCCTTGTCGAATTTTGCTTTTCAAAAACATAATTCGACATGATATTATATCATTTTTTCCCCCTTCGGTAAAGTCTTTTTCTATCTTATGCACCACTCCCCTCTCCCCGTGTACGAAAAAAGACAGAATCTTTATAAATTTGAAAGACTTTTGTTATGGAAAATTTAAAAAAATACGTTATACTATATAATAAGGAGAGACGTAGTGAATACTACTTTGAAAAGGAGGAATATAAAAATGAAAAAATTATTGGCACTTTTCCTTGCCTGCACCATGGTCTTTGGCTTGGCGGCCTGCAAGGAACAAAAGGAGGACAATCCAAATACCCAGACTGCCGCAGAGGCTGTTGATTCCATGAAGGCACCCATTGATTCTTTGGCGCGCTGCATGGTGGAGGGCAATTTGGAATATAACCCCGAGGATCCCGATTTCTTCTGGACAGCTCTGTATTATTTCGCAGGCGGCTATGGTCTGGAGCATGAGGGTGTAACAGAATTGAGCAATACATATCAGCTAAAGGTTCCCTCCGCTGTGATGGAGGAATATGCCATTGCCCTGTTCAGCGACTATGACGGTCTGCCCGCATTGCCCGATATCATGCAGGGGAATGTTTCCTATGATGAGGATGCCGATGCATATCTGCTTTCACAGGGGGATATCGGCCTTTCCGAAACCAGACTTTCCGATGTCAAGGAAACCAAGGACGGCTATTCTCTCGTTGCAGAGCTTTGGGCTGTCGGCGAGGAGGAGGAATTGATTGCCTCCTTCGATGTAACCCTGATTCGCAACACCTTCTCCGAGGATATCGAAAACCCGCTCTATCTGTGCAGTGTTTCTTCCATGAAAATGACACAGAGAAAGGGTGCGGAAATTTCCGATAACGGAGCAACCACATTGGTTCCCTCCGAAACCGTAACCGCAACCTTCAATGGCCTTTCTGATATGCACACCGCAGAAATGACAATGCCCAACGGCAAAATTCATGCCTTCCAGTTTGATCCTGCCTCCGATGCAGGCAAAATCATCAGTGGCCTGAACGAAAACGATGTCATTACCTTCGGCTATATCGTAGATAAAAACAATGGCTCCTCCGTCATCGTAACGGCAGAGTAAAACACAAAAGCCCCCGATGATATAGTCCCCTTAGAGTAGACACTCGAAATAGCAAAAATTTCGAGACTACAATAAGGGGACTATTATTATGCC
>NZ_CAKQVD010000025.1 GCF_934277605.1 uncultured Anaerotignum sp.
CATTTGGGAAACTACTTACCGCCCAAGAAGGGGCGGCAGGCGAAGCCTGCTTTGCGTAGCAAAGTAATGAACAGTTTATTTCCCAAGCCCTTCCGCTGCCTCAAAACTACTTTGTCTACAGTCTGACGGCGTATCCATCGGATACGCCGTTTTTGTGTCTTTTTTTATTTGGTTGCTTTTTGCAGCATGGTTTCTGTGGTTTCCATATAGTAGGAAGCATCCTGCATACCTTCTACCTTAAAATCAAGGGGCCTTCCCTTGCTGTCTACGAAGATTGTGGTCGGCAAGCCCTTGAGGTTGCTTGTAATCCAAGAGGCAAGGTTTTGGTCGGGCATAACGCCGGTAAAGGTTACGCCTGCTTTTTTATAAGCATCGGCGGCGATTTTTTCTGCCTTCTGCCCGGGGGTATCAATGATGACCTGCACAAAGTTGACATTGGGGTGCTTCTTTTTCAGGCTCTTATAAAAGCTTTGCAGGGTATCCAATTCGTTGATGTTATCCTCCTCGCAATAGCTTGCCCAGAAGTTTACCACCGTCATATCATAGTCATAGAAAAGGGCGGAGGTAACGGAATCGCCGTCAAGGGTATTGGAAATGAAGTTCAGATATTTTCCGTTTTCCTCGGCTTCCGCCTTTACGGCCTCCTCATCCGGCAGGGAAATTTCAATGCTCTCACGCAGCTCGGGGAGATAGGTTTCCAGTTCACGATAGGTTTTTTGTGCATCCTCGGAGAAGTGGTCAATGCCATCTGCATAATCGGTCAGGAAGAAGAATTGGAAATCCCCCTTTATGCCGATTTTTTCCACGCTTTTGAAGAAGCTCAGCTCCTCCTTCACTTCATCTGTTTCCAGCTTTTCGGTGCGCACCACAAGCATTTCCACGAGGGGGGTCATCAATTCCTCAACGGCAATGGTGGATTCGGTATCGTTGAGCGGCTCCATGTTTTCATCCGGTGCATAGTTATACTGAACCTTTGCATAGATATTACCTTCCGCCTTTAGATAGGATACGGGAATCAGGTTGGCATTTTCCGTAGTTACCCAAGCCTCCGGAATGGTGTAGGAAAGGCCGCATTTTGGCAGATTAAATTCTGTTTGCACCTCCTGCTGTGGCTCATCGGCTGTTTCGTTTTTGCCGCAGGCCGCAGAGCCAAGGAGCAGAATGGCCGCCAAAAGCAAAGCAAGCTTCTTTTTCATATTTTAAAACCTCCTGTATTCTTTTTTTATGATTCGGATAATATTATAACGAAAAATTTTTTTCTCTGCAACCGCACAGGAAAAAGAATCTCTAAAAATAGGAGACATTTTTTTATTTTAATGCTTTTTTAATGTGTTTTGAAGCTGTCTTTAAGACAAAAAAAGCATACTAAGGCAAGACAAATGAAAAAAGAATTGTTATACTGAAGGAAAAGGGCGAAAGGAAGTGGGAAAATGGAACGGAAAAGGATTCTTTTGATTGAGGATGAGGTTAAGCTGGCACGCTTTGTGGAGCTGGAATTGAAATATGAGGGCTATGATGTGACCACCTGCCATGACGGCAGGACGGGCATGGATTTGATTACCAAGGAGGATTTTGACATGATTCTTCTGGATTTGATGCTGCCCGGCTTGACGGGAATCGAGATTTGCCGCAGGGTGCGGAGGTTTTCGCAGGTGCCGATTTTAATGCTGACGGCGAAGGATGAGGTTATGGACAAGGTTGCAGGGCTGGACAGCGGTGCGGATGATTATTTGACAAAGCCATTTGCCATTGAGGAACTGCTTGCAAGGATGCGTGTCGCCTTCAAGCATTTTGAGGGCAGCAATACCGCAAAGAAAACCATTTTGCAGGTGCAGGATTTGGAGATTGACACCGAAAAGCGCATGGTTACGGTTAGCGGTAAGGTGGTCGATTTGACAAAGAAGGAATATGAGCTTTTGACCTATCTGGTGCAGAACAAAAATATCGTTTTGACAAGAGAGCAGATTTTGAACGAGGTTTGGGGCTACAGCTATATCGGGGAAACGAATGTGGTGGATGTATATATTCGCTATTTGCGTGCGAAAATTGATGAGGCCTTTGGGAAAAAATACATTCTGACCATTCGAGGAGTAGGATATTATGTCAAGGAAGAATAAAAGCTGGATGAACGGGATTCGGCACATGGCGATTGCAAAGAGAATCACGCTTTTATACGGTGGGATTTTTTCGTTATCCCTGCTGTGTATCAGCGGGTTTTTGATGCTGAATATTTCCGGCCTGCAGCAAAACGAAATGCGCAGAGAATTGCAGGAAAGCATGGAGCAGGTGCAGGAGCTTTTGCAGACGGAGGAGGATGCCTTGAGTGACGAGAGGCTGACGGAGCTGCTGGATGATAAATATGTGGAGGTCAGCATTTACAGCATGAAGGAAAACAAAACCTACAACAGCTTTGTGGGAGAGATGCCGCCGTTTTTATTCCATCCGGGCAGGGAGCCCTTGGAGCAGCAAAAGCCGCAGAGAAACGGCGAAAAGCTGCCGTTTATCAGAGAAAATGATTTATACCGAAAGGGCTATCAAATCAATGTGCGGCGGGAAAAAGAAGGCGGCAATATGGAATATATTTTGGAAAACAGCACAGACCAGCAGTTTATGCTTTTGACAAACCGCTTTGCAACCGCAACGGATTCCTATCAGATTCAGGTGTTCAAAATGATGGGGAACAATGCCTATATCATGCGGAGCTTTTTCGCAAAGCTGCTGTTTGTGGATATTCTGGGGATTTGCTGTGCCTTTTTCATCGGGAAATACATCAGTGGGCGTATGCTGCGCCCGGTGGATGCCATTCGTTCTGCGGCGGAGCGAATTTCCATTGAGGACTTAAGCCAACGCATTTCTACGGAGGGGCCGGAGGATGAAATGAAGGAGCTGACGATTACGTTCAACTCCATGATTGACCGCTTGGAAAGCGCATTTCAGCGGCAGAATCAGTTTATTTCGGATGCCTCGCATGAGCTGCGGACACCGATTGCCGTCATTCAGGGCTATGCCAACCTGATTAACCGTTGGGGCAAGAGCGATCCTGAGATTTTGCAGGAATCCATTGATTCTATTTTGACCGAAACCGACCACATGAGCGCCTTGATTCGCCAGCTGCTTTTTCTTGCCAAGAGCGACAGAAATAAGCACCAGGTAAACAAGGCAAGAGTTTCCTTGAATGAGATTGCGGCGGAGCTGGTGCGTGAGATGGAGCTGCTGCAGGAGGACAGAACCATCACCTTTACGGCAGAGGGCGATGTGGAGATTTTTGCGGAATATGATTTGATGAAGCAGCTTTTGTGGATTCATGGGGAGAATGCCTTGAAATATTCCCCGCAGGGCAGTGAGATTGCGGTGCGGGTTTGGAAGGACGCAGATTTCGGCTATGTTTCTGTGCGGGACCATGGCGCAGGGATTGCCGAGGAGGACTTACATAAGATTTTTGACCGCTTTTATCGTGCGGATAAATCCAGAAGCAAGGAAATTTCGGGGACAGGCTTGGGCCTTGCCATTGCCCGTTGGATTGTGGACTGCCACGCAGGAGAGATTTTGGTGGAAAGCAGGCAGGGCGAGGGAACGGTGTTTACGGATAAGCTTCCGCTGTTTTCCGCAGAAGGCAAGCAATAAAGAAAGGCAAAGGGAGTATTCTTAGGATACTCCTTTTTTGGTGCGAAAATTATAAGAAAATCTTAATTTTTTTTCTGCGTTCTTGTGCGGGAGGAGAGAAACAGGTATAATATGAGAAAGGCAAAACAAAAAAGAGGAAGAAAAGGGAGGCGTTTATTTATGAAAAAGAAATTGGCGGCACTGCTTTGCGGCGTGATGTGCGCGGGAGCGTTTACGGGCTGCTCTACAACCGAATTGGGTTATCTCAACATGGGCAGAGAAATGCTGGATACCATGCAGAGCTGCAAGGTGACAGGCACGATGCAGGCAGATGTGGACTTTGATGCACTGGAGGGCTTCATGGTTGATGTTGCAAAAGCAACAGGTGCAAACGAAGCGGCTTCCGTGGGAGAGCTGCCGGATGGCAAAAAATCCATGAAGATTGTGTATGATATGAACATGGATTTGCAAAAGCTGAATTATGATATGTCCTTTGATGTGAAATATGAGGGCAAGGAATATGATTTGGGTACGGTTTATTACAGCCTGACGGACGGCGTTGTGCTGACCACAGATACCCTTTTGGGCGCATATCAGTTGGCAGGTGCCATGGATGAGAAGGACAGCTATGTGTTCAGTGAGGCATTTGCAAGGGATTTCAAGTCTGCTGTGGGGCAGGGAAAATATGTCACACTGCTTTCTGGCGAGGACATGACAGGGGTAGACATGAGCCTTTTGCCCGAAAACAGCTTTGGCGATTTGTATGATGCTGCGTTTACCTTCTATGAGGAGGTTTTCAAGGGCTTTGAAACAGGCATGATAAAGAAGATTGACGGCGGCTATGAATGTAAGGCGGACGGACAGGCGGTTGCACAGCTTTTGATTCAAGTGCTTGATTTTATCGGCAAGAATCCCGAGCAGGTGCTGAATGCAACGGAGAATTACCTGATGGCGGCAATGAACAGCACAGGTGTTTCCGCAGAGGAAAAGGCACAGCTGCAGGAAGCTTTTGCGGAGCTGAAGGCCTCTCAGGAGGATTTTGTGGATGCGGCAGGCGATATGAGCGCTATGCTGAAGGAAATTGTGAAGGAGCCAAGCATGGCTATGCTGCTGAACAGCTTTAGCTATGTGGCACAGACAAAGAAAATTACGGACGGATATCATTCCACAGCAAGCTATACAGTGGCTTATAAAGGGAAGAATGTGGCAAAGCTGACAACAGATTCCACAACGAAAAAAGCGGCGGTAGCGGTAGCTGTGCCAAAGGGCAATGTGACATTGGAAGATTTGCAGGGCAAGGTGAAGGCAGTGGAAAACAGATATAACCCCGTTTCCGATTTGACAATGACTTGGGGCCATTACGGCGACAATGAAGGCGCAAGCCTGAGTGCAAGCAGAAAGAACGGCAATGCATATTTTACAGGGGACTTTGATTACACCGATTTGGTTGTGAAAAACGGCAGAGCATATCTTCCCTTGCGTGCAGTCTGCGATATGCTTGGCGAGGAGGTTGGCTGGGAAAATGCCACAAAAACGCCTTATGTGATGCACAATGGCAATCGTGTGGAAATGAAGGGGCTTTTGCAGGACGGCACAGCCTTTGTGGGTGTCAGAGCCTTTGAAAAGCTTGGCTATACCGTAACCTATACACCTTCCGCAGAGGGTGTGAAAACAGTGAAGCTTGCAAAATAAAGCAAAAAAAGCAGGCTGAAGGCAGAAAAAAGCAAGAAATCCTTTTATAGCGGGAGTTCTTGCTTTTTTTGTATGCAAACGGATTATTTTCTGATTCGGAATGGAAAGCCCTTTTTTACTGTGTGCGCTGCTTTAATTTTTCCCAGAAGGCATAGGGGATGGCGAGGCCGCCCTTTCCGCTGCCCAAGTGAATATCGGGTTTGTTTTTTCCGTGAAAATCACTGCCGCCGGAGAAAAGCAGACCGAGACGCTCGGCAAGGGCGGAGATTTGCTTTTCCTGCTCCGAGGTATAGGTGGAATATTGACATTCCATGCCATCCAGACCATAGGAAATCAGCTCCTTGCAAAGCGTTTCCAGCTGTGCCATATCCAAGCCATACAGTGTGGGGTGCGCCAGAACGGCAGCACCGCCTGCCGCCTTGATGGTTTCAATGCAGAGCCGAGGGGAGAGAAATTCCCGTTCCACATAGCCGGGCAGCCCGGGGGAGATATAGCGGGAAAAGGCATCGGATTTCTTTTTGATATAGCCCTTTTCCAAAAGGACATTGGCAAAATGCGCCCGTGTGATGATTTCGCCGCCTGCGTTTGCCGCAACCTCCTCTAAGGTTAGGTGCAGGCCGATGGAGGAAAGCTTTTCGCACATTTTCCGATTGCGCAGCTCTCTGCTTTTTTGTATGGCTTCCATGCGGCGCAGCAGGGCGGGATGATTCGGATGGATGCCTAAGCCGACAATATGAATTTCGGGGCGGCAGAAATGCTCCCAAAGGGCTGCAAATTCAATGCCGGCAATGGCTTCAATGCCGAAGGCGGCAGATTGAAATTCCGCCAAGCCGTCAATGGTATCATGGTCGGTCAGGGCAACGGCGGAAAGACCGATTTTTTGCGCCAGCTCTGCCACCTCCTGCGGAGAGAGCGTGCCATCCGAGGCGGTGGAATGGCAATGCAAATCAACAAAACCTTTCATGCAAAGGCCTCCTTTCTGCTTACACTTTCTGCTTACAGTATAGCATACTTTTCCAAAAAGCCCATAAGATAAAACCAAAGGAAAAGCGTTTGGATGTGATTTTTTGGAGAAGGAGAAAAGGAAAAAGGAAAAAAGAGGACGCCAAAGCAAAGAAAGGCAGGCGGGCGGCACTGCACTTTGTCTGCTGAGAGGAATGGGGATTGCCTTTGCCATTACCTGTATTCTTTTTATCGGCTTTGGGATGATTTTAACCTATACTGCTGTTTCGGAGGAAAGGCTGCCCTTGGTTTCCTTGATTTGCACCGCACTTTCCGCAGCGGCGGCAGGCTATGATTGGGCGGCATGCAAAAGGAAACGGGGCTTGCTTTGGGGCGGC
This sequence comes from uncultured Anaerotignum sp., assembly GCF_934277605.1. Lineage (GTDB taxonomy): Bacteria > Bacillota > Clostridia > Lachnospirales > Anaerotignaceae > Anaerotignum_A. The sequence goes on from NZ_CAKQVD010000025.1 coordinate 6,636, forward strand.
TTGGCAGGGCTGGTTTATACTGCCTTGCTTTATTTGATTACAAGCCTTGCGGCAGATTGCTTTACGGTGCAGCCCTCCGGGCTGATGACCTTGGCGGTTGCCGTTGCGGCAGGTGTGATGGGCGGTATTTTGGGCGTAAACCGCAGATAATCCCACGGAATTAGAAAATAAACTTGCAAATCCATCATTTTATGCTAAAATAAATTTTGTGATAAACGGAATAAAGGGGCATGGATCCTTCCGCAGACATAGAAAGAGGAAAGATTCATCCCTTTTTTGCGTAAAAAACAAAAGGAAAGGACGGAGGAAAAAAGATGAAGATGAAAGGCAGAATGATGCTTTTGCTGACACTCATTGTGGCAGTTGCCCTGAGTGCAATCTCTTATAAGGGGATTGGTTCCAAAAAAGCATTGAGTGTTCATCGCATTGAACAGGGACTTGATTTGAGCGGCGGTGTGGACATCGTTTATGAGGCAGATCAGAAAACTGTTACAGATGATGAAATGAAGGCGGCAATTTCCCTTTTGCAGGGCAGATTGGACTGGAGCGGCTGGACAGAGGCTGAGGTTGCCCGTGAGGGGGACAAGCGTATCCGTGTGCAGATTCCCGGTGTGGAAAATGCAGAGGAGGCCATTCAGCAGATTGGACAGACAGCACAGCTTTCTTTTGCAGATGAGGAGGGCAATGTGCTGCTGACAGGCGATATGGTAAAGAATGCCACAAAGCAGGTGGGCGCAACCAGTAAGGACGGCGCTTCTCAGCCCTATGTTGCATTGGAATTCAACAAAGAGGGGACAGAACGCTTTGCTGAGGCAACCGCAGAGAATATCGGCAAGCAGATTTACATTATCATGGATAATGAGGTAATCAGCGCACCTACCGTACAGACGGAAATTACAAACGGCGAGGCAATGATTTCCGGCAGCTTTACCCCTGAGAGCGCAGAACAGCTTGCTTCCCTGATTCGTGCAGGCTCTTTGCCCTTTAACCTGAATGTGATTCAGATGAAGAATGTCGGCGCGCGTTTGGGTGCGGATGCCCTTTCCGCAGGGATTAAAGCAGGTATCATCGGTATCGCACTGGTGCTGATTTATATGCTGATTGCGTACAAGCTGTTGGGCTTTGCGGCAGACTGGGCTTTGGTTATTTATATCGGCTTGGAATTGGTGGCACTGAGCCTGTTCCACATTACGCTGACACTGCCGGGTATCGCAGGTATCGTGCTTTCGGTAGGTATGGCGGTGGATGCGAACATCGTTATCTTTGAACGTATCAAGGAGGAGCTGGTTGCGGGAAAGAGCCTGCGCAATGCGCTGAAAACAGGCTTTAAGAGAGCAACACCCGCAATCCTGGACGGCAACGTGACAACCCTGATTGCAGCGGCAGTGCTGTTCTTCTTGGGCAGCGGTACCGTAAAGGGCTTTGCAACCACATTGATGATTGGTATTATCATTTCCATGTTTACAGCCCTGTGCATTACCCGTGTGATTGTGAGCGGCTTGATGCACGCAGGTGTGCAGAACCCGAAGTATTATGGCTTGAGATTGAAATAAGGAGGTGGGGAAAATGCAGATTATTCAAAACAGAAAAAAATTCTTTATTCTTTCCCTGCTGGTCATTATTATTGGCTTTGGCTTTATGATTGCCAATGCACAGGCAGGCAAGGGTGCGCTGAACTGGGACGTTGAATTTACAGGCGGTACCTCCATGGAGGTAGACATGAACGGCGAATATGATAATGAAAAGCTGATTTCCATTATCAAGGAGGTAACCGGACAATCCAGCCCGCAGATTCAGGAGGTTCTGGGGACAAACAGCGTTGAAATCAAATTGCAGTCCATCGACAGCCCCACACGCACGGCTTTGGTGGATGCCATCACAAAGGAATATTCTAAGGCAAAGCTGTCGGAGGCCAATGACATCAGTGGTACGGTCAGCGGCGAAATGCAGCGTGCAGCCATCAAGGCAACCTTGATTGCGGCTGTGGCAATGCTGATTTATATTTCCATTCGTTTTAAGGATTTCCGTGCGGGCGGCAGTGCGATTTTGGCACTGATTCACGACGTATTGGTGGTTTTGGCGGCGTATGCGATTTTCCGTATTCCCGTAAACAATGCCTTTATTGCCGTATTGCTGACGATTTTGGGCTATTCCGTCAACTCGACGATTGTTATTTTCGACCGTATCCGTGAAAATAAGGATGCGTTTAAGAGAAACCAGACGGCAGAGAGAATCAACAAGAGCATTAGTCAGACCTTGGCTCGTTCCATCAATACATCCCTGACAACATTGTTTACCATCGGTGCCATCTATTTCCTTGGCGTGCCCTCCATTCAGGAATTTGCACTGCCCATGATGGTTGGTATCATTGCCGGTGCATATTCTTCTATTTGTATTTCCGGCTCCATTTGGTATACATTGCTGCCAAAGGCGCAGAAGGACGTATAAGAGCAAAGAAGCAAAGCGTTGGAAACAACGCTTTTTTCTTTTTGTCGGCTGTGGTATGATGAGGGAGGAAAGGAGTGGCGGCATGAAGCGCTGGCTTTTGAAACGAACCAAAATGGATACGGCGGCAATGGCGCAGGATTTGGGTATCCGCCAAGCAACAGCGGCAGTGCTTGCCAATCGGGAGCTTTATTCCAAGCAGGCGGCAAGGGATTTTCTCTGCGGCGGCAAGGAGGCACTGGGGAATCCAATGCAGATGAAGGATTTTTCTCGTGGCATTGCCTTGCTTGCGGAGGCTGTGCGGAAGAAAAGAAAAATTGCCGTTTACGGAGATTATGATGTGGACGGGGTGATGAGCACCTCGATTTTATATCAAACACTGCTGCGCTGTGGCGGCAATGCGGTTTTTTATGTGCCGCATCGGCAGAAGGAGGGCTACGGCTTGAATTTGCAGGCGGTGGAGCAGCTTTCGGCAGAGGGCGTTGAGGTGCTTTTTACCTGCGACAACGGCATTGCGGCATTGCAGGAGATTGCCCTTGCGAAGGAAAAGGGCATGACGGTGGTTGTGATTGACCATCACGAGCCGGGCTTTCGGGGAGAGGGCGAGGCACGCAGGGATATTCTGCCTGCGGCGGATGCCATCATTGATCCCAAGCAGAGAGCCTGCCCCTATCCCTTTCGGCAGATGTGTGCAGGAGGGCTTTCGTATCATTTTGCGTGTGCGCTGCTGCATACGCTTGGGATTACGGATGCGGCACTGGAAAGGCAGCTTTTGACCTTTGCGGCGATTGCTACGGTTTGCGATATTGTGGATTTGCTGGGAGAAAACCGTGCGCTTGTGCAGATGGGGCTTGCGGAAATCCAAAAAACAGAAAACCTTGGCTTGCGGGTGCTGATTACAGAGGCAGGGCTTACGGATAAGGTGCTTTCGGAATATCACATCGGCTTTATCATTGGGCCTTGTATCAATGCGACGGGGCGGCTGGAAAGCGGCAGGCTTGCGGTGGAGCTTTTCTGTGCACAGGAGGAGCAGGTGGCAAGAGAGAAGGCAAGGCATTTGGCGGCACTCAATGCGGAGCGAAAGCAGCTGACGGAGGAGGCCGCAGAGCGTGCGGATGATATGCTGCAAAAAAGCAGTGCCTTGCGGGAGAAGGTGCTTGTGCTTTATGATGCGGAGATTCACGAAAGCATTGCCGGCATTGTGGCAGGGCGAATCAAGGATAAATATTACCGCCCCACGATACTGATAACAGGCAGTGAGGAGGGGGCGAAGGGCTCCGGCAGGAGCATTGAGGGCTATCATCTGTTTGAGGCCCTGTTTGCCAACCGGGATTTATTCACACGCTTTGGCGGACACGCAATGGCGGCGGGGCTTTCCTTGCCTGTGGAGAATATCCCTGTTTTGCGGGAGCGGCTGAACCGAGACTGCACGCTGACGGAGAAGGAAATGATTCCTGTTTTGCGGCTGGAGCGTGCGCTTTGCTTTGCGGAGATTGATTTGGGCTTGGCGAAGGAATTGCAGGCGCTTGCGCCCTTTGGAAAGGGAAACCCCTCGCCGCTGTTTGCAACCAAGGGGATTCGGATAGACCGCTTGGATTTGATTGGCAAGGAAAAAAATATTTTGCGGCTGACGCTTTCCGAGCCGAAGAGCGGCTTGCGGCTTTCCGCAATTTCCTTTGATGGCTATGAACCGCTCAGAGAAATGCTGAAAGGATTGTATCCGACGGAGGATTGTGATAAAATGTTAAACGGTGGGCTTTTGCCGGGGCTGTGGGATATTGCTTACAGCATTGAAATCAACAGCTATCGGGGCAGAAGCAGCGTACAGTTGATGCTAAAGGATTTTCGAGTTGCAAAATAAGGAGGATATGGGATGGATTTAAAGGACAAGATCAGATCGATTGAGGATTACCCTCAGAAGGGTGTGATCTTCCGTGACATTACAACACTGCTGAAGGATGCAGAGGGGCTGAAGGCTGCCGTTGACGCAATGACAGAAAGACTCGCGGGGGTTTCCTTTGATTTGGTGCTGAGCCCGGAATCCAGAGGCTTTATCTTCGGGATGCCTGTGGCTTATAACATGGGGAAGGGCTTTGTGCCTGTGAGAAAGGCAGGAAAGCTGCCTGCGGAAACCATCAGCAAGGAATATGAGCTGGAATATGGCACAGCAACCATCGAAATTCATAAGGATGCCATTCAGCCCGGACAGAGGGTTGTCATTGTGGATGACCTGATGGCAACAGGCGGCACAGCAAAGGCCATCATGGAAATGGTTGAGGAAATGGGCGCAGAGGTGGTTGCCTCCGCATTTCTGATTGAGCTGGATTTTCTGGATGGCAGAAAGGCTTTGCCCGGCTGCAAAATCGAAGCTGTGATTCATTACGAATAAAACGAATGAGAAAACGGAAGGGGTGGCGATGCCGCTCCTTCTTTGTATAACGGGACAAAATGAGGGATAAGGGATGTACGGACAATTTTTTATACTGTTTGGATTGATTCTGGTGGGGTATTACTGCAACAAAAAGGGATATCTGCCGTTGGAAACGAACAAAAATGTGGGACACATGGTTATGCGTGTGACGATTCCTGCCATGCTGATTACAACGATTGCGAGTATTGAGATTACAGACAGGGTACTGAAGGCATTTCTCTTTTCTGCCGCAGGGCAGGCAGCCATGATGATTCTATTCGGCTTTTTGATGCGGCAATATGGGAGGAAAAGAGGCTTGGACAGCCGCCTTCTGCCCATGCTTGACCTGACCGCAGGCTCCTTGAACACAGGCTTTATCGGCTTGCCCGTGACCATGATTTTCTTTGGGCAGGCAGGGATTATTTATATGTCTGCGGGGGTTTTGGCACTGAATTTGTATCTTTGGTCGTATGGTGTATATCTGATTTCCGACAAGAAGGCGACGGGTGCGGCGGCCATCGGGAAAAGCTTTTTGCAGGGCGCAATCAACCCGAACTGCATTTCTATTTTGCTGGGGCTTTTGCTTGCTGTGACGCATACCGCAAGATTTGTGCCGCAGATGGTGCTTGGCTTTTTGACAAAGGTGGGGGATTTATCGACACCGCTTTCGTTGATTTATATTGGTGCTTTGGCAGGCGGCAGCGGAATCGGGCAGCTTTTCAAAGAAAAAACAGCACTGGAAATCAGCGTGATAAAGATGCTTGGCATGCCTGCGTTGGCTGTGCTGCTGCTGCAGCTTGTGCCTGCGGATGCCTTGGCAAAGTCGGTGTTTCTGCTTTCCGTTTGTATGCCCTCGGCGGCGGTTGTGCCGATGATGGTCGGCAGATACGGCTATGGGGACAAAATGTCCTCGGATATTGTGCTTTGGACCACCATTCTTTCCATGGCAACACTCCCCTTGAGCGTGATGCTTGCCGCAACGCTTTACGGGGCTGTCTGAGGATGCCGAAAACCTTGTGATTTCAGAAAAAAGTGCTTGCAATGGCTGATAGAACGTGGTATAATTTTTCATGTTGATTACGGACGGTCCAATGCTGTATCAAAGGGATAGGGCAAGAACGTCTAAGGTGTATAAGGAGGAAATACAATGGATATCATCAGAGAACTGGAAAACGAACAGCTGAAAAGCGAAGTAACTCCTTTTAACGTTGGCGACACAATTCGTGTTTATGCTAAAGTAGTAGAGGGTACAAGAGAAAGACTGCAGATGTTTGAAGGCGTTGTTATCAAAAGACAGGGCGGCGGCATCAGAGAAACTTTCACAGTAAGACGTATCGCTTCCGGCGTTGGCGTTGAAAGAACATGGCCCGTACACTCCCCCAGAATCGACCGTATTGAAGTCGTTAGACGTGGTGTAGTAAGACGTGCTAAACTGTTCTACCTGAGAGACAGAGTTGGTAAAGCAGCTAAGGTTAAAGAAGTGCTGAAATAAGCTGCACTTTTTGTACCGGAACGAGAAAAAGCAGTCTCGATGAACAAGTTTCATCGAGACTTTTTTCGTGAGAGGCAGAAGTGCTTTTGCCTTTGACGAAAAAACAAGGCAGGAGGAGGGTTTTATGATGGAAAACGAAATGGAGCTGCAGGAGGAACAAGCAGCAGAAAAAAGAAAAAAGGAGAAGAAGGGGATGCCTGTGCTGTTACAGTTGGTGCTGTTGGTTGTGCTGGCACTGCTGCTGCGCAATGTGATGGGAACGGTGCTGGTGAAGGGATCTTCCATGGAGCCGAATTTTTATCATGGCGATTTTGTGTTTATCAATAAGCTGAGCACGGCCTTTGGCTCTTTGCAAAAGGGCGATGTTGTGATTTGCCGTTTGGATGAGGAAAAGAAAAACATCATCAAGCGTGTGATCGGCTTGCCCGGCGATGTGATTGATTTCAGAGAAACAGATGGCGGAGAGGATACGATTTACGCCTTATATATCAATGATGAATTGGTGCAGGAGGATTACATCAAGGCACCGATGGACAGCAAGGGGAATATCGACTATCCTTATACGGTTCCCGAAAACAGCTATTTTGTGATGGGGGACAACAGAAATGCAAGCTCTGACAGCCGCAGAAAATCGGTTGGTGCGATTGAGAAGGAGGATTTGATGGGGAAGGTTATTTTCCGCCTGTATCCCTTCGGTTCGATGGGCTTTATCAAATAAAAAACAGCGGAATTTGAGAGAAACGGAAAGAGGTAGCTATGAACAATATTCAATGGTATCCCGGGCATATGACGAAAACCCGCAGAATGATGGAGGAAAATATTTCTCTGGTGGATATTGTCATCGAATTGGTAGATGCAAGAATCCCATACAGCAGTAAAAATCCCGATTTGGATACACTTGCAAGGAATAAGCACCGTATCCTGCTTTTGAACAAATGCGATTTGGCAGATGAAGGAGCAACGGATCTTTGGCAGGAATATTTTGAAAAGCAGGGCTTTCGTGTCATTCGCATCAATGCGCTCAAGGGCAACGGTCTGGGCGAGGTGACGGAAACGGCACGAGGGCTGATGAAGGAAAAAATCGAAAAGCTGAAGGCAAGAGGGCGTATCAATGTGCCAATCCGCAGCATGATTGTGGGGATTCCGAATGTGGGAAAATCCACGTTTATCAACAAATATGTGGGGAAGGCTACGGCGAAAACAGGGGATAAGCCCGGTGTGACAAGGGGCAAGCAGTGGATAAAGCTGAAAAAGGATTTTGAGCTGCTCGATACTCCCGGTATTCTGTGGCCGAAGTTTGAGGATCAGCAGGTGGGACTGAAGCTTGCCTTCACGGGTGCCATCAATGATGATATTCTTGATCCTGAAAATATGGCGATTGCCTTTATCAATCACATGATTTCCAGAAACCCCGATTGCCTGCGAAACCGGTATCAGATTACATTTGATACGATTGAGGAGCCGCATGTGATTTTGGAAAAGATTGCGGTTGCCCGTGGCTTTAAGAAAAAGGGGGATGAACCCGATTTGGAGCGTGCAGGCAAGATTTTGATGGATGAATACCGTGGCGGCAAGCTGGGCAGGCTGACCTTGGAGCTGCCGGAGGACATTGATGTGATGCTGGAGAAAAAGGCGACAAGGGCGGCGGAAAAAGCCGTTTTGGATAAGGAACGAAAAAAGGCCTATAACAATAAAAAGAAAAAATAAACAGAAAAACCATAGGATTGGCGGATGACCAAGGCTATGGTTTTTTTATTACGCATTTGTTTGCAAAATTTCAATGATGTTGCGAATGACCTGTGCGGTAAAGCCCCAGATGATATGCCCGTGATATTCATAGAAAAGCTGGGTGGTTTTGCCCTTGCTGAAGGGGTAGTTTTTGCCGCCCTCGATTTTTTCATAGGGGAAATCCGCAGATTCCATGACCCTCCAGACGGTATCATGGCGTTCCGGCTCGGTTTGCAGGAAGAAACGCAGGGGAACGGTAAAGATTTCCTCAACCTCCTTGGGATTGGGGGTTGCGGTTTGGTAAATCTCATAGGGAATATAGGCGATATAGGGCTGAATCATGCCACGATAAATCGTCAGCATGAAGTCACTTTTTCCCAGAAGGCGAATATCCTTTTGGGAGATGCCGATTTCCTCCTCGGTTTCCCGCAGCGCCGTTTGCTTGAGGGTTTCGCCCTTTTCCTGATGCCCGCCGGGAAAGCAGATATCCCCCGGCTGATTGACACCGGCGGCACGCTTATTCAAAATAAAATGCAGCTCTCCGTCAATTTCTGTCAGCAGGGCAAGAACGGCAAAATATCGCAAATGCCAGATTGGCTCTGCCTTATGATTGGAAAAGACAGAGGTTACCTTTTTCAGACAATGCTTGGATTCCATAGGGTTCAGTCCTTTCTTAATTTGATGAGGGTGGAGGCATGACGGCGACGCTCATCCTCGATATCGGCATAGTGCTTGCGTGTGGTGTTGACATCGGCATGCCCCAGCACATCTGCCACCAGATAGATGTCCCCCGTTTCCTGATAGAGATTTGTGCCGAAGGTGCTGCGCAGCTTATGGGGCGTGATTTTTTTGATGGTAACGCTCTGTGCATATTTTTTTACCATGAGCTGCACCGTGCGTACGCCAATGCGTTTGCCTTGGCCGGAAAGAAAGAGTGCATCCTCGTTTTCCGTTTTGGTGGGGGTGTTTTTTCGCTCCTCCAGATAGTCCGAGAGTGCTTCCTCCACCTCCTCGCCGAAATAGAGGAGTACCTCATTGCCGCCCTTACGGGTAACCTTGACGGCATTGTTTTGGAAATCCAAATCCTTGATGTTAATGCCGACACATTCGGAAACACGCATCCCTGTGCCGAGCAGAAGTGTCATTAGGGCGAGGTCACGCTTTTTGGTTCTTTCGTGAAAGGCTTTTTGGCGGTCTGTCAGCTTTTCTCCGCTTTCCACCGCATCCAGAAGGTTTGCAACCTCGTTCACATCCAGACGCACAATGGTTTTTTCGTGGATTTTTGGGGTATCCACCAAGGCGGCAGGGTCCGCCTGAATGATTTTTTTCTTATATAAATATTTGAACAGCATACGCACTGCGGCAAGCTTACGGGATTTCCCTTTTTCCTCGTTGTGCATTTCCTTGCCATAGGCGGGGTTTTCATAATCGGGACGAATATAATAGGAAAGATATTCCAAAAAGCAATCAATATCCTCCATGGTGACCTCGTTTAGCTGCTCTGCGGTCAGCTGCTTTGCATCAATACCGCCCAAGGTGCGATGCTCCTCATACAGATAGCGAAAGAAAATCCGCAAATCATAGGCATAGCCCAGACGGGTTTTGGTAGAGGTGGTTTGGGCAATGCTGCGAAAGAAGCTTTGCGTGAAGGGGGGCAGCTCCTTTTGCAGCTCCCGCAGGCGCAGGGTTTCCTTGGTTTTCATTTCCTCTTGGTAATCAGACATAAGAACGCCTCCTCAGTCCTCTTGGCTCCAGCCCTTTAAGGAGGAGCGCTTGATAGCACCGAATACCTTTTCCTGCAGATTATCATAGCGCAGGGAAAGCTCTGCCAAAAGCTCCTTGGTTTCCTGCCGTTTGGTGTTGCCGTCCGCCAGACAGGGATTTTTTACGATATGGATATCGCTTTTATTGACAAAGCTGCGACATTCCCATTCCGGCACATACATGAGAGGGCGGATGGAATAGAGCTTTTTTCTATCCAGATAGCTGACGGGGGCAAAGCAGTTGAGCCTGCCCTCATAGAGCAGGGACATAAAGAAGGTTTCCACAACATCATCTTTATTATGCCCCAGTGCAATTTTATTGCAGCCAAGCGCCTCTGCCATATCATTCAGCGCACCCTTTCGCATTTTTGCGCAGAGAGAGCAGGGATTTTTTTCCTTTCTTTCATCAAAAATGATTTTGCCGATATCGGTTTTAACAACGGTGTAATGAACGCCCAAGGTATCGCAAAGGGCTTGGATATCGTCATAGCTTGCGCCGGGCAGGCCGAGGGAAACGGTGATTGCCTCCAGCTCAAAATGCTTGGGATAGAAGCGCTGCAAATGCTTGAGGGCAACCAAAAGACAAATGCTGTCCTTTCCGCCGGAAATGCCGACGGCAATTTTATCGCCTTCTGCAATCATAGTATAGTCATCTACGGCACGACGCACATAGCTTAACAGTTTTTGTAATTTCATGTGGATTCTCCTTTGTACAATCAATACTTATCTACTATAGATTATAGCGGAAGGACGGAAAAATGAAAAGAGATGCAGCCATTTTTTCAAAAAAAGAGACGTATTTCGGACAATTTGCGGAATTTTTCGGGAGAAAAAATAATAAATGCGGGAAAAAACGGAAAGACTGAAGGGATAGAAAAGAATCTGAGCCACGGACAGACTTTTCAAGAAAATTTCTTGAAAATATACATATATAACTGTATAATATTTTTTATAATCTTTTTTTCGACAAAACCATTAGAAATTCTTATAAAGGGGGGTGATGTGTATGGCAGCGGTTGACGAAAAATTATATCGGGAATTGATTGAAAAAATCAAAACCTACCATCCGTCAGATGATTTTTCTATGGTGGAAAAGGCATATAAGCTGGCGGTGGATGCACATAAGGAACAAAAGAGAAAATCAGGTGAGCCATATATCATCCATCCTTTGAAGGTGGCATTTATTCTGGCGGAGCTGGAGCTGGATATGGAGACCATCACGGCAGGGATTCTGCATGATATCATTGAGGACACACCGTATACCTATGAGGACATTTCCCGCATGTTCAGCGAGGAAATTGCCGCACTGGTGGATGGTGTGACAAAGCTGGGCAAGCTTTCCTATACCACAAAGGAAGAGGCGCAGGCAGAAAACTACCGCAAGATGTTTCTTGCCATGGCAAAGGATATTCGTGTTATTTTGATTAAGCTGGCGGACAGACTGCACAACATGCGGACACTGAACTACATGACGCCGGAAAAGCAGAGGGAAAAGGCACAGGAAACCTTGGATATTTACGCACCCTTGGCGCACCGTCTGGGTATTTCCAAAATCCGCTCCGAAATGGAGGATTTGTGCTTTAAATACCTCAATCCCGATGCCTATTTTGATTTGGCGGCAAAAATCCGGAAGAAAAAAGAGGAACGTGACCAATTCGTGCAGGGCATGGTGCAGGAGCTGCAGGCGAAGATGGATGAGGCAGGCATTAAGGGCAAGGTATATGGCAGAACCAAGCACTTTTTCAGCATTTATAAAAAAATGGTGAACCAGAACAAAACCCTTGACCAGATTTATGACCTGTTTGCCATTCGTGCCTTGGTGGACAGCGTGAAGGACTGCTATGCGGTTTTGGGGATTGTGCATACGGCATATACCCCGATGCCCGGACGCTTTAAGGACTATATTGCCATGCCAAAGCCGAATATGTATCAATCCTTGCACAACACGCTGATTGGCCCGCATGGACAGGTGTTTGAGGTGCAGATTCGTACTTGGGAAATGCACCGCACCAGTGAATACGGTATTGCTGCCCACTGGAAATATAAGGAGGGCAAGGCAAACGAGAAATCAAGCAAGGCGCAAAAGAGTGAGGAGGCAAAGCTGACTTGGCTGCGCCAGATTATGGAATGGCAGAAGGATATGTCCGATAACAAGGAATATCTGGATACCATTAAGCTGGATTTGAATATTTACAGCACGCATGTGTATGCCTTTACGCCGCAGGGGGATGTCATTCAGCTGACGAAGGATTCCACCCCGATCGACTTTGCCTACATGATTCACTCGGCAGTCGGCAACAAGATGGTCGGCGCAAGGGTAAACAACAAGATTGTGCCGCTGGACCATAAAATCCAAAACGGAGACATTGTGGAAATCATTACCTCACAAAACTCCAAGGGGCCGAACCGAGATTGGCTTGCGATTGTGAAAACGGCACAGGCAAGAACCAAAATCAAGCAGTGGTTTAAGAAGGAAGAAAAAGAAGAAAACATCATCCGTGGGCGTGAAATGATTTTGGCAGATATGAAGAAAAAGGGATATCAGCCACAGGATTTACTGCGTCCCGAATGGGAAGAAATCGTTTTGGTAAAATATGATTTCAAGACATGGGATGCCCTTCTGGCAGCAATCGGCTACGGCGGCATGAAGGAGGGGCAGGTTGTCAATCGCCTGCGGGATGAATTATTAAAGGAAAAGAGAAAAACACAGACTGCGGAGGATGCGCTGAAGGATTTTGAAAAGACCATCGACCAGAAGCCTGTGAAAAAGCATAAAAGCAAGAGCGGCATTGTGGTGGAGGGCATTGGCGATGTGGCAGTGCGTTTTTCCAAGTGCTGCAGCCCTGTGCCGGGGGATGAAATCATCGGCTTTGTGACAAGAGGCAGAGGGGTAACGATTCATCGTACCGATTGCATTAACGTCATCAATCTGAGCAATGAGGAGCGTGGGCGTTTAATCAATGCCGAATGGGATACGCAGTTTGCAAAGGGCGAAAGCAACACCTCTTATTTGGCAGAGCTGAAGGTTGTGGCGAATGACAGAGTCGGCTTGATTGTGGAAATCAGCCGTCAGTTAGCGGATGATGATATTTCCGTGAAGGGCTTTAATGTGAGAACCACAAAGGATATGCAGGCAATTTTGAATGTTACGATTGAAATTAAAACGAAGGAACAGCTTGAGCGTGTGGTGACACGGCTGAAAAATCTGCGGGATGTGACAGAGGTGGAGCGTGTTTCCGGCTTGGGCTGATATAGGGTTTAGGAGGAAGAAATGAGAGCAGTATTACAGAGAGTGACAGAGGCAAGTGTCACTATTGACGGACAGAAGGTCGGAGAAATCGGCAAGGGGATTATGGTGCTGTTTGGTATGCTGGGGACAGATACGGATAAGACCATTGATTATATGCTGGATAAGGTCATCAATCTGCGTATTTTTGAGGATGAAAACGGCAAGATGAACCTTTCCCTGATGGATATTGAAGGGGAGCTTTTGATTGTACCCAATTTCACATTATATGGGGATGCAAGAAAGGGCAGACGCCCCGGATACAGCGGCGGTGCGGCACCTGAGGTGGCAAGCGAGCTGTTTGACAGGCTGTGCAAAAAGGCAGAGGGCTTGGGCATTAAAAAGGTGCAGCATGGCATTTTCCAGACGGATATGAAGGTTGCCCTTGTCAACGATGGCCCTGTGACACTGCTGCTTGACAGTGAAAAGCTGTTCTGATGCGTATGGATACGGAAACCATCAGCTATGTTCTGGAGGGACATGAGCTGCAAAATGATGTGCAGACAATGATACAGGTGTTTTTGGCAAACCGCCATTATATCCGCACGGACACAGTGACGGATGCGGAGATTACCATAAAAAGCGAAATGAAAGAGGGCATTGCTTCGGCAATGCTTTATCGCCGTGGAGAGAAGGTTTCTGCATGGTCGATGGAATATGATGAAAAAATGCTGACGGAAAAGGAGCAAAAGCGTATCATCAAGCGGACGATTTATGAGCTTTTGCAGGCAGAGACAGGGATTCGCCCCCAATGGGGACTGCTGACCGGCGTGCGTCCGGCGAAGCTGATCAGCACAATGCTGGAGGGGGGCAAGGCGGATGAGCAATGCCTTTCCTTCTTGACGGAGGAATACCTTGTGATGCCGCATAAGGCGGCACTGGCGCTCAAGGTGGCAAAGGCAGAGCAGAAGATTTTGCAGAACAACCGCCCTGAAGAAATCAGCTTATATATCGGGATTCCCTTCTGTCCAACCAGATGCTTGTACTGCTCCTTTACGGCATATCCCCTGCACCAATATAAAAATCGGGTGGATGAATATTTGGATGCCATGTGCAAGGAGTTGGATTGGCTTGCGGCATACAGCAAAGGCTTCGTGATGAAGAATATTTATATCGGCGGCGGCACACCGACCTCCTTGAATGAGGCACAGCTGGAGCGTCTGCTGCAAAGGGTGGAGGAGCTGTTCCATCCGGATGAGAGGATGGAATATACTGTGGAGGCAGGCCGCCCCGACACAATTACAAGAGAGAAGCTGCGGCTTTTAAAGGAATACGGCGTGAACCGTATTTCCATTAACCCGCAGACCATGAATGACAAAACCTTGCGTGCGGTCGGCAGAAAGCATACGGTGGAGGATATCCGTCGGGTGTTCCGTGAGGCGCGAGAGGAAGGACACCAAAACATCAACATGGATTTGATTTTGGGCCTGCCCGGAGAGGATGCCGCAGATGTGCGCAATACCATGGAGGAAATCAGCAAGCTTTCGCCCGATAACGTGACGGTGCATACATTGGCAGTGAAGCGTGCCTCCCGTTTGAGAGAGGAGCTGGCGCAGCATGAAATGACAACGGCACAGACCTTGGAGGAAATGCTTGATATTTCTGCGGAATATGCCAAAAAAATGGGCATGGAGCCGTATTATATGTATCGGCAGAAGAATATGGTGGGCAATTTTGAAAATGTCGGCTATTGCCATCCCGGCAAGGAGGGCGTATATAACGTGCAGATTATGGAGGAAAAGCAGACCATTTTGGCAGCGGGAGCAGGTGCAAGCACCAAGACGGTTGACTTTGAAACAGACCGCATTGAGCGGGTGTTTAACGTAAAAAGCATTGAGGATTATATCAGTCGGATTGATGAAATGATAGAAAGAAAGAGAGCGGGCTTGCCCCAAGGAGGTAACGTATGATTCAGTTAGTAAAAGGGACAAAGGATATTTACGGTGCTGAGGTGAAGGCTTGGCAGGAAATTGAAGGAAAAATGAGACGTATCTGCGAAACCTTCGGCATTGGCGAAATTCGCACCCCTGCGTTTGAATTTACAGAGCTGTTTGCCAGAGGGGTTGGCGAAACCACAGACATTGTGCAGAAGGAAATGTATACCTTTACGGATGACGGCGACAGAAGCCTGACACTGCGCCCCGAGGGTACGTCAGGTGCGGCGCGTGCGTATGTGGAGCATGGGATGCACAATCAGGCACAGCCCACAAAGCTGTATTATATTTCCCCGACCTTCCGTTGTGAAAACACACAGGCAGGCAGACAGAGACAGTTCCACCAGTTCGGCATTGAAATGCTTGGCTCTTACAGTGCCGCACAGGATGCAGAGGTTATCTCCGTTGCAACTGCTTTGCTGGAGGAAATGGGCGTGGAGGGCGTAGAGCTGCGCATGAACAGCCTTGGCTGCCCCGAATGTCGTGCAAGATACAACAAAACACTGAAGGAATTTATCGGACAGAACCTGGACAAGCTTTGCCCGACCTGCAAGGAGCGTTTTGAAAAGAACCCTCTGCGTGTGCTGGACTGCAAAGAGGAAGGCTGTCAGCGGATTGTGGCAAATGCCCCCTCGGTGCTGGATTGTCTGGATGAGGAATGTACGGCACATTTTCAGAAGGTGCAGGATATCCTGACTGCAAACGGCATTGCCTTTACCATTGATCCCAAGATTGTGCGTGGCTTGGATTATTACACCAGAACGGTTTTTGAATTTGTATCCAACGGGCTGACCGTATGCGGCGGCGGCAGATATGACAAGCTTGTGGAGGAAATCGGCGGAAAGCCCACAGGTGCAGTCGGCTTCGGTCTGGGGATTGAAAGATTGATTATGATTCTGGAAAGACAGAACGGTGCGATTACGGAAGTGCCTGAGAGAGATGTTTACATCGGCTCGATGGGGGAAAAGGGCTTGCTGAAGGCGCAGGCCTTGACCTATGGGCTGAGAAAAGCGGGGATTCAGGCGGACTGTGATACGGTAGAGCGCAGTGTGAAGGCACAGATGAAATATGCCAATAAGATTGGTGCGAAATATTCCGTTATTCTGGGCGATTCCGAACTGGAAAGCGGCAGAGTAGAGCTGAAGGATATGGCAAACAGCGAAAAGAGTGAGGTTGCTTTGGCAGATTTGCCTGCAATCCTCAAGGAAAAATGCGGAAAATAAAACAAAAACAGAATGAATACAGAGCCTTGGGAGAACCTTCTTTCAAGGCTTCTTTTTTGCTTGCGATTTTCATTGCCATGCAGCTTGGAAAAGCCTTGTATTTTATGGGATAAAGTGATATGATAGCATGATGAATTGAAGAATGTCGGGAAATTTCCTTAAGGGATAAGGAGGATGCAGCATGAAGGTTGTAATCGTAGGGGACGGTAAGGTCGGCGGGACCATTGCCAGACAGCTCTCCGGAGAAGGACATGACATCATTGTAATTGATAACAACACAAGTGTTTTGAATAATGCCACGAATACGATGGATATTATGAGCGTGGAGGGCAACGGCGCAAGCATGCAGGTGCAGAAAAGAGCCGGTGTGCCGGAGGCGGATTTGCTGATTGCGGCAACCTCTGCGGATGAGGTAAATATGCTGGCTTGCCTTTTGGGGAAAAAGCTGGGCGTGCCGCATACGATTGCCCGTGTGCGTAACCCCGAATATTATGAGCAGATTACCGAGCTGAAGGAGGAGCTGGGGCTGAGCATGACGGTGAACCCAGAATTTGCGGCGGCAACGGAAATTCTGCGGCTGCTTCGCTTCCCTTCTGCCTTAAAGATTGAGGTGTTTGCCAGAGGGCGTGTGGAGCTGGCGGAGGTAAAGATTCCCGAAAGCAGCGTTTTGGACGGGATGCCGCTTTGGGCGATTTATAAGGAATTTCAGGTGAAGGTTCTGATTTGTGCGGTGCAAAGGGCAGGAGAGGTGCATATTCCAAACGGTAACTTTGTGCTGCAGAGCGGAGACAAAATCAACCTGACCGCACCACATAGCGAGATTGAAAAATTCTTCCGCACGATTGGGCTGTTCCGTACCGGCGTAAAATCGGTTATGATTTTTGGCGGCGGCAGAATGGCATATTATTTGTCAAAGGCATTGATTGCTTCCCATGTGCGTGTGAAGATTATCGAGATGGACTATAAGCGCTGTGAATATCTTTGCGAGGTGCTGCCCGAGGCGGTTGTTATCCATGGCGATGGTACGGATAAGGAACTTTTGCAGGAGGAGGGACTGGAGAAAACAGATGCTCTGGTCTGCCTGACGGGGATGGATGAGGAAAACATCGTGGTTTCCCTGTATGCCAAGGCGAAAAAGGTTTCTAAGGTTATTGCGAAAATCAACCGTATTTCCTTTGATGAAATTTTAGATGCACTTGATATTGACGGCTTTATTTCTCCCAAGACCATTGCGGCAAGCAACATTGTCCGCTATGTGCGTGCCATGCAAAACTCCGCAGGCAGCAGCAATGTGGAAACACTGCATAAGCTGGTAAATGAGCAGATTGAGGCATTGGAATTTAAGGTTAGAGAAAAATCCGCAGTGGTGGGCGTGCCATTAAAGGATTTGAAAACGAAAAGCGAGGTTCTGGTTGCAACCATTATCCGTAACGGCAGAGTGATTATCCCTGGTGGTAATGATTCCATTGAGGTCAATGACAGCGTGATTGTGATAACGAGAAATAAGCACTTGATGGACTTAAAGGATATTTTGAAATAATACGTTGAAATTTGGTGAGGGATTATGAATTTTAATATGATTGCCTATATTTTAGGCAGTATCATTCGGATAGAGGCTGCGCTGCTGGCGGTGCCTGCCTTTATTTCTGTCTGGTTTCAGGAGGCGCATGCGGCTGCGGCCTTTGTGGCAACCATTACTGCCTGCTTGATGGTGGGATCGATTTTGGCAAGCCGAGAGCCTGAAAACAAGCGGATTTACGGACGAGAGGGCTTCGTTGTGGTTGCACTTTCGTGGATTGTGATGTCTGTTTTGGGCGCACTGCCGTTTTATCTGAGCGGTGCTATTTCGGGCTATGTGAATTGCTTTTTTGAAACCGTATCGGGCTTTACCACAACGGGCGCAAGCATTTTGCAGGAGATTGAAACTTTGCCGAGGAGTATTCTGTTTTGGCGTTGCTTCACGCACTGGATTGGCGGCATGGGGATTTTGGTGTTTATGCTTGCCATCATGCCCTTGGGGGATGACCGTACTATGTATCTGATGAAGGCAGAAGCGCCGGGGCCTCTGGTTTCCAAGCTGGTGCCGAAGGTAAAATCCACAGCGAAGATTTTGTATTTGATTTATATTGCGCTGACCGTGCTGGAAATGGTGCTGCTGTTTGCAGGGGGGATGCCCTTTTTCGACAGCGTGGTGCATGCCCTTTCCACAGCGGGAACAGGCGGCTTTTCTGTGAAAAACAATAGCATTGCGGCATACGGCAGTGTCTATTTTGAATATGTCATTACAGTTTTTATGCTGCTGTTCGGTGTAAACTTTAACCTGTTTTATCTGATGCTGATGCGGGATTTTAAAAATGTTTGGAGAAATGAGGAGCTGCGGTATTATATTGCCATTGTCTGCATTGCGACAGCGTTGATTACCATAGATATTTCTCGGTATTATCCAACGGTGGAGGGTGCCTTCCGCCATGCCATTTTCCAAGTGGCTGCAATCATGAGCACAACAGGCTTTGTGACGGCAAACTTTGACCTTTGGCCGGAGCTTTCCAAGTCAATCCTGTATTGCCTGCTTTTTTTGGGTGCGTGCGGCGGCTCGACGGCAGGCGGCATTAAGATTTCGAGGGTTGTTATTTTGATGAAGATGGTTGCCCGTGAAATCAGACGCATTGTGCATCCACGCTCCGTCAATCTGATTAAATTGGACGGGTATAAGGTGGATGAGGATTCCATTCGCAGTGCCTCCGGCTTTTTCATACTGTATATTCTGATTCTTTTGGGTTCGTTTGTGCTGATTTCGTTGGATAATTTTGACTTTATCACGAATATAACCGCAGTTACGACCTGCTTGAGTAATGTCGGCCCGGGGCTTGCAATGGCGGGGCCTGTGGAGAACCTTTCCTTCTTCTCCGGCTTTGCAAAGCTGGTGCTTTGTATGGATATGCTTTTGGGCAGATTGGAAATTTTCCCGATTATTATGCTTTTTGCTCCTTCCATCTGGAGAAAGAGCTACATGTAACAACGCAGAGCCAAGCATCTGCAATAAAAAGAACAGCTTACATGCTTGCGTGATAGGCTGTTTAAGGTGTCGACAAAGTCGACACCTAAGTCGAAATCAGGATTTCGACTTGCTAAGACAGAGGAATAAACAGACGAGTTCC
>NZ_CAKQVD010000026.1 GCF_934277605.1 uncultured Anaerotignum sp.
GTGTTAGAAAGCTCCACCTGACATTTCAGCTGCTCCAAATCCTCTGTGGAAACAGCACCCTTGATGGCACCTGCTGTGCCGACATTCATAAAAACAGGTGTCTGGATAACACCATGAGGGGTATGGAATTCGGCACGCTTTGCTCTGCCGCATTTTTTCAATAGCTTATACATAATCTTCCTCACTTTTTCAGAATTTTTCAATCTTTTCTATGATACCCTTTTTTCCCGCTTTCTTCAAGAGGGCAGGACAAAATTTGCAAAAAATACAGAGAAAACCAGTACTTTTTTCTATTTTGATTCCTGTTGCAAAACAAAAAGAAATATGAACAATTTTTAAATTTTTGAAAAAACACTTGCAATCTTTACTTCGGCATAGTATTATTGATGTGTTTTTGAGAATTTTTTATGAACGTGAGGTGAGGACATGGACAGTTGTTGTATATCTACAGATGATACGGTATTCTTATGTTGCCAGAAAAAATGCAGCAAACAGCTGTCTGTGTGCTGATTTATTTTTGTGCCAATATAAGTGTGCCATTGTCTGTTTCAACACAACACTGCAAACGTAGGAAAAACAAGCGCAGTGTGTTTTGTTTCTCGTGACAATGGTATTTTTATGCCCTTTTTCAGGAAAAACAGAATACACTCCGCCTGCACAATTCATGCAGAGGAGGTATGGACAATGAACAAATTCAACGCAATCGAACTGAACACAATCAACACAATTGAACTGAAGGATTTTATCTCCGTACAGGAGGATTACAGAGAAGCCGACCGCATAACCGCAGAAGCAGATCTGGCAGAATCCGTCTGGCAGAGTGTGCAGAAACGTCTGCCTTGGCTGATGGTACTGCTGATTCTTGGCATGGGCGTTTCCGTAACGGTGGCTCTGTTTGAATCCATCGTGGCACAGCTGCCCATCATTATGTGCTTCCAGTCCCTGATTCTGGATATGGCAGGAAATGTCGGAACACAATCCCTCGCCGTTGCCATCCGCGTACTGATGGATTCGAAAATCGGAAGAAAAGAGAAAGCCGCTCTGGTCTGGAAGGAACTGCGCGTCGGTCTATTGAATGGACTGATTCTGGGGATTCTCTCCTTCCTTTGTATCGGCTGTTATCTTTACCGGATAGGCAATACGGTGCTGTTTGCCTTCGCGGTTTCCGCCTGTCTTGGCTTCGCCATGATTCTGGCTATGCTGGCTTCTTCCTTATCCGGCACACTGATTCCGCTTTTTTTCCGAAAAATCGGTATTGACCCCGCCGTTGCATCCGGTCCGTTGATTACGACCGTCAACGACTTGGTTGCAGTCATTTCCTATTATGGTCTTTCTTGGCTGATTCTGATTCAATTGTTCGGCTTCGGCAGATAAGCCGCAGGAAATCTGCCGATTAGCCTTTTCTTTTGGCGTTAAAAATGATAGACTGTTTTTTAGGAAATCATATCGTTATAGAAAAAGATGGGAGAGAACAAATGAGTATCAATCTGATTGCAACAACCACCTTCGGCTTAGAGGCCGTAGTAAAAAGAGAGTGTCAGGCTCTCGGTTTTCAGAATATTAAAACCTCTGATGGTAAAGTTGAATTTACAGGGGATGAATCCGATATTGTAAAGGCGAACCTCTGGCTGCGCTGTGCGGGGCGTGTCTGGGTAAAAATGGGTACCTTTACCGCCGTTACCTTCACAGAGCTGTTCGATCAGACAAAGGCACTGCCTTGGGGCGATTGGATTCCGGAGGACGGGAAGTTCACTGTTGTCGGGAAATCCGTTAAGTCCACCCTGTTCAGCGTTTCCGATTGCCAAGCAATCGTCAAAAAGGCAGTTGTGGAAAAGCTGAAGGAAAAATATAAAACAGATTGGTTTGATGAAACAGGTGCCTCCTACACCATTCAGGTCAGCATTTTGAAGGATGTTGTCACCCTTGCCATTGATACCAGCGGCAGTGGCCTGCACATGCGTGGCTATCGTGCCAGTGCGATGGATGCTCCCTTGAAGGAATCCCTTGCCTCCGCCATGGTGCAGCTCAGCTATTGGAGAAAGGACCGTATCCTCTTAGATCCCTTCTGCGGCTCCGGCACCATTCCCATTGAGGCAGCCATGCTCGCCCGCAACATTGCACCGGGGCTGAACCGCAAGTTCGCCTCTGAGGAATGGGAGCGTATCGGCAAGGAGCGTTGGAAGCAGGCAAGAAAAGAGGCATATCAAGCCATTGATTATGACATTATGCCCGAAATTTACGGCAGTGATATCGATCCGGATGCAATCGCATTGGCAAAGGCAAATGCAGAGCTTGCAGGCGTGGATGATTGCATTACCTTCGAGGTAAAGCCCTCACAGGAAATTGTATTGCCCGGGAAATACGGTGTGCTGATTTCCAACCCCCCTTATGGCGAGCGTATCGGCGAATTGAAGGAGGTTGAAAATATGTATCGTGCCTTGGGTGCAACCATGCAGACGGATACCACATGGTCCACCTACATCATTACCTCCATGGAATATTTTGAATCCCTTTTCGGCAGAAAGGCAGACAGAAAAAGAAAGCTGTTCAACGGGCGAATCAAAACGGACTACTATCAATACGAAGGCCCCCGCCCTCCCAAAAAGGATTGCACCGCACCAAAATAAAAACGCACTAAAAAAGGATTGGAATTTCTCCAATCCTTTGAGGGTGTCGACAAAGTCGACACCTAAGTCGAAATCAGGATTTCGACTTGCTAAGACAGAGGAATAAACAGACGAGTTCCATCAGCTTAAAAGCCTTGAAACTCGCTGTTTTCCTCGCCGGAAGTGAATTCCGACTGCGGATTCCATTTGGGAAACGGATTTGTTTCCCAAGCCCTTCCGCTACTTTAAAATTACTTTGTCTACAGTCTGAAGGGATTGGAATTTCTCCAATCCTTTCTTTGTTTCATTGTGATAAGCACAAAAGCAATCAGCTTGCATCCTCTGCTTCCTTCGGTGCAACAACAACCCCATCCGAAAGCTCAAAGAACGTCGCTTCAATGCGAACACTCACGTCCCCTGTTTTCACAGTATCATTCCCTTGGATTGCCAAGTCTGTAATCAAGCAGCGATACTGCATTTGGTCAATGCTTCTGATAATCTGCTCTGCCGCCGCAAAATTGGAACAGCGGTACTCCAAATCAATCTTTCTGCGGATAATGTTCCCCTCCTGCTCCAAGGGCAAGAAATCCAAGCTATATTCCTGAGAAGAACGCAAAATCACATTCAATTCCTCCATAATTCGTTTGGAATTATCATAATCGGGAACCTGCTGCACCTGTCCGCCGTTTGCCTTCACACTTTTCAGCTCTCTCTGCATATGCTCCAGCATGGAATTTTTCTGCTGCTCAACGGCCAGCTCCTGCTGTGCCTCCTCAATCTGCGTGGGATATTCCCGCATGGTATCTGCGGCATCAATATACACCACCTTCATATACACCGTTGCCAAAATGACAAGCGCCAAGCAAAGAATCAATATTTTTTCTCTGGTGGTAAAGCTGCGTGACATCATTCTGCCTCCACCTCCTTCGTATCCTTCTGAGGATGCTGCAGCCACACAGTAAGCTCTGCAACAACCCTCTGCGACGAAATCTCCTTCTCATTCGTAGCAGCGGTGGAAACGGAAACCTTTGCAACATAAGGATCCTGATAAAGCGCAGAAACAATCTCGGCGGTCTCCTGCAAGGAAACACCGCTCACAGCCACGTTCAAAATATTGTTTTCATATACACAGCTTTCCATATCCGCCCTCTGTAAAATGCGGTGATCCAGCAGCGTCAGCACATGGTTTACTCCAATCAAGGCAAGCTCCTCATCATTATACGCCGCATTGGAATAGCGGTTATATTCCGCCTTGATTTTCTCATAATCCCGATTTTCCTCCCGCAGTGCTTCTGTCTGCGTGCGAACAGATTGAATTTCGGCCTCGGCACGCATCGCCGCCCCAACCTTGTCAATTACCATGAACTTCGTAAACAGGATAATCAAAACAAAAAGCACCACACCCAAGGGAATCACATATTTCGGGTTGTTTCCCCTTTCCCGCTCCGTATACATCAGGTTGATGGTATGCTTCTGCAAAAAATCCTGCTTTTTCATGCTTCGTCTTTTGGTTTTATATTCAGTTGTTTTTATTTCCGCTTGATTCTTAGGTTTTTCTTCCAAATTCAGCTTCATGGCAACCTCCCTTTATTCTATGGCAGTACCCAAAGCACAGATAAACATTGCCGCTTCGTCATCATCCATCATCACATCTTCCCACAACAATAACGCAGGGGAAAGCAAGGTCAGCTCCGTCTGCTCGGAAATGGCATTCGTCAGCGCCTTGATATTTGCACCCCCGCCGCATACATACGCATCCGCAAGCGTGCTTTCCGGATGGTTAAAGCGATAGAAATTGACCACACGCATAACCTCAACCGCAATGGCGTGATACAAATTCTGACAGCTTTCCAATTCCAGCACATTTTCAAAATTGCTTTCCTTATAAGAGGAGGCAATCTGGATATCCATGCCCTTCTCCTCTGCAATCACTTGGTCCAGCATGTGCAGTCCATATTCGATTACCTTTGTTGCAAGCAAATCTCTGCCACGGAAGATATAAACATTTGTGGAGGAATAGCCCAAATTGATGAAGCAATATTCCTCTCCCTTCTCCGCCGTTTCGGGAAGGGGCAGCAAATCCGCAAGCGTCATTGCCACAGGCTTCACGCAAACCAATTTTTTGCCTGCCACACGCAAAGCAGAGGTATAATTTTCGATAACCTCCTTCTTTGCAGCCGCCGCCGTCAGCTCCAAAACCTCGTTGCCATCCTCTGCGGGATGTTTTTCCAAAACTGCGAAATCAAAAACATATTTATCCTTATCATCTTGGATAAAATCGTGAAATTCATAAGGCAGATTCAGCCGCAAATGTGCCTCCTTCATCATCGGCATGGTAACATGGCGCACATAGGTCAAATGCTCCGGCAAAAGCAGGGCGCACCGCTTCTGATTCAGCTTGTTTTCCTTGCATACACCGTCGATAAATTCCCCCAGAGCATCAAAGGAGGTAATCCGTCCGTTTTGCATCAAATCACGGGGCAGGCGTTCTCGTATGGTTTCCACCAGACTGCCCTTCTCCAGCACAACCAGCTTTATTTCGTTGGCACCGATATCAATGCCAAGTAAGGAATCCTTCATAATACCACTCTTTCTGTGTCTCTTTAAAATAAACTAAAATACCATGCCAAAATCGGCTCTCCCACCAAAAACGTCAGAACCGTTCCGCCTGCAATGGCAGGGCCAAAGGGAATGGCAACATCCTTTTTCTTCCCTGCCAAAAGGGCAAACAGCAGCCCAAGCACGCAGGAAAACATCAAATTCAAAAAATTTCCGCCAATGCCGAGAAAAAGCCCTGTCACGAACAGCAGCTTAATATCTCCGCCGCCCATGGCATCCTTTTGCAACAGCCTTTCCATCAAAAGCACCAGCAAAAGCAAGGGAACCGAAATGCCAAACGCACCCACAAGCCCCTGCAAAAAGCCGCCACAAAACGGCAAAAACACCACCCAAACCCCAATGGCAAACAAAAGCAGACCATTCGGAATGGTATATGTCACAAAATCAATGAGGGAGATTGCCAAAAGCACCCCGCAGAGCAAAAGCGCCCTTGCCAATTCGGGTGTCACATCAAAGCGCAAAAGGCAAAGCAGAAAAACGCCTGCCAAAAGCAGCTCCGAAAAAATGCAGTCCCTCTCAATCCGGTGGCCGCAATAACGGCACCGTCCCTTTAACGCAAGAAAGCTAAGCACAGGCACCAAATCCCGCAGGCCAAGCGTATGCCCGCAGGCATCGCAGTGACTTCTGCCCCGAAACCAAGGCACCCCCGCCACATAGCGAGAGGCGGCACAGCAAATGAAGCTGCCGAAAATCAGCCCGCACACGATTGCCAAAAACGAAAAATAAATGAGAAAAAAAGGCGAAAGCTGAATCATGGTAACCTCCTCTATTTCTTTGCCTCTGTCCAAAAGAGGCGAAGGCTCTCCCCGTCAGTCTCCACACAAATAACCAAGGTGTGCGGCGCACTGCAATAAAGCGTGCCATCCGCCGAGCGAACCACCGCAGAATTGTTATAGCCCTTCGGGCAATCCTCCACAATGGTATGCGTAATCGGGTCGAAATAGCCCTTTTTCAGCGTGCCGTCCCTGTTCTCATCAAAATATGTAACAGCCACCCGTTCTGCACCTTCCATGGCAAGACGGTCATTGCCTTGGGCAGATTTTTTCGCATACGCCTGAGCCGCAAAAAAAATCGCCGCCACACAAGCCAAAGCAATGCCAACGATACACAGCACCTCCATCGAGGAAAGCCCTTGCCTGCGGCGCAGCTTTTCTTTCATTCTGTTTTCCATTTCCGCAAGCCCCCTTTTTGTGTATTGCTTTCTGCAAAGGGCTGTCCGCAGACAGCCCCTTGGGGAAAACAATATCCCTCGGCAAGAGCCCCAACCCAAGCCCTCGCCGGAAAAATATTTCAATTAAGACTTAGGTGTAATAGTAACCGCACCTTTATCACTTACTGTTACTGTAACAGTTTTTCCTTTTGTTACGCTTACAGTACTAAGGTCCTTATCACCAATCTTTGTTGCTTCAAGTTTATCAAAACCACCTGTATGCACCATTGCTACACTTTCTTTAGTACCTTCGCCATCCTTATTCATAGCATCAATTACTGCTTCTGCATAAGCCGCACGGATATTGGCTGCATCTGTTGCCTGTCTTGCTTTTTCCAAATGACCTGTAAACACAGGAATGGAAACTGCAACCAAAACTGCAACAATCGCAACAACAATCAACAGCTCCGCCATTGTGAAGCCTTTGCGTTCTTTCAATTTCTTCATCATTTCAAGGACTCCCTCCCTATTGATTTAGCCCGAAGGCTTTTTTTTAGTTTTTCATTAGGTTTTAATATGTAAATCCCGCTTTTCCTCGGTTGATAAAGGAGGGGATTGCATATCCAATCTTTTTTTATTACATTGCACCATACATGGAGAACATCGGCAAATAAAGGGAAAAAACAATATACCCCGCAATAATCGCCGCCACAACCAAAAGCGTCGGCTCCAGCAAGGAAATTGCCCTCTGGGTGCTTGTTTCCACTTCATTGTCAAAATAGGAACCGACCTTCGTGAGTGTTTCCTCCAACGTACCGGTTTCCTCCCCTACGGCAGTCATTTCCGCAAGCAAATTGGGCAAATAATTCACCTCTGTGAGACATTCGCCCAGCCTTCTGCCTGCCTCAACCCCCATAATGCAACGGTCTGCGGCTTTGCTCAGATAGCGGTTGTCTAACACTCTTGCCGTAATCATTAAGGCTCTGCCAACGCCCAAGCCGGCAGAAAGCAGCGTTGCCATGGTGTTTGCAAATTGGCTTGCACCATTCATGCGGTTGATTTTCCCAAGCACAGGAATTTTCATGGCAAGAACGGAGCATCGCAACGCTCCCTTTTCCGTTTTGCGATAGAACCTCCAGAACAGAATACCGCCGAAAATCAAAATCAGCAGGAGGAACCATGCCCTCTGGAAAAATTCCGTCATTTTAATCAGTGAAATTGTGCATA
Organism: uncultured Anaerotignum sp.; assembly: GCF_934277605.1. Classification (GTDB taxonomy): domain Bacteria; phylum Bacillota; class Clostridia; order Lachnospirales; family Anaerotignaceae; genus Anaerotignum_A. The sequence goes on from NZ_CAKQVD010000026.1 coordinate 7,603, forward strand.
ACGGCAGCTCCGCATCCAGCTCATCAAAAATGCCCAAAAACGTCGGAATAACCTTCGCCATCATAACAATAACAACAACCACCGCTATGATTAGCACGAAAATGGGATAGGTCAATGCACTTTTGACCTTCGCCTTTGTTTTATAGCTGCTTTCGTAATAGGAGGTCAGCCGCTCAAATGAATGCTCCAAGGCACCGGATTCCTCCCCCGCCCGCACTGTTTCAATCAGCGCAATCGGGAAATAATTTCCTTGGTTTTCAAAGGCACCTGCCAGGGAATAGCCGCCGCCGACATCCTCCGCCACATCCGCAAGAATTTTTCGCAGCCTTTTATCGGATGTTTGCGCAGAAACCGTTTCAACCACACGGCGTATGTTCAATCCCGATTGCAGAAGGACGGAAAACTGCGAACACATCATGCTCAAAATCTTCGGTGACGGTTTTTTCGAGCCGATTTCCTTTGTCAGAATACTATTCTTTTCCTTAACCTTCCAAATGTCCGTAACAACACTGCAATGCTCCTTAATTTGCACCACAGCCTCATATTCATTTTGCGCCTCAACCACGCCGTTGACCTTCGCCCCCTGCTTAGAAAGCGCTTTATATCGGTAAGTTTGCAAAAAACCCCCCCTTATATCTATCAGAACAATGCGTGTTTTTTCACAAAATCTACATCCGCCGCATTTTCTCTTGCAACCTGTGCAGAAATTATGCGTTCCTTCGCCAGCTTAACAAGGCTTGCATCCATGGTAATACTGCCTTCTGCGGCAGAGGTTAAAATGGAGCTTGCAATTTGTGCGGATTTCCCCTCACGAATCAGATTGCGGATGGCAGGGGTTGCCATCATGATTTCGCAGGCCGCAACACGCCCGCCTGCAATTTTCGGCAAAAGCTTCTGCGAAACCACTGCCTGCAGGCTTGCCGCCAACTGAATACGCACCTGTCTCTTCTCCCCTTCGGGAAACACATCAACAATACGGTCCACCGCATCCGCCGCAGAGCCGGAATGAAGGGTTGCAAAAACCAAATGCCCTGTTTCCGCCGCTGTCAATGCAATGCGAATGGTATCCAAATCACGCATTTCACCAATCAGAATCACATCGGGGTCCTCACGCAAGGAGGTATGCAGCCCGGAGGCATAGCTTTCCGTATCCCGCCCCACCTCTCTTTGGTTGATAATGCACAAATCGGGCGTATAAACATATTCCACCGGGTCCTCCAGTGTCAAAATGTGCGCCCTTCTTGTGTGGTTGATGGTGTCCAAAATTGCAGCAAGCGTTGTGGATTTCCCCGAGCCTGTCACCCCCGTAACCAGAACAATGCCCGTTTTCAAGGCAGGCAGCTCACTCACCACAGGCGGCAAGGCAAGCTCCTCCAGCTTCGGAATCTCATTTCTCAGCAAACGAATGGCAATGCTGATACCGTTTCGCTGATGAAAAATATTGATACGGCAACGGGTGCCGTCCACCTCTGTCGCACCATCCCACTCTCCTGCTTCCGCAACCGAGGCATAGTCCTCGCCCACAAGCATTTCTGCATAGGCACTGCAATCCTCTGCGGAAAGCACAGTATCATCTAAGGAGGTAATTTCGCCATCAATACGGCACTTTGGAGATAAACCGCTGATGATATGCAAATCGGAGCAGTTTTTTTCCTTCCCCATCCGTATTAAATCCCAAATGTTGTACTTCATGGATGTTCCTCCCTCATCAATACTCTGTATTTAAGCAACGGCGGATTTCCTCAACCGTTGTTTCTCCGTTTCTGACAAGCCTTCTGCCGTTTTCAAAAATAGAAGTGAAATCCCCCTGCATCACAAGTCTAAGGAATTCCTCTCTGTCTGTTTTTTGCATCAGTGCCTTTCTCAGCTTACGGTTCATCGTCAAAATTTCAAATACGGCAGTTCTTCCCAGATAGCCTGTGTTAAAGCAACGAGGACAGCCCACCCCATGATAAAATTCCACTGCTTCGTTTTCCATGCCCATAAAATCAAGCTCATCCTTGGAGGGCGTGTATTTCTCCTTGCAGTGCGGGCAAATGCGGCGCACCAGTCTTTGAGAAATAATCCCCTGCAAAGCGGAAACCGTCAAATATTCATCAACGCCGATGTTTTCCAAGCGATCAAGCGTAGTAATTGCATCATTTGTATGCACGGTTGAAAGCACCAAATGCCCCGTCAAAGCGGCACGCATGGCAATTTCCGCCGTTTCGCCGTCACGGATTTCCCCAACGGCAATAATATCGGGATCCTGTCGCAAAATGGCACGCAGACCATTGGCAAAGGTCATCCCTGCCTTTTCGTTAATCTGCACCTGGTTGACACCCTCAATATTGTATTCCACAGGGTCCTCCAGTGTAACCAAATTGACATCCTCCCTGTTCAATTCGCCAATCATGGTATACATGGTAGAGGATTTACCGGAGCCTGTCGGCCCAACAATCAGCACCACGCCCGCATGGTGTGCCAAGAGCGCATTATATTTTTCCAAATCCTCGCCCTTCAGCCCGATGTTTTCTTTGTTCAGTCTTTGGGTGGATTTATCCAGCAAACGCACAACCACCTTTTCCCCATAAACCGTCGGCAATGTGGAAATACGCAGGTCAATGGTTATCTCCTTCACCCGCACCTCACTTCTGCCATCCAAGGGGATGCGGTGCTCGGCAATATCCATCCCGCCCATAATCTTAAAACGGGAAATGATTGCGTTTTGCAAATTCTTGGGAATCTTCATAATGCTGCGCATCAGCCCGTCAATTCGCATCCGCACCTGCAAAATATCCTGCATCGGTTCAATGTGAATATCGGAGGCACGCAGGTTGACCGCACGCTCAATAACGCTGTTTACCAGACGAATGGTCGGCGCAGACTGCACATCCGCATCAATGGCGTTTGTCTGGAAGGCGGCAGATGTAATCTGCACATCCTCCTCGCCCATTTCACGCTTCATTTCCTCAATGGCACGCATGGCGCCCTCATTCCCGTAAAGATTCAAAATGGCACGCTCAATGCTGTCGCCGTATGTAATCATGGGAACAATTTTCTTGCGGGACGCCGTTTTTGCATCCTCAATCGCCATGAAGTTCATCGGATCGCTCATTGCAAGGAACAGCGTATCCCCCGATACCCGAATCGGCACAACCTGAAACTTTTTGGCAATGTTTTTCGGAATCACACGAGCCAGCTCAGCAGGAATTTCATAATCGCTCAAGTCGATAAATTCAATCCCAAGCTGCATTTGCATGGCTTCAATCAACTGCTTTTGTGTAATATAGCCGGAGGCAACCAGCTGGTCGCCCAGACGTTTTTTTGTTGTTTTTTGAAGGGCTAAGGCCTCCTGAATTTGCTCCTCTGTTACAAGACCAACGGAAACCAATAACTCCCCGAGCCGCTTATATTTCATTACAGCCCCCTATTCTTCACTAAATTTTCCTAACTATTCTATGACATTTTACATTGAAAAGCATTTTTTTGCAATCATAATCTACAAAAAAATGCAAAATACCACCAAATTTCTCGTTTAAAATCATAAATTCGTTATAAATCCTATTTTTTCATGTTCACATTCAGAAATTGTGTCTCCACGGTATTCCCATCCTTCATTTTCAGCTTTATTTTAACCGCCTTGCCATAGCTGCCTTGAACCTTATCCGCAGGAGAAACCGTAATCTCCAAGGATTCTACGCCTAAGCCGTTGGGATACATCTTTTCGCCCAACAAAAGCGTAGACGAATCCTGCTTTTGCACACAAATGCGTCCCTTATCATTCACAAGGAAAAAGACATCATTCCCATAGGAAGCACTCGCAAATGTTATCCTTTTTTCTCCCTCTATCGTGTTTTCCTTCAAATCATCTGCATAGCACAGCTCACTCTCCATGGCTTTCAAAAGGGTTGCGGAAAGCACTCTCGATTCTGCATAACGAACACTCTGCCGATAAACATCCAGTGCCGTTTTGCTGCCCGCCGCCACAACCAAGGTAAGCAGACCAACCAAAAGCACGCAAAGCAGCATTTCAACGAAGGTGAAGCCTTTATTTTCTTTTCCGTTTTTGTTCATCATTCCTCACCTCACGGTTTGATTTCATACGCCCGCAGATTTTCCGCTTCCGTCAGCCTGCACTTTATCGTTTCCAGTGTTGTGCCGTTTTTCAAAATTTTCACATTTATTTCTTTTTCTGTGCCGCCACTTAGAACCTCAACCTGCTTCATTGCCGCAAAAAAACGTGCATCCGTCTCCTTCTGCGTCCGGTTCACATGATTGGCCGCATTCACTAAGCCGAGAAAAAGCACAGTGGAAAGGCCCATAATCAGCAATGCCGCCAAAGCCTCAATGAAGGTTTCCCCCGCTGTATTCTTTAGCTTTTGAATCATAGCCCTTCCTCCTCACTTTGCTGTCCCAAGCTGTCCCTCAGAAAAAACAGCCGTATATTGCCTTCTTTCGCCAATGGTTTCCGTATAGGTTGTTCCATCCGAATTTGGATGCGTTTCGGTAATCGGTTCATTCAGCGTCATGCGTGCCTCCCCCGATTCCACCAAGCGCATGCTTTGCACATACGGATCTGATTCCTCTCCACAGGAAAGCACTCCACTTAAGGTATAGCTGTCTCCCTTTTTCTGAATCGTAACCGCCGCAGTGACATTCGGCACATTCTCCGCTTGAATCGTAAAATTGCGTTCTTCCGAACCATCCTCGTCCTTTTGTATCAATGCAAACAACGCATCCTCGATTTCCTTCCAGAAGGAAGGATTGCTATTCTCTGTCGGTAGCTGTTTCCATCTCAAATTCCCTGTATCATATCTTTCTTCACATTCCACAAAAGGATTTTCCTGTGTTTTCTCCAGCTTTTCACGCATCAGCATGGCTGCCGAGCGAACCGCCAAATAAGACCGTTCGCTCTCCCGTTGGCTCACAATGCGGGAGGCATTTGCCTTTGCCGCCACCAACACCGACACCCCAACCGCAGAGCAAATCAGGAAGAACAGCAAAGCAATGATTATGGAGGCACCGCCGGTGCTTTTCATTTTTCTTTTGATAGAATTCATTTTGCTCCTCCTCTTTTTCCCGTTAGGATGTTGGCATAAGAACAAGGGCTTCGCCTTTCTTTTCCCATTTCCAGCCGTCAGGTGCACTTAAACCTCTTTGAACTCTGTTCATAGAATCTGTATATGTCAGTCCCACATGAACTGGTATCACTGGAAGTTTTTTGGATTTGTAACAGTAGCAATTCTTATATGGATAATCAGTACCCCAGCTGCCTTTAAAGTAATATGGTGCATCATCATTACCGGACCAACCATAACAGCTTTCAAAACGACTGATTTTATCCAGCTTTCCAACAAACTGTCCTGCCTCATTATAATCTAATATTAATCTGGGAAGATAAATATCTCCATAATATGCACAATAAGATATTTTTTCGTTCTCACCATTTGCAGAAATCTTTCCGGCAAACCCACCAATTGTAGGCTTAGCCTCTATCAAGGAAGTATCGAAGGTTGTTCCATTACAAATCGTTACATCTATTGCCTGACAACCGGTTATGCCGCTTTCTGTACCGCCAACAAACCCTCCGACAAATAGATTTCTTGTAACCACCGTTTCTTCTTCAGTATTTTTACATAAAATCGTACTATCTCTAACCTGATTAAATTCGCAAGTACCCGCACTTAAGCCAATCAAACCGCCAATATATACCTCTATGTTGGTCTTATTCTTCAAGCTACCTGCGGAAAGAAGGTCGGCATTTTCCACACGGCTGAGTATACAGCTTGCATTCGCCGCATTTTCCCCGATTAAGCCACCAATTCTCGCCGCCCCGACACCCAAAGCACCTGTCCCGGGGGTTTTGAAAACCAAAGAGGTCTGGGAAACGCACTTTTCAACCCTTCCTTCATTGCGGCCTGTCAAAGCGCCCGCTTGAAAGCCATCAGCCGAAAGGTAATAAATCTCAATGCCACCTGTCACATTCACATTCTTTAATGTGCCTTTGTTCGTGCCAAATAGCCCAACAACTCTCTTTCCCTCTGTCCCTGTTGTTGTATTTTTCTGCGTGATGCGAACATCAATGGTATAGGCTTGAGATGGCAGCTCACTATTGAGATGCTTGGCTCGCCCATCATAGCTTGCGCCTGTCGGCAAAAATGCTACCACAGAATCACTTTTAAGCGCACCTGTGCTAAAATTCGCAGTCTGAGAGAAGGCATAGTTTTCATATTTGTTATCTTCAACCTTTTTCAACTGCGTCATACATCTCACTTGATAAGACTCCAGTGCAGAGGCATATTTCCCATTCGTTAATCCGCCCATAGAAATTGCCGCCGCAAAATCGGGATGATAATAAAAATCCTTCGTTAGACTCTCTGTCTCCGGCTTTCCTTTCAAATGCCCTTTCAGTTCTATCTTACGAGTGCCTTTCTCAAAATTCTTTATACTCTCCATCGGCAAATCATAGAACGTATAGTCCTCCGCTTTCAGTGGCAATGCAGACTTCGTATACTTCGTCACTACATTCTTTGCGGCAATGCAGTATCCGAAATTCTGCACACGCTTTTTGCTTGTCGGTTCATAGTCCAGCATATCCACATAAACAGGTTTATTTGTATCATACATATTCATGCCGCTAATAAATACGCTATATGTATCATCGTCATATTTTTCATAATAGCATAAGCCAAGAACGCTCTCTCTGTCCCCCAAATCTGCCGACCAGTTGCCATAATATGGCAAAAGCTCCTTGCCATCTGCTTTCTTCATAAGCGGGAAGGGAAATTCTTTCGTTTTCAAATCAGCATTATAAGCGTGCGTAAGCCCCTTTTGATAAGTAGGCACTGTTTTCAATCTTAATTCTTTGTGAGATTTCCATGTGGCAATGTCATTCCCTGTAACATTGTATTCCTTCATAGAAAGATAGTAGCAATCCGGAAAAGCAACGCTACCTTCATTTTTCCCGACAAAGCCACCCGAAAAGTCCTTTTCATGCTCAGTTGTGCCGCCTTTCCAAGTAACACGCCCGTAACTCAAAATATCATTCAAAGTCCCGTTGCTTAAATACCCAAAGGCACCACCGGAATAGCTGTTTGCATCTGCCTTTGCGGAAACATCACAGGTAGTAAAGCAATTCCTTGCCGTAAGTGCGGCTGTAACCTGTCCTGCCAAACCGCCTGCATAAGCACCCGTTTTCCCTTCGGCATCCACAACACAGGAGGTGTAGCTGTTGTTCATCGTCAAGCTGCCGCCATCTGCAAGCCCCACAAAGCCGCCGACATTCACAGAAGCAGTGTCATTCCCCCCAATATTAACCGCGGAGAAGGAATCCTGAATGGTCAGCGTGCCATTTTTCAGCCCTCCGACAAAGCCGCCGATTGCAACGCTTGCGCCTGCGTTTTTCACATGATGCTCCTTTTCATTGTATGGTTCTTTATCCGGTGAAAGATATGTCCCACAGCCCGTAATCATTACCTGCTTTGCAGCTTGCGCATTTACCTGCCCAATCAGCATACCCACGTTACCTACATTCTCTGTATTTACCACGCAGTCCTTCATTTTGAGATTTTCAATCGTCAGCTCCTTCGAGACAACGCCAAACAGGCCTGCACCCGTTCCACTGCCTTTGGTAATCTGTAAATGGGAAATGCTTCGCTCATTCCCCTCAATTTTTTTAAGGTCACTCTTTTCATCAATGCGGATGGGCTGAAAGCTTTTCAGTAATGTATCCTTGCTATAAAGCGTGTTGTTGTTTTCATAATAATTCTCTTTTTCATCCACTTTCTTCTGCCAATCAATATTTGCATTCAGCTTTGCATTGACAATCGGGTGCTTCGTTTTTTTCTCCGTTCCCTTGCTTGTATATCCCAGATGGGAGGCCTCCACGGAAAGATTCTGCAAATGTCTGCCTGTGGTAATCACAACATCTGTCCCTTGAGGGTTTCTTTTGATTGCTCCCCCCGATGTCGCTCCCCCCGATGTTGCTTCCTGTCGCACACGGGCAAACAGGCTGTTTTGTGTCATTTCATAGTTGCGCTTTGCAATGCAAACCTTGTCCGTACCCAAATAATACGCCTGCACCTTGATGGAAATATCATCCCCTGCGGCAATCTTCGGGAAAAGGTTTGCAAAATGCTGATTCGCCTCCACACTGTCCAGTGTAATCAGGAAGCCATGCTCTTTTTTTGTAACATCCTTCAACACCTCAACATTATTTTTTAATGAAGCTTCTGTTGCCGTCCCATCAAATGTAACGCTTTTCGCAAAGCCATCTTTATACTGCACCCCAAAGGTATATTCCGCCGTATTCGTTGTATCCGTTGCGGAACGCAGGGTAATCACATATCGGGTATCCTTGCCGATGGTCTCATCCTCCGCCATCAGCCATAGCTGCAGCTTATCCTCGTTGATGATTTTCGCATCATAAACCAATTCCTCCGCTTCGGTCATTGCGGCAACATTCCCGCCGTAATATCCCACCTTTAAGCCGGAATCCATGCGTGCTTTTCTATCCCCACGAACCCCTGGTTCATTATTTTTTTCAGCATACGTAAAAGAGGATTTCCCACCGAAATCAACCTCCTGCGGCTCCCAATAAAACACCGCATAAACATTTCCTGTGTTGCGGTTATATTCAATCACATATTCCCCCTCCTGCTTATCCTTCGCCAAAAGGGTATCCTGCATAAATGTCGCATTCTCCGAAGAAACAAAACGGAAGGGATGAATTGTGTCATCCGCCCCCTTGTTTAACCAAGCCCCCGTATCATAATCCGTCGGCGATGTCACTCCCATAGATTCGCCCTCCGGTAGCTCCATCCCGCAGGATTTCATTGTAACCATTTTATTCTGTGCAGAAATAAAAATCTCCCTTGCCGTGTTGTCCAGCTTCATTTGATTCAGCAGGCGGCTGAAATAGCCAACCGCAGGCACAGCGGTTGCCGTCAAAATTGCCAAAATCGCAACCGTCAGCAAAACCTCTCCCAAGGAAAAGCCCTTTCGCCCCTTTGTTTTCCAAATTCCTTTTTGCAGAAAATTTCTCTCCTTCATTTTGATACCCTTCCTTATGAAAGCCCATTGTGAGCGCATAAAATCCTTCTGTTTATCAACCTTTATACTTGTAATTTTATGAGATTTCCGAAAAATGTCAAGGGAAGGCACACATCTATTCCGTTTTCGTCCTCAATTCTAATAAAAAAGCCGACAATCCGATTATCTTTCTTTTTTCGGATTGTCAGCCTTTTTTAATCTGCCCTCAAAGCATTTGTCGGCTTAAAAACGACGTCTTCTGCCGCCTCTGCGGCCTCTGCGTCCGCCGCCCATGCTCAAGCTGCTGCGGCGGGAAGAACCAAAGCTGTAGCTGTGTCTGTTTCTTCTGCCGTTGATAAACTTAATAATCAAAAGAATTATCCCAATCACAAGGATAACAACAACAAGCTTAATCAAGCCCTTCAGGGTAAACAAATTCTTGAAAAAATCCCCGATAGCACTGAAAATAGTCCCCTTGGAAACCTCTCTGCCCGCATAAACGGGTGCCTCCAGAACGGTCTTTCCGTTCACCTCATAGGTAGCTGTGCCGATTTCCGCACCCTTTTCAATGGGAGCCTTCAAGGAAACCTTGCCCTCCTTATCCGTCACCGCATAGGTATCGTTATAGGCTACGCTCAGCTTCATATCCTCTGCGGCTGCTTTCGGCAGGAGTGCCACAACCTCCTTCTTGAATACAACAGGAACGGTGTTTCCTTCGGATTTATTATGCTTTGTCAAAGCTGCCTCTGCAACGGCTTCCTCTGCCTTTGCAACGGTAATCCTTTCATATTGCTTGTAGCCGTAATCAAAGAGATTCTTTGCATCCAGCCAACGATTCGGATCTTCGGAATGGAAAATCACCGCAATCAGCTCTTCCCCGTTCTTTTCCGCCGCCGCAGTCACGCAATCCCCCGCCTCATCGGTAAAGCCTGTCTTGATACCAATGGCATAAGGATAATTATATTCCCCATCTGTAATCAGCAGGTTATGGCTGCGCCAGTTATACTCCTGTGTTTTCACAGCATCGTCCTTGGCCAAGCCTTCCGCACCGTTGCCGGAATAGCTTTTTTCCTTTGCAATGCCTGCCAGTGTTTCATTTTGCATAAACGCCTTGCCAATCAGTGCCAGGTCATGCGCACAGGTGTAATGGTCCTCGGAATGATAGCCATGTGCGTTTGCAAAATGGCTGTTGGTCGCCCCCAGCTCCTCCGCCTTTTTGTTCATCAAATCCGTAAAAATGACTTCACATTTGCCGAAGGTCATGCTATCGTCCTTCTCCACCTTCTTTGCAACTGCCGCCGCAACCACATTTGCGGAATCATTGCCGGAAGGGATAATCAATCCACGGATGGCATTTCTGACAGTCAGGGTTTCTCCCAATTCATGCCCCGCCTTGCTGGAATCCAAAGAAATCTCGTTGATTTCAGCACCAACCTCAATCAAATCATCCGGCTGAAAATAATCAAGTGTGACCAATGCAGTCAGCATTTTTGTCATGCTTGCAGGAAACATCTTCTGTGTAGGGTTCTTTTCATAAAGAATGGTGCCGGAGGATGCCTCAATCAAAATTGCCGCCTCTGCCTGCAATTCAGGTGCGCCGTCCGCCAGCATGACAGCAGTCTGTAAAGCATCTGCCGCCTTTTGTGTTTCCTTTTCCTTCTTGCCATCTGCGGAGGTAACCTTGTCCTCCTGCTGTGCCTCTTTCTTATCCTTACCACAGCCTGCCGCACCGAAGGCTACCGCCGCCGCCAAGCATAAGGCGGTAAGTTTTGCGAAAGATTTTTTCATTTTGAAACATCCTTTCTGCTTTTCTTTCTTCTTTCTGCCAATTCCCGTTTCCATGCCTTAAGCTCCTCATCAAAGTGCTGTGAACGCATACCGGGGTAGGCATTCATCAAACGGCGCTCGATAAAGCTGCTCTTTTGCAAAGCATTGATACGGTTTTCCATTTTTTCCTTGATTTCTTCCAATGCAAGCTGCCGATGCAGACGCTCTTCCTCCCGCATCTGTGCCAGCTTTTTGTTTTCCTCCTCCATGCGTGCCTTCCATTCATGCAAAACCTCTGCGGCAGGCATGTTTTCAAAGCGTGCAATGATTTCCTGCTTGGTGCCGTAAAGCTTTGCACCCTCCATCTTCCTGCGCAAAGCAGCGTGTGCTTCGCTGAGGGCTGCCAGCTTTTCATTGAACCGCAGAATATGCAGCACCGTAACGGTTGTATCCACTGCCAGATAAGCCAGCAGCAGTGTTGCCGCAAATTCGCCCCATGCACGAGGAATGGCCGCCACAAAATCCGCAATCACAGGCTGTACCACCCGCATGACGAAGGCAGTCAAAATGCCCCACTCCACAGAACGCTCCAAGCAGACACGCCCCTTGATGTTAAAGGGCTTTTGGGAATAATCCCACCATGTTGCATGAAACAGCTTTTCCAAAATCAGCCCGATGAGATATTCCACAATCGTCGCAATCAAAAAGCCGCCCACAAAGAGCAGTGGAAGGGAATCCGCCACAGGCTCCAGTGTCAAAAGAATGAGCAACGCACCTGTGCCGTAAATGGGGCAAAAGGGGCCGTTGATAAACCCACGGTTCACCCATTTTTTCGCATTGACGGAAACATACGCCGATTCCATCGCCCATCCAAGAAAGCTGTAAATAATAAAATACGCATATAATTCAAAAACCGTAAACGAAAACCAAACGGTTGACCACATTGCAATCCCTTCTTTACGAATCGATTTTTTTTGAAGCCTACAAAACGCCCCGTTCCCGAAAATATGCCATTGCCTCTGCCATGGCATCCGCCCCGTCGGTTTTGCTCATGTCAATCCAAAGCCCGTCAATCTGCCGCTTAAACCAAGTCAACTGCCGCTTTGCAAAACGGCGTGTGTTGGTTTTCAGCTGCACAACCGCCTCCTCCAAGGTACATTCCCCTCGGAAATAAGGCACAAATTCCTTATAGCCAATGCCCTGCATGGAAACCAAATCGGGAGAATAGCCCTTCTCCAGCAGGCCTTTTACCTCAGCCAAAAGCCCCTGCTCCATCATCAAATCAATCCTCTGCTCAATGCGTGCATAAAGCGTTTCCCGCTCCATCGTCAAGAGAAGCACTGCCGCATTGTAGGGCGATTCCTTTTCCTTCTGCTCCGCATTATGCTCGGAAAATTTCTGTCCCGTCAAATAATGATATTCCAATGCCCTTGTCACACGCTTGACGTTGTTGGCATGAATATTTTTCGCATAGGCAGGGTCAATTTCTTGCAGCCGTGCATACAGCACCTCTGCACCCTCCTCCTTTGCAATCCGATAACATTCCTCCCGATAGGAGCTGTCATTTTCCGTTTCCGTAAAATCGTTATCATAGAGCAGGGCATTGATATAAAAGCCTGTGCCGCCAACCAGAATGGGAATCCTTCCCTTCGCCCAAATCTCTTCCATATAGGCCTTTGCCTTCTGCTGAAACAGCATGACATTATATTCCTCATCCGGATTCAGCTCATCAATCAAATAATGCGGTATCCCGTCTGCCTCCTCAGGCGTAACCTTCGCCGTTCCGATATCCATATATCTGTATATCTGCATGGAATCGGCAGAAATGACCTCTCCGCCGATTTCCTTTGCCAAGCGAATGGAAAAGCCTGTCTTGCCGCAGGCCGTCGGGCCGCCAATCACAATCAAAGGTTTTTTCATAGCTTCACCTGCTCAATTCTGGATCCGTTTAAACATCTTTTCCATTTCATATTTTGTCAGCTTGATGATCGTCGGTCTGCCATGGGGGCAGGTAAAGGGATGCTCCAGCCGCAAAAGCCGATGAATCAATGCCTCTGCCTCCGCGCTGCTCAAAACATCATGCCCCTTCACAGCCGCCTTGCACGCCATGGTCGCCACTGCCAACAGCTTTGTATCATAGATGTTGGAAATGCGTTCCTCCGCCAATCTGTCCAACAAATCGGTAAAAAAGCCAACCTCTGTGGGATTTTGCAGAAGATACGGCGTTGCACAAAGGGCATATCTTTCGCCGAATTCCTCCAAGGCAAAGCCAAATCCCTCCAAAAGCGCCCGATTGCTCCGCAAAACCTCTGTTTCCATCGGTGTCAGGTTGAGCATCAGGGGTGTCAGCATCCGCTGAGATGCAATTTTTTCTTCCCTGTATTTGTGCATAAATTCCTCAAACAGCACCCGTTCATGTGCGGCATGCTGGTCAATCAGATATAAGCAATCCTCCTGCTCCACAATCCAATAGGTGCGGAACACCTGCCCGATGATACGATAATTTTCAAAAAACGGTTTCTGCGGCTCTGCCGTCTGCACCGGCGGCTTTTCTTCTTCTTTTGGTGTCTCCTTCCGGTAAGGCACCGCTGTCTGCGCAAAGCCCTCTGTCTTGGGTGTGCGTTTCAGCAGCTCATCCACACTGCGTCCGCTCACAGCCGTCTGCGGCTTTTCCTCTGCGGCACGCAAAAGCGTTTCCCGCTCCGCCTTGGAGAGAATCACGCCCTCTGCCTGCGGGGGTATCCCTTCCCGTTGCAAAGGCTCTGCCTGCTTCGGCTCGCTTTCCTTCGGCGGCTCTGCCCTTTGCGGCAGCTCTGCCAAGGTCTGCTGCTCTGCCTGCGGCAGTTTTTCCTTCGGCTTTTTTTCCAAAACCGCATTGGGAATCAAAACCGTTTCCTGCAAGGCCTTCGCAACTGCCGTATAGAAAAATTCATACACCGCATCATCATTGCGAAAGCGAACCTCCAGCTTCGCAGGATGCACATTCACATCCACCTGCGCAGGCTCCACCTCCAGGTTCAGCACAAAAACAGGGAATTTCCCAATCAAAAGCTTTGTTTTGTAGGCATCCTCCACCGCAGAGGAAACCACGGCATTTTTGATAAATCTGCCGTTGATGAAAAGGTTTTCATAATTGCGGTTTGCCCGACAAAGCTCAGGCTTGCCAATCAAGCCGCTGACAGCATATTCTCCCTTTCGATAGGAAACGGGGAGCATACTGCCCGCCGCCTCCCTGCCATAAACATAAAATACCGCTGTTTTGGGATCGTTGTTCCCTGCCGTATGCAAAACCGTATTTCCGTTGTTGATATAATGAATGGCAACCTCAGGGTGTCCCAGTGCAATTTTGTTTACCAAATCCGAAACATAGCCGCTTTCGGTTGCCGGTTTTTTCAAAAACTTTCTGCGTGCCGGCACATTATAAAACAGATTCTTCACTGTAATGGAGGTGCCTTCCGTGCAGGCGATATCCTCAATTTCTTGAATTTCTCCCGCATGAATCAAAATGCGTATGCCGATTTCCTCCTCCTTGGTTTTGGTCAGCATTTCCACCTGTGCCACCGCCGCAATGCTCGCTAAGGCTTCGCCGCGGAACCCCAATGTGAAAATATGCTCCAAATCCTCAATCTGTGTCATTTTGCTTGTCGCATGGCGCAGGAAGGCCTCCTTCACCTGCTCCTTCGCAATCCCGCAGCCGTTATCGGTAATGCGGATATAGGAAATGCCGCCCTCCTTGATTTCGATGGTCACACTGCTTGCACCGGCATCAATGGCATTTTCCGTCAATTCCTTCACAACGGATTTCGGGGCTTCTACAACCTCTCCTGCCGCTATTTTATTGATGGTTTTTGCATCTAACAGTCGGATTTTTTGCATAGACCTCCTCCTTTCTCAAGGCTTACAGACCTTTCGCCTTTTTTTGCAGCTCAAACAGCGTTTGCAACGCCTCTATCGGTGTCATCGCCATCACATCCAGCTTGGAAAGCTCATCCGCCAGCTGTGTCTGTGCAATGTGAAACATATCCATCTGCTGCACGGTATCCTCCATCTGCTCCTTGGATTGTGTCGCAAGCTGCTTTGCCTTTTTTGTAATATCCGCCGCATTGAGCTGCTTCAAAATCTGTCCGCTGCGGCGAATCACCTTATTCGGCAAGCCCGCCAAGCGTGCCACCTGCACCCCGTAGCTGTGGTCTGCACCGCCACGCCGAATCTTTCTGAGGAAAATAATATCCTCTCCCTGCTCCTGTACGGCAATGCAATAATTCTTCACGCCGGAAAGCTTGCCCTCCAGCTCACTCAGCTCATGGTAATGGGTTGCAAACAGCGTTTTCGCACCAATCTGCTTGGTATCCGCAATATATTCCAAAACCGCCCACGCAATCGAAAGTCCGTCAAAGGTGCTTGTCCCTCGCCCGATTTCATCCAAAATCAAAAGGCTCCTGTTGGTTGCATTATGCAGGATATTTGCGACCTCCGTCATTTCCACCATAAACGTGCTTTGTCCGGCGGAAAGGTCATCCGATGCACCCACACGGGTAAAGATTCTGTCCACAATGCCGATGTGTGCCTTTTTCGCAGGAACAAAGCTGCCAATCTGCGCCATCAGCACAATCAAGGCTGTCTGTCGCATATAGGTAGATTTCCCCGCCATGTTCGGCCCTGTGATGATGGCAAGGCGTGTTTCCTCTTGGTCAAGGTATGTATCATTCGGGATAAACTGCCCGTCCATCATTTTTTCCACTACAGGATGTCTCCCGTCTTGGATTTCGATGATATCTCCCTCATCCACAAGCGGCTTCACATAGCCTCTGCTCTGTGCCACCTCCGCCAAGGATTGCAGGCAGTCAATGACAGAAACGATATACGCACAATATTGAATCCGCTCCACCTCTGCCGCAACGGCATTGCGGATTTCGCAGAACATATCATATTCCAGTGTCGTAATTTTATCCTCTGCGCCCAAAATCAATTCTTCCAATTCCTTCAGCTCAGGCGTAATAAAACGCTCCGCATTGGCAAGCGTCTGCTTACGGATATAGCCTTCGGGTACCATTTCCAGATTTGACTTGGTCACTTCGATATAATAGCCAAACACCTTGTTAAAGCGCACCTTCAAATTCTTAATGCCTGTTTTCTCCCGCTCCTGCTCCTCCAGCTCCTTAATCCAAGCTGTGCCGTTTTCCTTCGCCTTGATATAGGTATCCAGCTCCTCATGGAAGCCCTCCCGAATCATGCCGCCTTCTCTGACAGAAAAGGGAGGATCCTCCACAATCGACTGTGCAATCAGCGTATGAATGTTTTCCAAGGCATCCAGCTTCTCATGCAGCTCCGAAAGATATGGGCTTTTGCAGCGAGAAAGAATCTCCTTCAGCAAGGGCAGGTTTTCAATGGAATTTTTCAGTGCAGCCAAATCCCTTGCATTTGCGTTTTGATAAACCACACGGGACATGATTCGCTCAAAATCATACATGGAGCGGAGAATTTCCTTGATTTCTTCCCGCAGAAAAAGGTCTTGGAACAATTCCTCCACCCCATCCAGACGTTTATTGATTTCCGCCTTGGAGAGCAGCGGCTGCTCCACCCATTTGCGCAAAAGCCTTGCCCCCATAGCCGTCTGGGTTTTATCCAAAACGCTCAAAAGAGAGCCCTTCTTGTTCTTCTCTCGCATGGTTTCCGTCAGCTCCAGATTTCTGCGGCTGGAAACATCCAACAGCATGAAATCCCCCGTCGTATAATACTTCAAGGCGGAAATATGGCTCAAATCATTTTTCTGTGTTTCATTCAAATACCACATCAAAGCGCCGGATGCACAAACCGCAAGCTGCTTTTTCTGCAAGCCAAAGCCCTCCAAGGTTTTTACCTTAAAATGTGCCAGCAGGGCATCCTTCGCTGTGTAATATTCATACATGCGGCTGTCAATATCATTCAAATATAAACGAAACCGCTGTTCTATCTGCTGTGCCAAGGGGGTAGAAAGAAATTCGCTGTTGCAAATCAATTCCGCAGGAGAAAACCTTGCCGTTTCATCCAAAATCTTCGCCGCCGCCTGCACACTGCGAAACTCCGTTGTCTGAAATTCGCCTGTGGTCACATCGCAGACCGCAATGCCGTAGCCGCCGCTGCTGCTGAAAACAGAGAGGATATAGTTGTTCTTCGTTTCATCCAAAACGGTGTTGTCCACCACCGTTCCCGGTGTGATCACACGCACAACATCCCGCTTGACTAAGCCCTTGGCGGCCTTCGGGTCCTCCACCTGCTCACAGATGGCAACCTTATATCCCTTTTCAATCAAACGTGCAATATATCCGTCCGCAGAATGAAACGGTACGCCGCACATGGGGGCTCGTTCCTCCTGTCCCCAATCCTTTCCCGTCAGGGTAATTTCCAGCTCCTTTGAGGCAATCAGCGCATCCTCAAAAAACATTTCATAAAAATCCCCTAAACGAAAAAAAAGCAGACAATGCTTGTAATGCTCTTTAATTTCAAAGTATTGCTGCATCATTGGTGTGATTTTCGCCATGGATGTTTTCCTCCTTCCCCTTTTTTAGCAAGTAAACCCGAACAAAGAATCATTTGATATTCTTCATTCGGGCAAACATACAATCTCCTTATTTACGATTAGTGGCAGCCGCCGCCGCAGGAAGAGCAGCAGTTAGGATCACAGCCGCCGCTCTGTTCAGGCTCCTCACCTGTCAGTGTTGCTGTGATAATGCCGAATACGGAGTTCATGAAGTTGTTGAAGTTCTGCTCCGCAACATATAAATCGGAAGCCAGCTTATTTGTTCTGATTGCTTCGCCCTTTTCCTTCATCTGTTCATTGAAGGCTCTCTGTTCCTCTACGGAAATGCCGCCTGCATTCATTTTTGCTTCAAAATCATAATGCAGCTTTGTATATTCCTCTACCAGCTTTGCGATTTCCGCATCGTTTTCGTATGCTTCCTTTGCAGACAGCAGTGCCTCAACCTGAGGTGTTTTCTGCAGTTCTTCGCCCAATGCTCTTGCCATTTCAAAAATTGTTGCCATTTTGTTCACCTTAAATCCTTTCGCCGATTAAATAAAATGTTTTGTTATCCACAATCTTAACAGGAACCATCTGCCCGATAAGCTCCTCTGTGCCGGAAAAATGCACCAGCATATTGT
>NZ_CAKQVD010000027.1 GCF_934277605.1 uncultured Anaerotignum sp.
TGGCATAATAATAGTCCCCTTATTGTAGTCTCGAAATTTTTGCTATTTCGAGTGTCTACTCTAAGGGGACTATATCAATCAAAACCCACCGCGTTTATTTTTTCTCTTGTTTTTCTCTGGTGTCCAGCATTTTATCAATCAGGGCAAGTAAAAGTTCCTGATGCCGCTGACTGCATTGCAGGATGAAACGCTGGATACGGTCAATGGTTTCACTTCCTCGCTCCATCTGTGGAGCAAGAATTTCATCAAATGAAGCACCAATGGCATTAACCAAACGAATCAGAACATCCAGACTCGGCTTCCGTTTGTCATTCTCGATAGCTGCCAGAAAACGAGAACTGATTTCAGCTCGATCTGCTATCTGTTCACGCGTATAATCTATTTTTCCTCGTTGTCGGTCGCCGCCCCGTTTCGATTTGTCCGCAAACGAACCCACGAATCGAAACGGAGGAACGACCATGAGTAAGGACAAAAAACAGCGTTATCTTTACATAGACGGGCAAGCAGTGCCGGTGACCGAGGGGGTCTGCCGCGCCTACTGGCATTACACCGCCAAGGAGGGCTATTTCACCCGCCAGCTGAAAACCGAACGATTTTCAGCAGATCAGGACACCCAGACCGCAACCTTCACTCCCAGCAGGGAGGATTCCTATGAGCGACTTTTGGAACAGGACAGGCAGTTTGCCTGTGAGAGCAAGCCGGTGGAGGAACAGGCGGTTTCTTCTCTCTGGATGGAGGAACTGTTCAGCACCTTGAGTAAGGAAGAACAGCAGATCATCTACCGGCTGTACTTCCTGGAGAAGTCAGAGCGCGAGGTCTGCGCTGCCATGAATTTGGTGCTGTCCACCTTCCGGCGGAGGAAACGGGCACTTTTGGAAAAGCTGAGAAAAAATTTAGAAGAAAATTTCTAAAAAGTGCTTCAAAAGCGGGTCAAAATCGCCTTCCCATTACTTAAGTAGGTGAGGGGACTTGTCCCCGCCTGTACTTTGAAAAACAGTGGGAAGTTACCCGCTCATAACCAGTATGTAAGTCACGAAATCCATTGCGCACTGCGAAAACGGTGAGCGTTCCAGGCAAGGGCGCGACGACTGCCTGCAAGCGGAGCCGGAACAAAGGAGGTGAGGTTCTCCCCGGCTCCGCTTGTCAGAAGATCACATCAAAGGCACGAGCATAACCCGATGGGCCTGTACCCCGGCGCTGGCTGCGCCGGGAACCGCCATGACCCGCGATGGAGGACGACCGCACTTCCCGTACCGCAGGGTGAAAGGGGGCAGCCTGCGCCAGTCTTGCCAATCACAGTACATTGGGGCAGATCCGACCGGCAGAGGCTACCCGCCTTCTTTTTTTCTTGCGGGATGCAAGACCTGCCGCCACAGGCGTAACTGCTTGTGGCGCATGGTGTTTCATCCGGTGTGGAGCAAATACAGCCGCACCAGCGGCAGAAAGGAAACTCTATGAATTTTATGAACAACTACAACACCAATCCCATCATCATCGGCATCGACCACGGCTATGGCAACATCAAGACTGCCCACTGCTGCTTTAAGACGGGCGTTGCCGCTTACGACAAAGAGCCGACCTTCAAGAGCAACCTGCTTGTCTATGAGGGCAGATATTATCACATCGGAGAAGAACACAAGGAATTTATCTCCGACAAAATGACCGACAGCGACTACTATATTCTCACGCTTGCCGCCGTTGCACATGAGCTGAATATCCGCAGGTTGACCTCTGCTTGTGTCCACCTTGCGGCAGGGCTTCCGCTGACTTGGGTAAGTGAACAGAAGGACAGCTTTAAGGCGTATCAGTGAACGCTATCTGACCGCCATCCGTGATACCGCAAGAATATGCGGAGGGCATCTTCCGCAGACTGCGTGAGCATGAATACGATCCCGAACTGATGCATCTGTATGTGGTAGGCGGCGGGAGCTGTATCCTCAAAAACTTCGGCTGCTATGACAAAGACCGTGTTGTCATCAACGATGATATTTGCGCTACCGCAAAGGGATATGAGCTGCTTGCTGGGCAGAAGCAGAGCAGAAAAGGCGGCATCGTATGAAGCAGATCTACACGACCACACTACGCTTAAACCTTTCGGATGAAGATGACCGCTGAGCCTATGAGCATTTACAGCGGATGAACAAAAAGCAGTGTCGCTCGTACAGCAAGGCGATTGTTACCGCCATCAATGACCACTTTGAACGGCAGGCTCGGCTTGCTTCCGATCCCTATTTGGAAACACGTGAAAAAGAGGATGCTTTTCTCAGACGGGTGACGGAAGCCATTGAACAGAGCTTGCGGTTTGCACCTGTCGGTATGCTGAGCTTCACGCCGCCTGCCACCGTTGAAGCTCCGTCTGCCGAGGATGACGAGAACATTTCGGCGGCGTTGGACTTCGCTGACAGCTTCTGATATTACTATCGCCCTCGTTTGGCATTACTGCGATACCAAACGGGGGCGTTTTTGCTACCACAACGATTTTCGGAAAAAGCGTGATACCAAACAGATGGATATTTGGTATTATGCTGTTCACGACACCCTTTTCTTTTTTGCAAAAAGAAACAAAAACAAGGATACGCTGTTTCAACGTATCCCACAAAGCGAAAAAGGGCCCCGTTGCAGGGCGTCCCTTGAGAGGACGGTGAAAACAAATGGCAATCTATCATCTGGAAGCAAAAGTAGTCAGCCGTGGCACAGGAAGAAGCACTGTTGCAGCTTCCGCTTATCCGAGTTGTTCTAAAATCCTCAATGATTATGATGGGGTGCTGCATGACTACACCCGCAAGAAAGGACTGGTCTGGCAGGAAGTATTCCTACCAGAGTTCGCCCCGTCAGAATGGAAAGAACGGGGCGTGCTTTGGAACGCCGTAGAAGAAAATGAAAAAACAAAAGACAGCCGCCTTGCCCGTGAATTTGTGGTTGCTTTACCGATTGAGCTAAGCAAAATACAGTGGGAAAAGCTGCTGTCCATGTGTTCCGGCACCGGGAGCTGGCGGCTAAGATAGTGGCACTGACAGAGGATTTGGAGGAACTGCGTTCGGAGAAAAATCTGCTTCTGGCGTCGCTGGCATATTCCGAGGAAGATGCTACCGATAAATTTCCTAAAGACATTGCAGCCATGGAGCAGAATCTGAAACGGTTAGAAAAACAGGAACAGAAATATTCCGCTGAGTTGGACGCTGCCTTGA
This sequence comes from uncultured Anaerotignum sp., assembly GCF_934277605.1. Lineage (GTDB taxonomy): Bacteria > Bacillota > Clostridia > Lachnospirales > Anaerotignaceae > Anaerotignum_A. The sequence continues at coordinate 3,189 of NZ_CAKQVD010000027.1, forward strand.
ACGAGTATGCAGGGCTTCGGGAGCAGGCCCAGGGCTTCGACCCAGTGCAGATGTATGAAGCAAGGCAGGCAATCTGCCCCACTAAGGAGCAGGAAGCGGAGAACTGCGTGCAGGAGATTTACGGTGAGAAGTACAACCCGCTTCTAATGTTTGACAGCAAAAAGGCGGTTTCCCGCATGCTGAATGAGGATATAGGGCTGTACGGAGATTGGTGCGGCAGGCGCAGAAGGAGCAGCAGATTCCTAATAACAAAAAGGACAAAGGTCAGGAACGGTAATGCCGTTCCTGACCTAAGATAAGCTAAGAAATTCAAATGCTGTTGTGGTTTATTACTTTGCGCCGAAAAACAGCTCAAGATCATCTTCTACGGTGCCGATCCCTGCAATGCCGAAATTTTTCACCAGAACCTTCGCCACATTCGGGCTGAGGAATGCCGGGAGGGTAGGACCGAGATGGATATTCTTTACCCCAAGGTATAGAAGCGCCAGGAGAACAATGACTGCTTTCTGCTCATACCATGCGATATTGTAGATGATAGGCAGGTCGTTGATGTCATCAAGGCCAAAAACTTCCTTTAACTTCATGGCAATCACGGCCAGAGAATAGGAGTCGTTGCACTGTCCGGCATCCAGAACACGGGGAATTCCGTTGATATCGCCCAAAGGCAGCTTGTTGTACTTATATTTTGCACAGCCCGCAGTAAGGATCACTGTATCCTTAGGCAGTGCTTTGGCAAATTCGGTATAGTAATCTCGGCTCTTTGCCCGTCCGTCACAGCCGGCCATGACCACAAACTTTTTGATTGCACCGCTTTTTACCGCCTCAACTACCTGATCTGCCAGAGCCAAAACCTGCGCATGGGCAAATCCGCCGATCAGCTCTCCTGTTTCAATTTCAGTAGGTGCAGCGCATCTTTTTGCGTGTTCAATGATAACGGAAAAATCCTTCTGCTCCCCGATTTCTCCGGGAATATGGGTACAGCCCGGATATCCGGCTGCGCCGGTGGTGTAGAGTCTGTCTTTGTAGCTGTCCTTGGGCGGAACGATGCAGTTGGTTGTCATCAGGATGGGACCGTTGAAGGATTCAAATTCCTCCTTCTGCTTCCACCACGCATTGCCGTAGTTGCCGATAAAGTTGGGATACTTTTTGAATGCCGGGTAATAGTGGGCAGGGAGCATCTCGGAATGGGTATAAACATCCACGCCGGTTCCCTGTGTCTGCTCCAGCAGCATTTCCAGATCCCGCAGGTCGTGACCGGAAACCAGAATACCGGGATTTGTCCCAACACCAAGCTTGACCTTCGTGATTTCGGGATTTCCATAGGCTTCCGTGTTGGCCTTGTCCAGCAGAGCCATACCGGATACACCGTGCTTTCCGGTTTCCATGGTCAGGGCAATCAAATCCTCCGCATTGAGACTGTCGTCCAGAGTAGCAGCCAACGCCCGCTGAAGGAATGCGTCAACCTCACCATCGTCTTTTAACAGCACATTTGCGTGCTTCGAGTAAGCGGACAGTCCCTTCAAACCATAGGTAATCAGCTCACGCAGAGAACGGATATCCTCGTTTTCAGTAGAAAGAACACCGACCGTTCTGGCCTTTTCTTCCCAGTTACCGGAACCGCCCCATTTTGCTGCTTCGGGCAGGCTGGAAGAATCTTCGACCTGCGCCAACAGTGCCTCTTTTTCTGTCAGTGTGGCACGGATTCTTGCCTCAATGCTCTCCTTGTCAAAGTTTGCATTGGTGATGGTAGTGAACAGGTTTAGGGTGATCAAGTGATTGATTTCCGCAGCGACCTGCTTCCCCTCTTGACGCAGTGCAGTAGTAACAGCCGAAAGCCCTTTTGTGACATAGACCAGCAGATCCTGCATGGCCGCAACATCGGGCTTCTTCCCGCACACGCCTGATATGGTGCAGCCCTTACACCCGGCAGTTTCCTGACATTGATAGCAAAACATTTTTTGTTCCATATTTATTTACCTCCATAATGAAAAATAGTCTCTCGGAATCTTTAAGCCATTAAATATAAGGCTTTCAGATTCCTTTTTTATTAAAATCCCCTACTTTTTTATCAAAAACACTTGACAAATCCACCGAAAAATGCGGCGCTTCGCGCCCTTATATAAGACATATTTTTTTTCGATTGGAGGCGATTTTATTTGTTACCTGTTAACTGTGGCAGTCATTCCGACTACCAAAACTTTGTAGTCAAAAATTTACGTAAATATTATCCTAATCCTGATTCCATAGCCCGCTCTACATGGGACATCATTGACCGTTTTTGGAATCTTGATCTTTCCTACACCAATAAAAAGCTTAAAAACAGATATTCTGTCTGTGGACCTAAGCCAAGAACGCCTTCCTACATGCACCGCTCCTACCTGCTGTCTCTGGATTTTAAAGTTACTTCCCTCACTGAGTGGGCGGCACAACTAAAAATTAACCTCTTTATGCTATTCTCAGTGGTTTTGAATTCGGTGCTATATAAGGAAATGCGACATGCATCGCCATGGGGCATAGATTTCCTCTTTCCGTATCAAAGTCAAAAGTGTCGCCGATTTGATGACCGTAATGGCAACCCATGTGACCTTTTTGCTCAATCAGACTAATTTTTATTTTTGGTTTCATCACGAAATCCCTACACTTTCATTTCTTGCTTAAAATACAACGACCAAAAGCATCTTGAACGCTTCCTGTCCATATACCGCATGAGGGTGCCCGGCTGGCATGACGATGGATTCCCCTTCATGCAGCAGATATTCTGTGCCGTCAATGGTGATTTTTCCAACGCCGTCCAGACAGGTGACAAAGGCGTCGCCACCCGATTCATGGGTGCTGATTTCCTCGCCTTTTGCGAAGGAGAACAGAGTAATACTTACCGCCGGGTTTTGCGCCAGAGTCTTGCTGACAACTTGCCCCTCCTGATAAGAAATCTGTTCTTTCAGTGTTAATACTTCCGATTTTGAAATATTTTTGATTTTTATGCTCACAATCATCGCCTCCCATCACATCGTTGTAGTTTCATGCTTGTTTCGATTTATTCTCTGAATCCAAGTCCACAATTATTCCAGAATCTTTCCATCAATCGAGATAGTGACCACCTGCCAGGGGATGAATTTCCCGCTGGACTGCAAAGCTTTTTTCGCCGCCATCTCAAGCCCTCCGCAGCAGGGAACCTCCATCCGCACAATGGTCACACTCTGGATATTGTTGTTTTGGATAATCTGCGTCAGCTTTTCGCTGTAATCCACGCTGTCCAGCTTGGGACAGCCAATGATTGTAATTTTCCCACATATAAATTCATCATGCATTCTGGCGTAGGCATATGCACTGCAATCAGCCGCAATCAACAGCTTTGCCCCGTCAAAATACGGAGCATTGACCGGAACCAGCTTGATCTGGCAGGGCCATTGTCCCAACTGTGATTCAGCCGACACCGGATTAGAATGTGCAGATTCCTGTGAACGCTGGATACGCTGCATCTGGCTGCCGGGACATCCCGCATGGGGAGCGGCGGAGGTGTGACTTTGTTCCTGCTTTTTCCGAATATTTTCCTGTACGGCCTTTTCATCATAAGCTGCAGCTTCCCGTTCTACAAAGGAAATTGCACCGGTGGGGCAGGTTGGCAGGCAATCACCCAAGCCGTCACAATAATCATCCCGCAAAAGTTTCGCCTTTCCATTTACCATGCCGATTGCCCCTTCGTGACACGCTTCGGCACAAGCACCACAGCCATTACATTTTTCTTCATCTATCTGAATGATTTTCCGAATCATTTTGATCCTTCCCTTCTCTTGAATTTTTGATTGTATTATAATATAATCAAACAGGAAAGTCTGTTGTTACAACAACAGAAAGGAGAGAAATATGAACTTATCAAATACATTACTGTTTCGTGGATTACAAGATAAAGAAATCGACTCTCTTTTGGGGTGTCTAAACGCTGCAAAACACAGTTACAAAAAAGGAGAAATCATTTTGTCCGAAGGAAATATTACAGAGAACATAGGCGTTGTCCTGTCCGGCAAAGCAATGATATCTTGTAGTGATACTTGGGGAAACAGCAGCATTTTAAGTGATGTTCCTCCCGGTTCCGTATTTGGCGAAGTATATGCCTGTATTCCGGGGCAGCCAATGCTGGTCACGGTATCAGCTGCCGAAGATACTTCTGTATTGTTTATGAATGTTGGCCGGGTATTGACAACCTGTACGAATGCTTGCCCATTTCACGTAAAGCTCATTCGGAATTTGCTGACGGTTTGTGCCCACAAAAGCCTTCAGTTATCTCAAAGGATTCAGCATACCAGTTCTAAATCTATCCGGGGACGGCTGATGTCCTATTTTTCGGAATGTGCCAAACAATTTGGAAGTAATTCTTTTCTCATTCCATACAACCGTCAGCAGTTAGCGGATTATCTGAATGTTGACCGCAGCACCATGTGCAATGAACTTTCTAAAATGCAAAAAGACGGCGTAATTGAGTATAATAAAAATCATGTTTTACTCAAAACCTGAAGTAATCATATGATTATGTTGAAATAGCAAGGAAGCCTACACAGGGTTTCCAAAGGGAGTAGTGCCTCGTTGCCTAAAATTCTTGTGTGATTTTGTGTATAAAACACCCTTGACAAATCTCGTCTCAGCGCCAGATGCTGGAGCGATATGCCAGGGAACGGGGATACAACAACATCCGGTTCTATATCGACGACGGAGTGAGTGGGACCACGTTCCGGCGCCCAGGGTTCCAGCAGATAATCTCGGATATACAGTCCGGTCAGGTCAGGCGTGTCATTGTAAAGGATATGTCGCGGTTTGGCAGGGACTACCTTCAGGTAGATTCCATGCAGGAGCAGAAACGAGCCTTTGCAGAGATGCAGAGAACGCTGGACACCCAGAGGGTGCGGCATTCCGAACTGGATGTTATCATCCGGCGGCCAGCGCGTCCGGAAGATTGACATCTACTCATTGGAAAAATTGAAGGGGCGTAAACGAACAGAGCAAAGCCCAAAAAGTGATGAAAAAACGGGAAGCTGACGTCAATTAAACTGCCAGCTTCCCAATGTGAAAAGGTGTATCCCTAAAGCTTATATACCAATGGATACTTGTGGAAGCAGCTCATCGTGCGGAGATATTCGGCGTACCCCTTGACAAACTAATACCACGGTATTACAATGAGAATCAACTAATACCACGGTATTATTTTTGGAGGCGGCTATGAAACAGGATATAGTTATTTACCACGGCTCTCAGCAAATCGTTGAGGTGCCGAAGTTTGGTATTGGAAAAAAATATAACGACTACGGACAGGGCTTTTACTGTACAGAAAGCGACGAGCTTGCAAAAGAGTGGGCTTGCCCTATTAAAAATGATGGCTATTCAAACAAATATCAGTTGTCCCTTGACGGACTGAATGTAATGCATTTGACAAAGGGAGAGGTCAACATTCTGAACTGGCTTGCCGTTTTACTTGCCCACAGAAAGTTCGACATTACTTCTCCAATCGGCAACAATGCAAGGGAGTTTATTCTGAATCACTTTATGCTGGAGACAGCCAACGTCGATGTTATGATCGGCTATCGTGCCGATGATTCTTATTTCTCCTTTGCAGAAGACTTTGTGAACAACACAATCTCTCTGCGGGACTTAAATATGGCAATGAAACTCGGTACGCTGGGTGAACAGGTTGTGCTGCTTTCAAAACGCTCCTTTGAGCACATTGAATTTATCGGCTACGAGGTTGCCGACTATCGGGAATATTACTTCAAGAGAGCTGAACGAGACCAAAACGCACGAGCTACTTACGCAAGCCATAAAAAAGACCTGCATCAGCTTATGGACGACATTTTTGTTCTGGATATTATAAGGGAGGATATGCAAAATGACGACCCACGCCTACAGTCAGTTATATCTGAATAAGGCTTCCCGTGCTGTCGGTAATATGCTCCATGATGCAGTTATCGAGTTCGGAATGGATGGCGAAGACTACCTGAAACGCTTTATCCAATCCGAAATCGCAGAGGAAATAGAAAGCGGTAATCCGAAATACATTGCAGGCAAAAGCGGATTGGAGCTTTTTTTAGAGGTCATGGAAAAGACTACCGGCAAAGACTATGATACAGAGCTTATCGAAAGCTACGAAAGAAGCCCTGTTTATTGGGTGGGATGGATGCTGACTCATTACCAATGGTACTCAGGGCGCACATTCAAGAGTATCCTTGACACGGTTCCGTATAATGAGCTTCTCGGACTTTACGGGACGCTTCACGAAGCAGACGTCGAAAAGAGCTACGAAGTCCTCAACGCTCACTTTGAAAAAAGCGAAAGCAAGCTGAAAACAGCAAGAAAGCATTGTGGATTGACACAGGAGGAGCTTGCCGATGAATCCGGCGTTTCCCTCAATACCATCCGTGCCTATGAACGGAAGGGTAAAGACATTAACAAAGCGCAATTTGATATTGTGCTGCGTCTTGCCAAAGCCTTGAAATGCAATATCACCGAATTACTTGATTAAACCTGTCTTTATCGGGCAGTTTTTTGTATGCAGAAACCATGCGTTTGATGCGTGGTTCAAAAAAGCCTATGGCGAGAGGCAGAAATAAGAACGCCTTTTTTGTATAATAAAATTGCGGTCTGCCAAGCAATCAAGTATAGATTATATCCTACAACTGAACAAGATATTTTGTTTGCAAAGACCTTTGGCTGCTGCCGTAAGGTTTATAATCTCATGCTTGCTGATAAGATTGCTTGCTATAATGAGGGGTTACGCATACTGAAAACTGCGTAAACCTCTCGAACATACGGTAGGATAGGAACTATCCGAACCTAACGCTTGCGGACATTGTGTAAGACTTGGCAACATCGATGTATGTTAGCTAAGCAGTGGTGGTTGAAACAAGAAGCTCGGTAACTTGTTGCCGAGTGGTTCACGCGGAATTTCTTAAGGAAATCTTTAAGTTCTTCCGTTTCGATTGATTTACACTAAAGGAAAAACGGAAGAAGGAAAAGCAATGAAGGGAAAAAATTGGCGGGAATTTGAGCCGCAAAGGCGTCCGCGCAGAAAAAGAAAGGGCGGCCTTTTGCGTAAGCTGTGCCGTGGATTGATTTTGTTTATGATTGGCTATGTCGGCTTTTTGGCGTATGATGCTCTGAGCAAGCCCTATACTGTTGCACTGGATGCGGGGCATGGCGGCATGGATACGGGAGCGACGGGGCTTTTGAACGAGGTGGATCTGACAGAACGCACTGTTTCCGAGCTGCAGGGGCTTTTGGAGGAGGATGGGCGGTTTCGGGTGGTGCTTTCCCGCAATGCAGGAGAGGGTGCAACCGTGACGGAGCGTAACCATAAATTGCGGCGCAGACATCCCGATCTTCTGCTTTCTGTGCATGGCAACGCAAGCGATAACAGCAGTGCCAACGGCTTTGAATGCTTTCCCTCGCCGCCGGGCTATGCGAACCATGAGGAAAGCCTTGCCTTTGCAACGCTTTTGGCGGAGGAGATGCAAAATGCGGGCGCTGCCTTGCGCGGAACGGGGACAGCGGGGGTGCGTTATGGCTATTATGACGAAAGCGGCAATAAGGTTTTGCGGGATTCGAGTGACACCACCGTTTATTCTTATGATACCTTTGGGATGCTGAAAAATATGAGATGCCCTGCGGTTTTGGCAGAGCAGTGCTTTTTGACAAACGCAACGGATGTGGAGCGGTTTGGTACGGAGGAGGGCTGCAAGCGGGCGGCAGAGGCGTATTATCGTGCCATTTGCGGTTATTTGGAGGGCAAAAAGGAATCTTGAGAAAAAGGAACAGCATAAAATATTGTTGAAAAAAGAACGCAGAAAGAGGCCGAATGGATTTTCTATCTGCGTTTTTTATATGCACAGAAGTGTGTGCCTTTTTGGGAGTTGCTTTTGATTGCGGTTTTATAAGGGAGAATGTAAAATTTACATTATTCATGCTATATTGTGTTGATTTCTTAGAAATATTCATGCAATTTAGAGTGAAAAATGAATCGAAAATGTTTGATTTTTGCGGGAATATCTGATATGCTTGATGCAGAGGGACAAGGGAGGGTTGATGATGTATAGAAAGATTATGGGCTTCTTGGAAGAATGGAAGGAAAACAAACACCGCAAGCCTCTTATTTTGCAGGGGGCAAGGCAGGTTGGAAAAACATATTCCATTTTGGAGTTTGGGCGTACCCATTATGAGAATGTGGCATACTTCAATTTTGAAACAAATCCGAGGTTGAATGAAACCTTTGCGGAGGATATCAGCCCGGAGTATCTGATACCGATTTTATCCCATATCGCAGGGCAGACAATCGTGAAGGAAAAAACGCTGATTGTATTTGATGAGGTACAGCTTTGTGAAAGAGCGTTGACCTCTCTCAAATATTTTTGTGAGGACGCACCGGAATATCATATCATTGCCCTGGGCAGTCTGCTTGGGGTTGCGGTCAATAGGGCGAAATTCTCTTTCCCTGTCGGAAAGGTCGATATGAAAACACTTTATCCTATGGATATGGAAGAATTTATGTTGGCTTTTGGCGAGCGGGATTTGGTGGAGCGGATCAAAGGATGCTTTCATACAGACACACCACTGCCGTCGGCTTTACATGATGCCGCAATGCAGCTTTACCGACAGTACCTTGTAGTTGGCGGCATGCCGGAGTGCGTGAAGCAGTTTGTTGAAACGAAGGATTATATTCTTGTTCGTCATACGCAGGACATGATACTTGTGAGCTATCTGAATGACATGAGCAAGTATAACAGCTTGAATGAAATCAAGAAAACCAGACTTGCTTATGACAGCATAACCGTTCAGCTTTCAAAGAAGAATACCCGTTTTCAATATAAGCTGATTAAGAAAGGCGGGCGGGCCTCTGAATTTGAAAATGCGATTGAATGGCTTTGCTTATCCGGAATTGTATCACAGGTTTATAAGGTGGAGCAAATCAAAAAGCCTTTGGAAAACTACCGTGATATTGATGCGTTTAAAATCTATGTGTCGGATTTAGGGCTGCTTTGTGCCAAGAAGGACCTGGCTGCCAACGACGTTCTTTATATGGTTGAGGAAATAAATGACTTTAAGGGTGGAATGGCGGAAAACTATGTCAATGCACAGCTTTCCATGAATGGCTACCGCACATATTATTGGGAATCTGAGCGAGGGGCGGAGATTGATTTTATCATTCAGCGTGATGGCCGGATAATTCCCATTGAGGTTAAATCTGCCGATAATACCAAGGCTAAAAGCTTAAAGGTATATATGGAAACCTATAAGCCGGCTTATGCTATCAAGCTTTCAGCTAAAAACTTCGGTTTTCGGGATGATAAAAAGATAGTTCCGCTTTATGCGGCCTTTTGTATTTGAAATGAATATTACTTGCAGCTCCGCTTAAGAAGCCGATGGAAGCATAACAAAGGGTTTCTTAAGCGGACTTTTGTTTTTATGTTTCTTTAGTCGATTTTGATATTCTTTTCGCTGAGCCGTTGGTTGACGTTTTCCTTCAGCAGTGTATACAGCACGGAAACGATGGGGATGAACACCAGCATGCCGACAATGCCGAACAGACTGCCGCCCAGAGTTACGGCGACCAGAACCCAAATGGCAGGCAGGCCGATGGAGCCGCCGACCACCTTCGGATAAATCAAATTCCCTTCAATCTGCTGCAGCACAAGGAACAGCACGACAAACGCAGCTGCCTGCGAGGGATTTACCGTCAGAATCAGGAAGGTGCCGACTGCACAGCCGACAAATGCCCCGAAAATAGGAATCAATGCGGTAAACGCAATCAAAACGCCGACCAACACAGCGAAGGGGAACCGCAGAATTGTCATGCTGAGGAAGAACATGGTTCCCAGAATGACGGCTTCCACGCATTGCCCTGTCAAAAAATTCGAGAAGGTGCGATAGGTCAGTGTGCAGATTTGCAAAAGGCGGTCTGCGTGCGGCTTTTTCAGATAGGCGAAAAAGAGCTTTTTCATCTGCTTTCGCAGAAAATCCTGCTGCAAAAGGATATAGCAGGCGAAAACAAAGCCGATGAAAAACGTCCCCACGCCGCTGACGATGCCTGTTGCTACGCTGATGGTGGAGCTGAGCATGGAATTTGCACCCACACGGAAGAAGGTCACAAGCTGATTGAAGATTTCCTCCCAATTTGCCTTTGCTTGCAGCTGCTCCAGATAATCCACCAATTCGGGATGGTTGGAGAAAAGCTGCTCCGCCTTCTTTATCAGCGCAGGCACCTTTTCGGGCAATGTTTTCCCCAAGGATGCAACGGTGCGTGCCAATTCGGGCGCAACCACGCTTGTTACCAAGCCAAGCAGAGCCAGCACGAAAAGCAATGTGACAATCAAGCTGACGGGAGCGGCGAGCCGTTCCTTTTTACTGCCGGCCTTTGCGGTGGCAAACAGGTGTCTTTGGATACAATTCATCGGGACGCTCAGCACGAAGGCAATCGCACCGCCGAGCAGGAAGGGAAAGAGAATATGTAGGAGCATACCTGCGGTTTTCAGCACAATGCCAAAGCGCAAAAGCCCCACCAAAATGACCAAGGTAAACACAATCAAGCCCCGCAGCTTGCGGAGTGTATCCTTATCTAATTGCATAGTATCAACTCCAAGCGTATGTTTCGTCTGTTTTATTTAGAAGAAAGTATACCATAAAAGCAATTTTTTTCGCAACACAAGGGCAGAATTCTTAAGAAATTCTTCGGTTTTTCCTTTACACAGCAGGCATTTGCGTATAAACTATACAAAGGAATATGCGGCTTTTTTCAGAAAAGTCAATTTATCGAAGCAGAAAGGAAGAAAAAAATGGAAGTAAGAACAAGATTTGCCCCTTCCCCTACGGGCTATATGCATATCGGCAACCTGCGTACCGCACTTTATGAATATCTCATTGCAAAATCTCAGGGCGGGAAATTCATCCTGCGTATCGAGGATACAGACCAAGGCCGTCTGGTGGAGGGCTCCTTGGATGTCATTTACAAAACCATGAAAATGACAGGCTTAAAATATGATGAAGGCCCCGATATCGGCGGTGCATACGGCCCCTATGTGCAGAGTGAGCGCATGGGCTTATACATGGGCTATGCAAAGGAGCTGGTGGAAAAGGGCGAGGCATATTACTGCTTCTGCACCAAGGAAAGACTGGAAAGCTTGAAGGAAGCCAATGCAGAGGGCGTTTCCTTCGCAAAATATGACCGCCATTGCTTGCAGCTTTCCACAGAGGAGGTACAGGCAAAGCTTGCCGCAGGCGAGCCGTTTGTTATCCGCCAGAAGATGCCCGATGCGGGAACAACCACCTTCCACGATGTTGTTTACGGGGATATTACGGTTGACAATGCAGAGCTGGATGACCAGATTTTGATGAAGGCAGACGGTTTCCCGACCTATAACTTTGCGAATGTTGTGGATGACCATTTGATGAATATTACACACGTTGTGCGTGGCAGTGAATATCTTTCCTCCACACCGAAGTATAACCTGCTGTATCAGGCGTTTGGCTGGGAGGCCCCTGTTTATGTGCATTTGCCTGCCGTTATGCGTGATGCGCACCACAAGCTTTCCAAGCGTCATGGCGATAAATCCTTTGAGGACTTGGTAAATGAGGGCTTTGTGGTAGAGGCGATTATGAACTATATCGCACTTTTGGGCTGGAGCCCTTCCGATAATACGGAAATCTTCTCCTTGAAGGAATTGGAGGAGAAATTCGATATTGCGGGGCTGAGCAAATCCCCCTCTATCTTCGATATCAAGAAGCTGACATGGATGAACAGCGAATATCTGAAGGCGATGGATTTTGACAAATATTATGAACTGGCAAGACCGAAGCTGGAGGAGGTACTGGCAGGCACAGGGCTGGATTTGAAAAAAATTGCGGCACTTTTGCAAAAGCGTCTGGAGACACTGAACGATATCCCTCGTTTGGTGGATTTCTTCAAGGAGCTGCCCGATTACAGCACAGAGCTGTATACCCATAAGAAAATGAAAACCAACGATGAAATCGCACTGTCCTCCCTGCAGGCGGCGCTGCCCGTTTTGGAGAGCCTTTCCGATTGGAACGAAGCGGCAATCCATGACTGCCTGATGGCACTGGTTGGCGAGCTGGGTATCAAAAACGGTCAGCTTTTGTGGCCTGTGAGAACAGCACTTTCCGGCGAGCAGACCTCTCCCGGCGGTGCAATGGAGCTGGCGGATATCCTCGGCAAAGAGGAATCCATCCGCAGAATCAAGAAGGGGATTGAGAAATTAAGCTGATGCACCCATTTCTTTTATGTTCATAAATTATTCAAATTTTCTTAAAAAACTCTTTGGTTTTTATACAAATGGTATTCAAATTTGAATGATATGATAAGGGTGTCAAAAGGAACGAACCACCTTTTGAGGACATAAGTATTATACCCTTCCCCTTTTTAAATGATAAAACGACAAAGCAAAAGAGCAAATCGAGAGATTTGCTCTTTTGCATTTTGCTGTTAGGGCATGAGATCCTCCATCATATCATCAATGGCCTCCTCCGCCTTTACAACCATGTGCTTTCCCTTTTTGGCAAGCTTTCGATAGGTGCGCTTATCCTTCATCAGATAGCCCATGCCTGCAACTGCCGCGGCACCGCCCAAAAGCAGCCCTGTCGCAAATTTATTCATGTTATCCCTCCTTCTGATTTAGTATGACCGATTTTGGAAAATTTATTGCTTTTCCCCGATGGATAACGTATAATCAAACCGATGAGCTGTCAAGACAGCTGTAAAAACAACTATGCAAAGGAAAAAGGAGAAGGAAATGAGCGAGAATCAAAAAGGCTTTGCCGCTTTTCTGGCAAAAAAGGATATCGTTTTTTCGGCAAAGAGATACGGCATTGATGCCTTGGGTGCAATGGCACAGGGGCTTTTTGCATCTTTGCTGATTGGCACAATTTTGAAAACCTTGGGGCAGCAGCTTGGCATTGCGGTGCTGGTGGAAATCGGCACATTTGCACAGGCGGTCACGGGGCCTGCGATGGCGGTTTCCATCGGCTATGCGTTGAAGTGTCCCCCTCTGGTGCTGTTTTCGTTGATTGCCGTCGGCGGTGCGGCGAATCAGCTTGGCGGTGCGGGCGGCCCTCTGGCTGTATTCGTGGTTACGATTTTTGCCGCAGAATTTGGGAAGCTGGTTTCCAAGGAAACAAAGGTGGATATCATTGTGACACCCTCGGTTACGATTTGCGTGGGGGTACTGCTTTCGATGTGGTGGGCGCCCTCCATCGGTGCGGCGGCAAGTGCAGTCGGCAATGCAATCAAGTGGGCAACCGAGCTGCAGCCCTTCTTCATGGGGATTTTGGTTTCTGTGATTGTCGGCATGGCATTGACCTTGCCTATCAGCAGTGCGGCGATTTGTGCGGCTCTGGGGCTGACAGGCTTGGCGGGCGGTGCGGCAGTGGCAGGCTGTTGTGCGCAGATGGTCGGCTTTGCGGTGATGAGCTTTAAGGAAAACAAATGGAGCGGACTTTTGGCGCAGGGCATTGGCACATCCATGCTGCAAATCGGGAATATTGTGAAGAACCCCTTGATTTGGATTCCGCCGACACTGGCTTCTGCTGTCACAGGGCCGATTGCGACCTGCTTCTTCCGGATGCAGATGAACGGGGATGCGGTTGCCTCCGGCATGGGTACCTGCGGTCTGGTTGGGCAGATTGGTGTTTACACAGGATGGCTGAATGACATTGCGGCAGGCACAAAGGCGGGCATCACTTCTATGGATTGGCTCGGCATGGCTTTGGTTTGCTTTCTTCTGCCTGCGGTGCTGACGGTGCTGTTTGCATATCCCCTGCGGAAAAAGGGCTTGATCAAAGAGAATGATTTGAAGCTGGATTTGTAATAAAAAAGAGTGATTTTTCTTTAGAAAATCACTCTTTTTCTTTAGAAAATCACTCTTTTCTTCGGTTTACACAAATTCGACAACCCAAAAACCGATTTTCAGGTCATCCTTCCTACAAGGAAAATGCTTGATGAGGATCGCATTTTCGGTCAGGGTATATTCATACGAATAGGTATCTCTGGCGTTATTTGTAAGACGTTCGGAGAAAACAACGGTTTTTTCCGGATTGACGGGGTGAATTGTTACAGAGGTGGAGGTAATCTCTGCCTCAATCGAGGCATACATCACATGCTGAACAGAACGGATGACGGAGCGTCCGTTTTGCAGAAGCGATGCCACTGTCTGCCCTTCGGGGAGTGTGCCGAGGGTGTCAGCAATGCCCTGCACCCCCTGTAGGGTTGCCTGTATCCCTTTTTCCGCCACTGCAAGCTGTGTATCAATGGTATCCATGTTTTCATTGAAATCCTGAACATCATAATAATCCTCATTTGCGGGCTTGATTAAATTATAGTTTTCTGTGAAGCTACTCATATGTTTCACCTCCTTTCTACAAGTAGAATAGGGAGGGCGAGGTCGCAGGAGGTCTCAATCGGTAATATTTAAGGCGAAATCGGGGGGGTGTAATATTTCTGCAATATTTCAGTTATGTTACAAAAGGGGGAAACCCCTTGCCAAATTTTCAATCTGTTGATATGATAGCTATGCAAAGTAAAACCGAAGCAGGAATGGATGCCGAAGCGGAACGGAAGAAACGGAAGCCGAATCTCTGAATGGGTGTGGAGGAAGCGGAAGGGACGGAAGGGAAGGGACGGCGGAAAGGGCGGCGGAGGAATGAACTGCATTTCGTTGTATAATTATGAAACGAAGAGAACATTCAAAATTTCAAAAGGAGGAATGAGACCCATGAAGAAGTTTATTTCCATGGTATTAGCGGCAGCTATGGTTGTTTCCACAGTTCCCGCGACTGCATTTGCTCTGGATGTTAAGGGAACAACAGCTAAGGTTGTTGGCTCTCTGGATCTGTCCGAAGCAGAAGCAGCAAACGTAGAAAACGGTTTGGCGAAGGCTACTACTCCAACAGCAGTTACCCCCGACTATATCGGTGGTAGTGGCTCCAAGGTAACACCTGCACCCGAGCTGCAGTTGACCGTCAAGGATGCGGATTACAGAGCTGAAGACGAAGCCACCGCACCCACTAAAAAATTCAAGGTAAAACTGGAAAACGCGAAGTTTGTTGACCTCTCCAAGGCGACCACAACCAACGATGGTGACAAGATTGGCGTACAGGGTACAAAGAAAACAATCGCTGAAGCAAATGTTGCGGCAAATAAAGCAGCTGTCAGCGGCACAAAGGAAATGGTTGCAAGCATTGTAGAGGGCAAGGATGGCACCAACGCCACTGCACCCAAAATCAAACAGATTGATGTGCTTGGCAGCGATGCGGATGAAATCGAAGTAACCGTAGAGGGTATCCTGGAAAAGGGTGACGTAATCAAGGTTGGTCTGTACACAGTTCTGACCAGAGTTGGCTCCGGCTCCAAGGCAAAGGTATCCGTTGATTCCGATGATCTGGATATCCACACAGATGACATGATCTTCGCAACTGTTCAGGACAACGGCATTAAGGCTTCTGTGAAAAAGGTTGCAGACATCACAGAAGAGGGCGTTGCAAACCTGGAAAGAGATTTGACAATCGAATCCAAGGTTGGTGACTTTGCACAGAATCAGAAGTTTGAATTGAAGCTGTCCAGCGGTTTTACATTCAATTACGTTCACAGCGGAACTAACTACACTGGTAGCGCTACAAAAGGTGAAAGAGAAGCTACTATCACAGTAAGTGCTGCAAACCTGGACAAAATCACCGTTGATGCAAAGGATATTGAAATTCTTGCTGATACAGCTAAGGTTGGCGCTGAGTGTAAGCTGACAGTTAGAGCAATTAAGGAAGATACAGTTGCCGGTTCTTTTGCTAACAACGCAGATGCAGTTGTTATCGCTAAGGTTATTGCTGACGAAATCACAGTAACTGTTGATAAGGACGAGGATGTTCCTGTCATCTACAGTGGCGTGAACGTAAAGAACGATGGTATCACAGACGATTCCGACCACAAGGCTCTGAAGGTTACAATCAAGGAACCCACAACAGAGGTTCTGGATGCAAAGAAGACTCTGACAATGGAGCTGCCCGAAGGCGTTTATGTAACAGATGTTACAGTAGGTAAAAAGTCCTTTGGTGCAACAGATGCTACTTTTAAAGCTGCTTACAAAAAGGGCAACTATGAAAGCTTTGAATTTGTAAGAAGAGCATTGGAAGCAACAAGTGCTGATAAAAAAGACGACCCCGGTGAACTGCAGTTCACACTGGAGCTGGTTGCTGAACCCGGCTTCACAGGCGATGTTACACTGAAGGTTGACGGCGCAGGCATGAGCAAGGCACAGGAAGTTACAATCGCTAAGTTCGTAGCTCCCTACACAGTTGAAGCTGCAAAGAATGACCTGATCATCGACTACAGAAACACAAAGGTTCCTACAAACGTAGTTGTTAAGGAAGCTGAAGACGGTCTGTGGAAGAAGAATTCTGAATTCAAACTGCAGGTAGAAAAAATCGGAGAGCTGGAAAAGGATGCTACTTACAAGGTAGATGAAAAATCCGGCATGGAAGTTAAAACTCTGAAGAAGGACTTCGGTTTCCAGGTTGATAAGGAATCTTCCGGCAGTGCAGCAGAAGTAACAATCTCCGACATTTCCCTGTACATGAGCAGAGAACTGCCCGCAGGTTCTTATGACCTGAAGGCAGAAGCAATGGGCAACAGTGAGTTCATGGCAACCAAACCCTATGGCGATACTAAAACCATTGAAGAAGAACACTACAACAATAAGGGTACTTATTACCACGCTGTTAAGGAAGGCTTCATCAACATTGTTACAGCAGGTAAGGACAAAGACAACACCTTCACAACAAAGGTTGTAGTTCCCATTGGCGAAAGCAAGATGTATGCAGGCGACAAGGAAGTTGCTCTGGATGTACCCGCATACCTGTCCGCTGAAGGCTACACAATGCTGCCCGTAAGAGCAGTTGCAACAGCACTGGGCGTTGACAACAGCAGCGTTCGTTGGGATGGCGCTACAAAGACTGTAACAATCATGTATGGTCAGAGAATCATCACAATGGTAGCAGGTCAGAAGGTTATCACAGTAAACGGTAACACAATTCCTTCCGCTACAACAGTACAGATCAAGAACGGCAGAACATTCCTGTCTCTGAGAGATCTGGGCACAGCTCTGAACGTAACAGATGTTACATGGGATGCAGCTACAAAGACAGCTACACTGAACGGCAACCAGGGTAAATAATCCCGACCCGTTTCGTGTGAACTGAATGAGTAGAGCTATTCTATCAGAAATTCAGAAGGACACCTCGTTAAGAGGTGTCCTTTTTTTGTGCATATTTGCAATAAAAAAAGACCTGCGTGACGCAGGCCTTTTGTGTTTACCCAAAGGTTTTTGCCAATGCTTTGACTGCTTGCTCCGCAATCAGCGTTTCCCCATGCTCCAGCAAATAATATTTTGCCAAGGGCGTGGAGATGTGCTTTTGGCCGTATTCCCTTAAAATTTGTTCTAAAGCTTCTGTGGATTCCTCGGCGGTGTATGTATCCCCTTGCAGAACAAGGAAATACTTATTTTCGTTCTTATAAACGGCACTTTCGCCCTTGAACGCATCTGCAAGGCGCACGCTCACGCCGATGACAGCATCGAGCGTGGGGAAGGAATAAACGAGGATATCCGCGTTTTTCTCCTCCTTTTGTGCCATGGAATCCAGAGGTTTTTTCTTCCAACGGCGCAAATCCGGCACGGCTGCCTTTTTCTCCTTATTGCTTACCCTTGTGACGATAATCATAATACCATCACTGCCGGAGGGGGCAGCCTCCACCATCAGCGGTGTGTTTTCCGAAATGAAATCCTCCTCATCCAACGCCTGCTCCATGATATCATGAAAGAGCTTTTGGGTTTTTTCGGAGGGGGTTATCAAATCCTCCAATTTGATTTTTCTTTCTGCCAAATCATCCTTCGTTAAGGTTAATTTCAGTTGGTTTTCACTAATCCGTTCTATTTTCATGCAATCACTCCCTTTTGCCCCTTGGGGCGTGCTGAGAAAAACGGCCTTATTGCGTTAAAAGCCTTTGGATTTATACAATAGTATATGCAATTCGCGGCAGGATGTAAAGAGGAGAACGCCGCCAAAGTTTTGAATTTTTTGTGAACGGGCGGTTTTCTTACAAATTCTTGAATTTTTGGCGCATTGGTTGACACTTTGGAAATAAAACTGTAAAATATATAAGATAACATGCGATTATTGTGTGAAAATGGTATATTTTCAAAAAAGGATATATTTTTTTTGGAGGGAATCAAATGAGCGAAGAAAAAAACGGCAAAAGGGCCGAAGGACTGAGCGAAACGGATAAAAGCTATTATGAGGATTTATATAACGATTTGCCGAAGGAGGTGCGGGATATTCTGATGGAAACCCACCCCTTGATGGGCAAGAGCGAGGATTTGGAGGCTACCGCTTACCGCAACCGCCGCCCGCAGAGACGCGAGGATTTGGAGGAGGTGAAGGAGGTGCGCATGCAGCAGGTCGGCAGCGAGATTGACGAGGTGAGCAAGGCACCCCAGCAGGAGGGCGACCCCACACGTTACGTTTCCCGCCGTGCAAGAAACAGCGAGGGTGCTGTGCATACTTCCGCACCAAAGGGGAATACAATGAACCAAGAGGATTATGACGATGGGATTCAATATGTGAGCGTTTTGCCGGCACGCAGGAAATCCAAAATTGTGGAGGAGGTAACCTTGCAGACGGCTGCCCCCGCAAAGCATGGCAAAAAGAAAAAGCACAAAAAGGAAAAGGAATATTATGACGAAATGGGCATGGAGGAGGTTGACTACCGCACCCGTTATGAGGACATGGACTTTGAGGAGCGGGCGAAGCAGGAGCATCTGGACAGCCTTTATGATGACGCATATTATGATGATTACGGCAGGGACAGAGGCAAGCTGCCGATTATCCTCGGCGTTGTTGCGGTTATCGCAATTATTTTCTTTATCTTCCGTACGGTTAGCCTGAGCAGCCAGCTTGAGGAGGCACAGAATCAGCTGACACAGTCCCAGGACTATAAGCAGAAATATGAGGACATTCAGCTTGAAAAAATGCAGCTTGAGGAAAAGCTGGAGGCACAGAACGGCGGGACTTCTTCGGACGATTCCGAGAAAAAAACGGACACCAAGACGGACAAAAAGGACGAGAAAAAGACGGATTCCGCATCTAACGGCGGTGCGAAGGAATACACCGTGAAGCAGGGCGATACCATGTGGACGATTGCACAGAGCCAGCTTGGCAACGGTGCGGAATATCAGAAGATTTTGGATGCAAACGGCTTGAAGGAGGGCGACACATTGTCCCCCGGCACAGTGATTAAAATCCCACGGTAAGAACAGGAGTGTAGCATGAGCGATTTGGAGAAAAAGACTCTTGTGGAATTGAGAAAAATGGCGAAGGATTTAGGGATTTCCGCTATTTCCGGTTTGAAAAAAGGGGAATTGATTGAGAAGATTGAGCAGTCCTCTGAGGCGCAGAGCAATACGGCTGTGCCTCAGTCGGCTGCTTCCGACTTTTCGCGGAAAAATATCGACGAGAAGCCGCCGCAGGAGCATACGGAACGGGAAAAACAGATTTTTGAGGAATTGGGCGAAGGAATTTTAGAGGTCATGCCGGACGGCTATGGTTTTTTGCGTGCGGAAAACTGCCTGCCCGGTGCGAATGATGTCTATGTTTCCCCTGCGCAGATTCGCAGGTTTAATTTGAAAACGGGCGACAGAGTGATGGGGAATGTGCGGCCTGCCAGAGAGGGCGAAAAGGTCGGCGGCTTGGTTTATGTGCAGACGGTCAACGGGGATGCGCCCTACCTTGCGATACACCGCCCCAATTTTGAGGACTTGACGCCGATTTATCCGGAGGAAAAGCTGAGGCTGGAAACAACGCAGAAGGAGTTATCCGGCAGAATCATTGATTTGATTGCACCCATCGGCAAGGGGCAGAGAGGGATGATTGTTGCACCGCCGAAGGTTGGGAAAACCATCCTTTTGACGAAGATTGCCAATGCCATTACCCGCAACCACAGGGAGGTGCATTTGATTGTGCTTTTGATTGATGAACGCCCTGAGGAAGTGACGGATATTCAGCGTTCGATTGAAGGGGAGAATGTGCAGATTGTATATTCTACCTTTGACGAGGAGCCGGAGCATCACAAGAGGGTGACGGAAATGGTTTTGGAGCGTGCAAAGCGTATGGTGGAGCAGGGGAAGGATTTGGTTATCCTTCTGGACAGCTTGACACGATTGGCACGCGCATATAACCTGACGATTCCGCCCAGTGGACGTACGCTGTCTGGTGGTCTGGACCCCGCGGCGCTATATATGCCGAAACGGTTTTTCGGCGCAGCCAGAAACATTGAAAACGGCGGTAGCCTGACGATTCTTGCGACGGCGTTGGTGGATACGGGGAGCAAGATGGACGAGGTTGTGTTTGAGGAATTTAAAGGCACAGGCAATATGGAGTTGGTGCTGGATAAACGCATGGCGGAAAGAAGAATTTTTCCTGCGGTGGATATTATGAAATCCGGCACGAGACGAGAGGAAAAGCTGTTCACACCGGAGGAGCTGGAGTGCAATTACGCACTGCGGCGGATGGCGGCACAGCTCAACCATTCGGATATGATTGAGGGCTTTTTTGACTTAATGCGGAAGTCGAAGGATAACAAGGAATTTATTGAAAGACTGCACGTTTGGGAAAAAACATTAGGACTGCATGAAAAATAAGCTTGATTTTTGGATATATTTCTCAAGAATATGGGAAACACTGATTTTTCGGGGATTTTCGGTTGCCAAGCCGAAAGGATTATGCTATAATACTCATGTTGTCTTTAAATAACGTAGATTATTGATCAACAAATATGAAAAATGAGGTGAAGAAAATGCGCGAAGGTATCCATCCTGAATACAAACAGGTAAAAGTAAAATGCAACTGCGGCAATGAATTTGTAACAGGTTCTACAAAGGACGAAATCAGAGTCGAAGTTTGCTCCAAATGCCACCCCTTCTACACAGGCAGCCAGAAGCTGCTGCTGGAAGCTGGCGGTAGAGTTGAGAAATTCAACAAGAAATACGGCAGAAAGTAATCCCTTCCGATTTGGGAAGAAACGGATTGCGGCCTGCAACCGATTTAGGCAGAACATAAAAGAGGCGAAGCCGAAAGGGTTCGCCTTTTTTCATGTAAAGCGCCATGCGAAACAACATTCTGATTGTACGATAAAAAGTGCTTGACGAACGAGGATAAGTTTGGTAAAATAATATTTGCTGTTGAGAGATGGCGAAAAAACAAAATCAAGTATGAAAAATAATACTTGACAAACAAATGAAGATTTGATAGAATAATCTTCGCTGCTGAAAAGCAGATTGATCCTTGAAAACTGAACAATGGATATGAATAAACACAACCCATAGTCAATTCTGTCAGAGTAGTTCTGAGCTGATTATGAAGTGCGAACATGTGACCGAAGGTTGCGTGAGGCACTGAATAGCGAAGAACGGAGCGGTTTTCGCAAAGCGAAAAGACAACGCAAGCTGACGAGATAATGAACTTGATTTTTGCCGGTTTAGAAAAACCGGAGTTAGCCAGAGAATCTGGCCGGAACAAAACTTCAATATAAGAGTTTGATCCTG